>DBCB01000273.1 GCA_002303765.1 Planctomycetaceae bacterium UBA969
TTTGCCTTTAAAAACATTTGGCAAAGGTGCATCTTCTGTAGTCTTTACCAACTGGGGCGCGGTTTTGGAGACTTGGGTGGGGACATCATCTGTTGATTCGATACCCGATGCAAATAATAAAGCTGCAGGGTCGGAAGGGTCTAAATCAATGTGGAGATTGGGCAGTGGCCCTGGTGTTCCCAGCAACACTTCCTTTGGTAATTCTGGATTCGAAGATTCATTATTCATCGAACAAGGGTTCCATTCCAATGCCAACTATCAACTTTAAAGGGCGGCAAAGAATTCCTGCCATGATTATCCTCGATCAACGGGTTAAAGCAACCCGGGAATCAAGAAAGTGGAAACACTTGGGTAAAGAACCAGCTTAAAGCAGATTGAAAGTGCCGCGGGTCAAACCCACCTGATTGCTGGCCCTCAAGTTTTGCCAAAGGTTTTTACCATCATTTTTACCCGAAAGGACCGAACCATACCCATCGAGAATCTTCTGCACTTCCAAGTTTGATTCCCTGAGGAATTCGATCCTGAAGTGAGTCACATGCATTTCAATAAGACGCTTCAAATACTCTGCAGCAGATTGGGGCATGGAATTGTAAACCGTATTTCTACAGCCCGAATCAACGCCAACGGGGAATTCCGCACCAGTGCTGCGATCTTTCAGAGAAACTTTGTGGGTTTCGCAGGGCCTGCCACAATCGCGGTGATCCTTGCCTTCAGAAAGAAATGCAGCAAATACACAATGCTCCATATGAAACATCGGCATATGCAGATGCGCACCTATCTCTAGAGCCCGTGGTTCCGACCTCATTACAAGTTGCTTGAGTTGTTCCCAGTTTAGATCGTTACCGGGGGCTATGCGCTCCAAACCTTCATCCAGCATCATGCGAGTGCTGATTTCATTGACGCAATTTAGTGACCAATCACCAATAAGTTTAAGAGAGGGCGCATGTTGCTTTGCATACCTAAGGGCACTTATACTTCGAATCAACAATGCATCAGGTTGGTATTTAATTGCCTGAGTAAGAAAGCCATCTTCGCCCGGCTTGATAACACGCAAGGTTGCCAAAGAAATTGGAATCCCAGCCAAGTTGGCTTTGGTTACTGCTTCTTTGTAAAGTTTCGTGTCTTCAAAATCGCAATGAATCATGGATATTTTTGTGGATTGAGTGCTTTTCGCCCAAGCTATTACCGCATCGAGTTGCCCATGATTTCGTACCAAGGGTATAAGTGAAGGCGATTCATGTTGCGAAGGTTTAGGAACTTTAATTTGCTCGCGCAATTGTTCTAGCGCATTAGTGCTTACAATTGGCCTGATCTGGTTACTTTTTCTGGCATCAATCAATTGGTCCACTAATTCACGCCTAAGCTTATTTAAGATCGCAGGGGGAATCATGGCATTTCCCTGGATATTAAGTTCGATCGTGCCCAGAGAAAACGGGGTGCTGCCCAGTCTGCCCAGATATTCTTTTGCATCATTTAATTCGAAGGGGCGCTGATTAGCCTCTTGAACTGGCCCTTCCCAAGTTGCTTTTGCAGAAGTGCCATCTTTGCAAATAGCTTCAACATGCAGCGGGGCATTGATTTTACAATCCAGCTTAAAATCTAAAGGAGCGCGATGCACCACAAGGTCCCGAGCGAAGCTGGATTCCATGCGCTTGCGAAAATCTGGGTCGTCTGTTTTCCAAACGGGGGCATCCAGAACCTCTTGCTTGTTTACTTCGATTCCGCCATGCAGGCGTATTTCAACCACATCGCTAATTTTAGTTTTTTGAATTTCCACAACGCGCCCGCCCGGCTCTTTTTCTTCAGGCTTGGCCAAGTCGATTACAATCCCATCACCTATTTGTAAAGGTAAAGGGTGACCCAGGTGTTCTTTATCAATTTTTAAAAAGAGGGTACCTGCTTTGAGGTCGATAATGCGCCCGAGTAATAAGCCACGACTTTTCGGGAATCGCCCGCGCACCAGTTTTTGATGATTGTTCCCGTGAAGAAATCCAGGGGTAAAGCCCCGCGAAAAAGCCATCGTTAGGTCGTTAAGCTGGATTTTATCAGGTTCGAAAGGCCTGCCTTCAATTGCGCAATCGATCGCCTCGCGATAAAGCCTTGTAGTTGCTGCAACATAGGCTGCGCCTTTTAAGCGCCCTTCAATTTTGAAACAGGTGACCCCCGCTTTGATGAGCTCAGCAATTTGATCATGCCCTGCAAGATCCTGCGGGCTTAATAAATATGCCTTGTCGCCTAGATTTATTTGCTTCCCATCCACGATCATCTCGTAGGGCATTCTGCAAGCCTGTGCACATTGGCCCCGGTTGGCGCTGCGACCGCCCAAAGCTTCGCTGGTTAGGCATTGGCCGCTGTAAGCAACGCATAATGCACCATGTACAAAAACTTCCAAGGGGATGGTGCTTTCTTCAGAGATTTTGGCAATCTGTTCAATGGACATCTCGCGTGCAAGCACTGCTTGAGTTGCCCCGAGTTCTTCAGCAAAGGTGGCACCGCGGGAATCTGAAATCGTCATTTGGGTGCTTGCATGAATTTCTAATTCCGGAACTGCCAGCCTTGCAAGCTTTGCTAATCCAAGATCTTGAATAATTACAGCATCAACTCCTGCCCGGGCGATTTCCTGAAGATATCTTTCAGCTTCTTTTAGTTCTTCAGAAAAAATCAGGATGTTGAACGCCACGAATGCTCGAATGTTGTGGCCGTGAAGAAAAGCCACGACTTTGGGAAGTTCAGCAAGAGTAAAGTTGGTTGCCCTGTGCCTGGCATTAAATTGATCAAGGCCAAAATAGACTGCATCTGCGCCATTGGCTGCTGCTGCCTTTAGGCAATCCCAGTCCCCCGCAGGTGCCAGTAGTTCGGGTTTTCGTTTTGTTTCGACTTCCTGCATGGAAACTTTCTTGGAGTTATCATAAGTAAAGATTATATTCTAAGTGTTATCTTACCGGAATTTACACGAGGTATTCCATGTTTCGAGTGCTTTTTCTTAGTGTTTTGGCCCTTTCGATGTTCGGTTATTCGCATGGTGCAGATAATTTACCACTACTTTTTGAAGATAACTTCGCCAAGGGCTCGGATCGTTGGGCTTTTAGCGATAGTTCATGCTGGAAAATAGTTGATTCCAAGGATGGTTTTAAAGCTTTGAGCCAGTTTAAAAAAAACAGTGGCTTTAAGCCCCCGCACCGTAGCCCTTACCACTTTGCACTTGTGAAAGATCTTAGCGTTGGGGATTTTGTTTTAGAAACCAAAATGCTCAGCACCATCAAGGATTATAACCACCGCGATCTTTGCCTTTTCTTTGGTTATCAAGACCCTGCGCATTTTTACTATGTTCATCTAGGCAAGAAGACTGATGATCATGCCAATCAAATTTTTATCGTTGATGGCAGCGATCGGAAGAAGATTTCAACCAAGACAACCCCAGGCACCAATTGGACTGATGCTTGGCATAAGGCCCGCATTAAACGCGATGTCTCCACTGGATCGATCGAAGTGTTTTTTGACGATATGAATGAACCCGTGATGACCGCAACCAATAAAAACTTTCTTTGGGGCCAGGTTGGTGTTGGTACTTTTGATGATACAGGCGACTGGGCCGATGTAAAAGTTTACGGTGTCAAAGCCAAGGGTAAATAAAGTTTAAGCGGGTAGGGCAGGGCGGATCGCTGCAAGTATCTTTTCTGCTCCGCCCTTTTTCATTTTCTCTGCCAACCTAAATCCTATCATTTCAACTTCATTGATCGATCCGGTTTCATCTGCAATTATCCGCTGTTTGCCATCTTCCGATAAAACCACTGCTGTTAGAGAAACGACATCGCCAGTAATCTTTGTGCGAATGCCAACCGGAACTAAACAGCCACCCCCGAGGTTTCTGAGCA
>DBCB01000211.1 GCA_002303765.1 Planctomycetaceae bacterium UBA969
CCACCGTAGGGTTCTATCGCAGAGGGTCGGTTATGGGTTTCCACCTTAAAGCAAAGGTGGAAGTTTTCATCAAACTTGATGACGCCAGCATTATCTTCAAAAACACTGACACACCAATCATCCTTGCCTGCTTTTTCACGAAGGAAACGAGTAGCTTCAAAAATGGTTTCCTTAAGCAAGTTCTGATAAATCTTGCCTTCGAAATCAACCCTGCCCTTAAGGGTTTTATGCGAGCAATGTTCGGACCAAGTTTGAGCGATAGTCTCCAATTCGATATCATTGGGGTCTTTAGCTACTTTAAGGTAATGTTCTTGAATCGTGATCATTTCTTCACGGTTCAAAGAAAGGCTCATCTGCTTGCTAAGTTTTTCAAGTTCCTCGGGTTTTAAATCCCGGATTGGAACTACAATCTTTTTAAACACATATGGGGCGCCCTCTGCGATATGTTTTTGATTAATGGGGCCTTCCACCACCATTTCAATTGCATCATTCGCAAGAACTCTTCTAAACAAAACATCTTTTTCAATGGGAGAAAGAGGGGCACCGAAATACCTGCGGAAACTGCGTACGGAAACAACAGGCACCTTTAAATCTTGCCCAGCTTGGATAATGCTTAATGCGGTAGGATCCATGACACCGGGTTTTAAGAGTACCGTTGCAAGGCAAGGATCATTGGAACCTTCGCCAACAGGTAAATTTCCCAGCTTATTTATGGTTCCGCTTTCTACCACGGAATCTACCAAAAGTTCTGTAACTAATTTTTGAATCTGCTCGATGCTAATTTCACCTGAAACAAGCAACCCCTTAGAAGCAGAAGTAATGGGATCTTTGGCTTTTGCACCCGGGGTAAGCAGGTGAAAATCCTTGTTTACTCTGCATTTTTCAAGGTCAGAGTCTTTTGGTCGTATTTCAATTTCCCAGATCATGAATTTGTTCCTGATTAAGCATGCTCTCTTCCAAACCATATTATAGGAATCTTTGGGAGAAAGTTGGGGGAAGAATTGACATGACACGGAACCATTTTATCCCTAGGATCTTTTCATACTGTTTTTTGAAAGGAACAAAACATGAAAGCTATTCAAGCTGTTATTCTTGAACCACACAAAACCGGCCTTCGGGAAGTTGAAATTTCCGATCCTGCCCCAGACCAATTCCTTGTTGAAACCAAGGTTTCTGCCATCAGCGCAGGAACAGAACTAGCTGTTTACACGGGTTCCCATCAATGGCTTAAAGACCCCAGCATGCCTGATTGGAAGTTTCCTTTCAGACCTGGCTATTCCGCTGCAGGCGTCGTTTTAAAAGTAGGCAAAAATATTACCGGCTTAAAAGAAGGCGACCGGGTTAGTTTTCCCGGCAATCATGCTTCCCATGAACTTCTAAGCACCACCCATGAACGGGGTAAATGGTGGAAATTGCCTGAGAATCTCGACTTCGAAAAAGCCGCTGTGGCTTGTATTTCAAGGTATGGCATGGGAGCTTCCATTCGTGCTGGGCTTACTCTCGGCAGAAGTGCTGCGGTTTTAGGCCTTGGTATTATTGGACAATTTTCGCTTCGCTGCCTGATGGCTGCAGGAGCTAACCCTGTAATTGGTATCGATGCGGTTCCCATGAGGCGTAAAGCTGCTCTTGCAGCTGGCGCTGATGCCGTCATTGACCCTGCCAACGGGCCAATCAAAGAACAACTTCGAAAAATACTCAGCCCAGGTGCGGAAATTGTCGTTGATGCCACCGGTATTCCAGATGCTGTTCCTCAAGCTATGTCTCTCGCTTGCGATGCTGGCCAAGTCATCGTGGTTGGAAGCCCCAGAGGCAAAGCCACCGATGTCAACTTTTATGATGATCTTCATCGCCGCTACATTGAGGTTTGCGGGGCGCATGGCAATATGCTTTTTGAACCAGCACATATTCGCCTGAATGGTAATTGGAACATTCATAAGGCACAGAATTGGCTGCTGGCATCACTAGCAAACGGCAGATTAAATCTAAATGGGCTTATCACCCATAAAATCAAACCCACCGAGCTTACTTCAGCTTATGATGGGCTGTTGAAAAACAAAGATGAATATCTTGGTGTCACAGTTCATTGGCAATCATAAACAAGAACGAGTGAGCTTTGGAACACTGGGTTGAATATCTGATTTGTGCACTTGCAGCGCTTGCTGCCGGGTTTGTTAATTCAATTGCGGGCGGAGGTACTTTGCTTACTTTCCCCGCTCTTGTGTACTCTCTTGGCACCGAAGTAATGGCTAATACCACGAGCACGGTCGGTCTATTCCCGGGTTCACTTGCAGGCGCTTGGGGAAGCAGAGCACACCTAAAAGGCATTAAAACCTGGCTGCTGATTCTAATCCCACCCAGCATCGTGGGAGGAATAATAGGTGCCTTGATGGTCACTAGATTTCCACAACACTTCCGCGTATTGGTACCTTGGCTACTTGTGTTAGCATCCACCTTGTTTTTAATTCAGCCCTTAATATCCAAGCCAAAAACATCAGAACTTGAAGGGGAGGTAAATCCCTCGAAGAGTTTATATTCTGTGCTGGGATTGGTTCTATTTCAGTTTTTAGTTGCAATATATGGTGGATATTTTGGGGCAGGCATTGGAATCCTGATGATTGCATCCCTTTCATTCATGGGTATTCCAGATATTTTCCGGGTTAACGGCCTAAAAAACGTACTGGCATTCATCATCAATTGCGTGGCTGCCATCGTTTTTTGCATTGATGCCCCCATGGACTGGAAATTCGCAGGGGGAATGGCTTTTTTCTCCATCATTGGGGGATATTTAGGCGGTACTTTTAGCCAGAAAATACCCAGAAAAATGCTCAGAGTAATCATTATCTCCGTTGGCTACCTACTAGCCTCTTACTACTTTTTTAAGGTAGGTTAATACTTTCCTCTTGGCCCAAATCCTAACTCCTGTTAAATATATTTTATTAGCCATTTGGCATTACTTTTTCTAGAAAGGAAAATTCATGATTCTTCGAACTCGGAGCATGGCTGCTCTTGTGGTACTTTTAGCCCTTACAACATTGAGCAATGGCTTCGCTCAGGAAACAAAAAAAGGAAAGACAATGAAAACTGCTTCTGGTTTGGAATATGAAGTACTTAAAGAAGGCACTGGCGATGAAGCTAAGGCTGGGAAAAAAGTAACCGTGCATTACACAGGTTGGTTGAAGAGCAACGGTAAAAAGTTTGACAGCAGCGTTGATCGCGGCGACCCATTTGTATTCGGTTTGGGTGCTGGGATGGTTATTAAAGGCTGGGACGAAGGCGTTGCAGGCATGAAAATTGGCGAAAAACGCAAACTGACCATTCCCCCTGATCTTGGTTATGGCGCACGCGGTGCAGGCGGGGTTATTCCTCCAAATGCTGACCTTATTTTTGAAGTTGAACTTTTAAAGATCAACTAGTTTCCGCTGCTGGCATCTAGGATGTCCAGCCATTCACGATTTAAATATGCCAGGTGTTCCCCCAAGATTTTATCAAAGGGAAGCCTGGCTAACTTTTTATATGCCTCAACCATCACTGATGCAGCTTTCCGCATTCGATGTTCATCCCCCACCTGCCATAAATCTTTTGCAAGCTTCAAAGCGGTTGCAGCTTTCCCCAATGCCTGCAATCGAATAGCTTCCTGCATAACTTTCTCATATTCAGTATCAGACCAAACCATGTAGGGTATTTTCTTCTTAATAGATTTATCAATTTCTCCTACAGCATTTTCGGCGGCAACCACGCCCACTCCATCAATTGTTTTTTCTACAACATTACGTTTACCAACTTGGATTTTTCTCGCTAATGGTCGATACTTCAGCAAAGCTTTTCGCACTTTATCGCATGCTTTTTTACTTTCTTCCAACTCCGCCCCTGTCAGTACGACATCATCTTCATCATTGATCAATTCCTTATCGTCCAGATATCTTTCAACAGCAGAAAACAAGCTCCTGCCATCAAAATTAAACTGCAATCCATCATTTGCAGAATAAGAAGTGACACAATAACTTTTACCCGCTGGAGTATCGATGTAATAACCTGCATGCCAGCGGTCTTCCCCTCGTGCCAACAGCGTAAAAAACTCTGGTGGATCGAGGCCATATCTCCAATGAAGTGAAATTGGGATCTCGCCCGAATAGGTATCGAATTTCCCAGAAAGAATTTCAAAAGCACCTACAAGATAAATCCCCAATGAATCTTCGAGCGCACTTAGTGGCTCTAAAGGGCGGAGCGATTTTGCAAATTCCCAGAACAATAATAACTCTTCAGGTAGAGACACCTGCAATTGCTGCTCAAGCCATTCGCATCTTTGTTTAGGTGAACGATTCATGAGGGGCCTTAAAAAAGAAAACGACCGGCGCATGAAGCAGCCGGTCGAAATGCCACCATTATCACTAATATACTAAGCGAGAATCCCTGTAACAGGGTCACCTTGAACAAGTTCTCTCGGCTGATTCAAGTGATTATAAACAATAGTGCCAGGATCAATACCAACACTATGGTACAGGGTTGCCAACAATTCGCGTGGATGAACAGGGTTATCAACTGGGGCAGATGCAGTCTTGTCAGACTTGCCATAAACCAAACCACGCTTAACGCCTGCTCCTGCAACCACTGCAGTGTAGCAGTAGGGCCAGTGATCGCGGCCATCATCATTATTTTGATTTCCGGAAGTCGAAACACCTCTTTGGGGGCTTCTACCAAATTCGCCTACAGCAATAACCAGAGTCTCTGCGAGCAAACCTCTTTCATCCAGATCTGCGATTAGAGTGGTAAGGCCAGAATCTAGCATTGGTGCAGATTGATCTTTCATGCGCTTAGAAAGTCCAACATGTACATCCCAAGAATGATTGTCAGAGTTTGCTACTTTGGGCCAGTTAATTTCAACAAACTTGGTACCAGCTTCAATCAACCTACGGGCCAATAAACAGCTTTGGCCAAAGGTGTTCATGCCATAGCGTTCGCGCAGGGTTTTTGGTTCTTGAGCAAGCTCAAAAGCTTTTCTCGCATTTCCAGAAATAACCAAGCTGAGTGCTTTACCATAATAATCATCAAGTGCATATTTGGATGTTGCTTCTTCCAAAGCAGGCAAGCCCTTGTTAATTGATTCACGAAGGCTAGCCCTGCGTTCAAGCCTTTGGGCGTTAGTTTCTTCGCGAAGTTTTAAATCATCAATTTTAATACGATCCATCTTGGTCATATCCATGTCGTCGCCTGCAGGATAAAGCAGGTAGGGATCATATGCTCGGCCAAGAAAACCTGCAGAACCACCCTTGCCTACCACATTGCTTTCTTGCAATGGTCTAGGAAGCATTACAAACGGAAGCATGGGCTTTACAGGAGGCTTGATTCTTACAACATTAGAGCCAACAGTCGGAAAATCTTTTGGGGTTGGCGGTTCTAATTGTCCCGAAGGGCTGACCTTGTCTGCTGTATAGCCTGTTAACATTTGATAAATTGCAGCGGTATGATTAAACAAGCCAACTGGCGTATAGCTCATGGAGCGGATCATGGTGAATTTATCATTCACTTGTGATAGCTTAGGTAGTAACTCGGTATACTTTACGCCTGGAATTTTAGTGTCGATAGCTTTGAAAACGCTTCGCACATTATCAGGAACATTTTCTTTAGGGTCCCAAAGGTCGAGATGACTAGGGCCACCTTGCAAGTAAACAAGGATTACACTTTTTGCTTTACCAAATCCTGGGCCGCCTGATTGGTTGCTTGCTGCACTTGCCTTCTGCAAACTAAAAATATCTGCAAGGCTGATGCCGAGGGTTGCACTACCACCAACACGGAGAATTTCTCTTCTTGTTATCCCATCACAAGTATCTTTACTGGGCCTAGATGGAATTACTAACATTATTCGATCTCCATAAAAAACGGTGCTTAGGAAAAATCAGTCGGCGTGAGGCAAAAACAGTATCAACCAAGAATCATTACTTTAGTATCCCTTGAAATCAGAATATCTTCAAGCACTAACTTTACTTTTTTAGCCCGGAGGGGTTGCTGGTCTGGGCAAATTATACCATGCAAGGTTACAAAAAGCCTTTTCTTCCTCTTCAAGTGTAAAATCGGCAGCTTTTAAAGTTAAATCCAATTGATCTGCTCTCGATGCCCCTAAAATTGCAGAAGTAACTCCCGATTGCGCCAAAACCCATGCTATTGAAGCTGTTATGATCGATTTACCTCGTTTAGTAAAAAACTCACTTAATCGATTCGATTCTGCCAAATGAGCCTGATGCCAATAACGCTCACGATAAAGATCGCCTGTTTTCCCGAGAGTAAAGCGGGCGCCTGCATCCTGACTTTCCAACGAATTGTACTTACCCGTAAGCATGCCACCTGCCAAGGGATTATAACAAAGGACACCCAAATTTTGGTTCCGACAAAGTGGAAGGAGTTCGGATTCGATTTCACGATAAAGAATGTTGTACCTAGGTTGAACCGTGGCCCAGCGTGACCAACCATGCTTATCACTAATACCCAAAGCCAAGGCGATTTGCCAAGCGGGGTAATTGGAACAACCAATAGCTTGCACTTTCCCCTGTTGCAAAAGATCATCGAAGGCACGAAGAGTTTCTTCCAACGGAGTATTGGGGTCGGGCGCATGAGCTTGATAAAGATCAAAATTATCGGTTTGCAGCCGTTTCAAACTGGCCTCAACAGAATTCATGATATGCCTACGAGATAACCCCTCATCATTGATCGAAGTCCCAACTCGCTGCTTGCATTTGGTAGCAAGTACAAACTGGTTCCTTTTACCTTTAAGCCATTTGCCTATGATTTCTTCTGTTGCACCCCAGGTGTTTTCATCGGGGGGAATCGGGTAGACATCTGCGGTGTCGATAAAATTAACCCCCGCATTAACAGCTTTGTCTATGATTGCAAACGACGTGCGCTCATCCGCTTGCTTGCCAAAGGTCATGGTTCCCAAGCAAAGCTCACTAACTTTAAGGCCAGTATTTCCAAGTGTGCGGTATTTCATTGATTAATCCGAAGATTCGGGGTGTGGGTAGCAACTAAGTAACAAAATAAGTCTGCCAAAATTTAACGCAAGCATTAAAGCAAGAATTTAGAAATCAACCTGGCACCTTAGAAAGTAACCATTATCGCCCAACTGCCCCTTGGATTCATTCACATTTGCAATGTTCCACCATTGCTCAAGCTGATAACCAACAGAAAACTTGGTGTTCGATGCTCGCTTTGGCGTATAGCTAAAGCCTGTTTGAAAAGTTACTGCAGGGATGGATTGGATAACAAACTGGCTACTGGTTGCAGAAAATGGCCCTTGCGTGGCCGAAAAGTTCTGACTTGTTTGCCCTATAAGTACTGTTCCATCAACTGAAGCAAAGTGCGCGAAGCCAGGTATTCTTTCAAATCTCTTGTGCGTTTCTATTGCAAAATGCGGGCCACCACCAAACATATAGTTTGTTTCCGAAAAGCTTTCAAACTTGTTTTCCTGAGTCGTTGAAAAGTAAATTCCACCAATCCTAGCACCAATCCGAAAGAACACATCAAACTTGTTAAAGGGTTGAAACATCGGCGCAATATAATCAAGGTCACCAATGTTAAAACTTACTTCTGTATTTACAGTTGCTGGAAGCCTATTGATTGGTTCGCTCGAACTTCCAGAA
>DBCB01000175.1 GCA_002303765.1 Planctomycetaceae bacterium UBA969
TTGCACTTCAAGTGTGAATTCACCCCCCCGCATACGCGAGGGTGACCAAGGCTCGAGGCAAGAAATCCAAAATTGTCTACTGCTTCTTGGCGTTCTTAACGTCTTTGCGGTAAAAATTCTTGGCGACCTAGCGAGCAAAGAAGAAACATATGCCACGGATGAACACAGAATTACACGGAAATGAAGAAAAGCAAAGAAACAAAGAAGAAGCATTTGCCACGGATGAACACGGAATTGCGCGGAAAAGAAGGGAAAATCAGAGCCGGAAGCGTTAGCGACGGTAGGCAATAAGCAAAAAGGTATATTTACAGATGAAGGGTTTTGTATAACCGTCGCTTACGCTTCCGGCTCTGATAGCTATTTTCGGTCAAAATAAGGCCCCACCAAGGGGAAACAAGCTAAGAAAGGCATTTGCAACGGATGAATGGTGCAAAAAAAACCTTCCGTCATTTTCGCGAATGCGGAAATCCATATTAACCGCAATTTAAGAATGGGCCCCCACATACGCGAGGGTGACCAAGGTGCAAGGCGAGTAATCCGGGCTTTTCTGCTGCTCATTAGCGGTCTTAGCGTCTTTGCGGTGAGAATGCTTAGCTTTGGGGTTTTGATAGGAAGTCAAGAAATCATCTGGCAGGTGGGGCATTAAATGAGTGAGATACCAAAAGAAAACCCGTGGGTATTAATCCACGGGTTTTAAAATTAATACCCTAAATTAAGATTATCAAACTTATCAGTCAGCGATCTTACTAGCCTTTAATGCATCTGCTTTTGATTGGGGTAACTTCCCCATTGCTTTATACGCCAAACCTCGATTTAACAATGCACCCCGGTTGTTAGGATCTATCTCGATTGCTTTTGAAAAGTCTTTAACTGCTTCATCATTTTTTTTCAGAGCGGCATAACAATTTCCTCGCAAATTGTATGCATCAACAAACTTTTCATCCATTTCAATCACCTTGTTCAACTGCTCAATAGCGGAATCGTAATCTTTATTCAAAAACAATTCTCGACCCTTTACATAGGCCGTTCCCTTAGCATCAAGCCCAGAAGAACAACCAAATACCCCCGCACCAGCAAGCATTAATAAAAACAAAAAGGATCGATACAATTTATTCTCCTTTATTCAAAAGTTAAACAACTAAAAAAACAAAGAACCCACCTTTATTGTAAAAGATGGGTTCTTCACGACAAACTAAAAATTACTCATCTAAATTGACGATTTTACCATCGGTTGCCCCGATTGCATATTTCAAGGTTACAGCATTAACAGTATCCTTGATGAACCGTACAGATCCATCACCCATGGTTGCATTTACACCACCGCCATGAAAACTGAATGGCTCATCATTGGGGCCGCAATTATTAACGCTCCACAAACATGTTGAAGGGCCACCAGTAGGAGATGCATTATTATTAATTTTTGCAACGCCTGCACCACCGGTTTGCTTGCTTGGTCCGGAAAAACCATTGCCAAATGCATCGGGATCTGCCCATGCATAAACCCTGCGTGCATTAGCTGTAATACCGTCACCCGCAGCACTATGGCCTGGAGCAGTCAAGGGTGATGGTCTAGATGAACCTGATCCAAATCTTGCTACAGTAGTATAAGCTCTTCCTGCATCTTCAATCACCATGATGGTATTGGACATCCCATCGGTGCAACTGGTAGCTCCTTGGTTTAACCCAAGCATCCCAAAAGCCATGGTAGATCTTGGCTGACCTGAATTTCGAACCAAGGTGGAATCATCTACATCAGACATTACAGGCACCATGTAATCGACTGGCCCTAAAGCTTCTCCATCACCAACGCCTCTAGAAGCGGGTGGCAACGGTACGCTTGGGCAAACAAAGGTATTTATGATGGTTTTTGCAGCAGTCCAACCAGTTGGATAATTAGGGTCATCATAATCCCTACCCTTAGCTGTTAAATGTAAACCACCAGTTGTAGCATAAGCGTTATATCCAGTGATTGCTGTTCCACCTGGAAAAACAGGTGTAGCATGATCGAACATTTTGTATACCACCTCTTGCTCAATATATGGAAGCAATTGAGTACCGAAGGACTGTGGCATATAAAAGGTAGTAGAAGTTCCAGTGGAATCCAATTGCCCTGGGTGTGGAAACACATTGTAAGTGGTAAGGTGATTGTGGGCGGCAAGTCCCATTTGCTTCATATTATTAGAACAAGTCATACGGGCTGCTGCATCGCGCACCTTCTGCACTGCTGGCAGAAGAAGACCGATAAGAATTGCAATGATCGCAATAACGACCAAAAGTTCGATAAGGGTAAAGGCTTTCTTCCCCTTCTTAATGTAACTAAGACGCTTCAACATAAAAACATTTCCCCAGATATAAAACACTTCATATTCAATTTCAACACCGAAGGTATTTAACAAGGATGGGGATAAACATTCAAACAAAGAAATGGAGTGCGAATTGCGAAGAACCTGTTAAGACAATAAAGGGCTTGTTTTTAAAGGGTTTTTAAAGGCTAAAAATGCGGTCTTAACCAAAAATACATCAATCATTCATCATCTATTTATCAAAATAAATTGGCGGATTATTGTTGGGATGAGCGGTTTACTTTGATCTGGGATTTTTCATCCAGTAAAAACGGCCATCTTCCGCCCCACCAAGAAAATCCGCAACGCCATCACCATCAAAATCAACCGTGGTAGGGCTGACATCATGGCCCTCGATATTTTGCTTGGCAAGAGTTCCCTTTTTTTCAAAGAGCCATTTGCCTTCTTTTTTTCCTAGCCCAAGGTAAAGATCAGCATTGGAAGAGTTTAAAAGTAAATCGGTTTGACCATCCCCATTCCAATCACAAAGGGCGATTTTTCTTCTGCCACTGGCGCCAGCAATTCGATCATTGAAGCGCAGGGGTTTGCCTTGGGGATCACAAAAAACACGAGTTGGAGGCAACAGAATTCGTTTACCATCTTTGATGGATCGTTCAAAAAAAGCAAAATAGCCCTCAGTATTAAGCATGCACAAATCAGGCAGACCATCCTGATTCATATCAAAAACAACCGGCGTAGTGCGCCATTGAGTCACTAATTGTTTTTCAGTGGGATTCCACCAATTCCAGGCAGGTTTTGGTGCGGGGCCCTGCCAATCAACCTCGATGGGTTGAGGCTTAGTTAGCCGAGGGGAAGTTCGGGTGCCGATGTTTTTAAGCCATTCCACTTTCCCCAAGATCGAGTTATAGATGATGTCGGGTAAGCCATCGCCATCCCAATCAGCAATGCTAAGAGTGGTGTAGCCCCATTTGGCTTCTGCGGGGCCTTGAATACTACCGTTGGCGCCAGCCATCACCCTGAATATTTTGTCATCCGCTTTTAACTTTACCGGAGCAGCCCATTTGGGAGACGCGACCTTGGGGCCAGAGAGGTTTTCAAAAAACTCGATGTAGCCAGCAGTGTTGCCTGAAAGGATATCGATATCGCCATCGCCATCCCAGTCGAAACCAACAGGGGTTGCGAGTGCGCCTGATTTCAAAGTATCTGCTTGCTGCTGAAAGTATCTGGGTTCTAAAAAAATGGGAACGCTGCCTTTCACTGAGGCATTGTTTTTATCAGAAACATTCTCGATAAAAGCAACTCTGCCATCTTCATCCCCAACGATGAGGTCTAAATCGCCATCGTTATCCCAATCGAATGCAATGGGTACAATCATTTGCAAATCCATAACCAAAGGTTTTCCGGTTGGAGTGAGAACTCTTTTACCTGATGCATAAACAGGTTTAGTGCGAGTACCGATGTTTTCAAAGTAGGTGAAGCCATCGAGGAATTCGCCACAGATGAGATCAAGATCGCCATCGTTATCAAAGTCATGAATATTAGGGGAAGGGCAACCAAAGACATCAATGGGTTTATTTCCCGCATTAATCTTTATGGATTTTTCATATGAAGGAGAATCATTTGTACCTTTATTGCGGTGCAGATAAACAAAACCATGCAATGGCCCATTGGTCCATTCGCCCTTGTTGTTGAATGCATCATCCCAGCCATAGAAGGACCAATCTTCAATTCCTGAAACAATATCAAGTTTGCCATCACCATCGAAGTCAACATAACGCCATTGGTTATGGCGGACCTTTGGCCCTTTCGATTGTTTGCCTTCGTATTCATGAAATTTCGCAGGGATGGGGAGTGTAATGCGTTCAGCAAGGCCGAAGGAGGGGAAGTTTTTGTATTCATAGCCCGGCGATAAAACCCGCAGTTTGCCATCAATATAACTGGGCATGACATAGTGCACGGTGGAGCTAAGTTTACGGGCGGGCTTAAATAATGGGAGTTTATTTTTGCTGGTACTACCCGAGATATTTTCGAAAAACCAAACTCCGTTAGATGGTTTATCTGGGCAAGAAACGATGAGATCATAATCGCCATCAACATCAACATCGTAAGGAATAGGCCAGGCCCAAAGGCCAACGCCCAGATCAACAACTAATCCCGGATGATTATAGGTAAGCTTCTCCAACCCTTGCGCTTGAGAGGTTTGAGCAACAAAGAGCAAGAGAAAAAGCACGGTATAGAGTTTCATAAAGAGGTTTCTTTTTCATGGTAAAGATTATTTCTTGCAGGGAAGAATAATGCGAGAAGCCATTTCTTGCTGATGAAAAACTTTCTCGGTTGCAATCACCGTAGTTTTTGAAAACGGTCCTTCAGCGGTATTGGTATTGCGATCAAACAACGGGAAATAAGAGCCGCAAACTTGAACACGCAGGGAATGCCCTTTGGGAAGCTCTGCAGCAATAGGCCCAAGATCCACCGTGATTTTATACACTTCGCCTGGTTTCATTTCCTTGGGCATCAATACTGAATCGCGAAAACTGCCACGAAGTATTCCAACCACAAGGTTGTAAGAAAAACCATCCGGTGCAACATCTGTTAGCTTGACCACCCAATCTGCATCTTTCGTATCGGTCGAAACAAACAGCTCTGCCTTGGGATTTCCCGCAAATCGCAAAGGTTTATCAAGTGGCTTGGAAGTATAAACCAAAACATCTTTTCGTTCTTCAATTGGTCTTTGATCAACCGGCGCCCAATGGACCAGATGCAATGGTCTTTTATCGGTGATAGGCAATGCGGGCACAGGTTTAGCGGGATCGGCTTTAAAACTATCCGCTGTTTCATCTAATTCGGGTGCAGCTAAATTCAAAATTCCATCACCTTTTACACCATTCGCATTACCATTGGAATGCAAATAAAAGGATGTATCTTCAAATCCTTCTGGGGGCCATGTTCCAGCATCATTCCATGTATTATCGCCCACCGAAAAATAACGCACCGGAATAAAAGGCTTTTCCAAAGCTTTGGCATCTTGCTTTAAGAATCGATTAAACCAATCGAGGTTGGCCTGCACCGGATCCCATATTGCATTGGGGCCGAAATCGATATCACCCACTTTGCTTTTCCCGATGGTGCCATGATCCCAAGGCCCAAGAATCAATTGCTGCTGCTTGCGAATGATCGTTTTTGAAGCCTTCTTTTGCATGATCATAAAGTTATCTACGGATTCCCTCGAAAAGAAATCGTAGTAACCAACCACATGCAAAACCGAAAGATCAAGATCTGTAATTTGGTTGGTAAGGTTCAAACGGTTCCAGTAACCATCGGGCTTATTGTGGGTTAGCATCGCAGTGAGCCATGGGATGGGCCAACCAATTTTCGTATCCATCTCACTTAAAGGAAGGTGCATGAGGGCAGCATCCCATTGATCGGTAACCTTGGCATTTTCAGGCTTGGTAGAATTACCACCAGCCCATTTTGCGATCAACGAAAGCCTTACTGCACCACCTAGATAAAGATTGCGATAGAAACTACTCCAGGTTGCTGTGGGGCTGATGGTAACCAAACCCGGAGGTTTTTCTGCTGCAGCCTGCCATTGCGTTGCACCAACATAAGAACTTCCCCACATCCCTATTCGACCACTGCACCATGATTGCCTATAAACCCATTCGATGGCATCAAAACCATCCTGACCTTCGTTGTTGTAAGGGATCAAATCGCCTTTAGATTTAAAGGTACCCCTGCAATCCTGCACCACCACGATGTATCCTTCGCGAGCAAAGCGTTCTGCAACGGGCGTAACCCGGCTTTTGTTATAAGGGGTTCGCATCACCACCACGGGTGCCTTAGCCTGGCCTATCTGATAAATATCAGTTGCAAGCACAATGCCATCGCGCATTGCTACGCCTACCGATTCCATGCGAACAGGCGCTGGTTCTGCAGCCTGAGAAATCGTAACAAGCAAAGTTGAAAAAAGCAAAAGGCTTGCGATACATCTAACAAATGGAAAAAGGTTCATGGTTAAGCTTTCAAGTGAAGATTAGTTAACAAAGATGCTTTTCTTTTACCCTAAAAAAGCAGCACTGAAAAGCATGAAACTTTTAGGAAGACCAAATGTATTTCTTGTAAAAGAAAATAGTTCATAGATGATAGAATCATTATCAAGAAAAAAAAGGGAGGCATTTAAATGGTAATGTTATTGCTTGCAGGATTATTGTTATCGGGTCAAAAAGAAGAGCCAGAGCTTCAAAATAAAATAATCCCAGCTATTACGAATCACCTTAAGAGCATTTCAACGGATGGGATATCCATCGATACCATTCATGAGAAAGCGCAGAAAGAATTAGCAAAAGTAATTGTCGAGCAATACCAATCAGGAAAAGAACTTTCAATCATCCTTGTATGCACCGGCAATTCCAGACGAAGCATGATGGGCGCAGCCATGGGCAATGCCTCTGCAGCGTATCTTGGATTTTCGGACCTGCGATTTTATTCGGGTGGAACGACACCAAGTGCCTTTAATAGCAGATCGATTCGAGCACTCAAAGAAGTAGGTTTTAAAATTGAACCCACTGGCGAGAAAGCAAAACTAGGCCCTAAAGGGGAGGATAACCCCTTTTATCAGGTTTCTTGGGTAAAAGATCAGGGCTGGAATTGCATTGAGTTTTCCAAGCATTACAGCGACCCGAAAAACCCGCAAAAGGATTTCATAGCCCTGATGGTTTGTGATGAAGCAGATAGCGCCTGCACAGTGGTCATGGGAGCTAAAAAACGAATCTCTCTTCCATTTGCAGACCCTAAAGCGTTTGATGGGAAGCCTGAAGAATCTGCGAAATACAGCGAAAGGCGCGATGATATTGGTCGCTTCATGCTCTCAACCCTGGCAATTGCCAAGGAACAATTAAAAAGCAAGTAACACTTGATCGAACAAAAAGCAATCAAGCATCAGTAAAAGGGCCAGCATTAATTTTCTTAAGTGCATCGCGAACTTTTACCCCGCTGATTTCCTGCACACTTTGATTGTTTGCAATCGACATCGCTGCAGCTTGGCCAGCAGCTTCGCCCATTGCCATCGCTGTTACCGTTACCCGGGTTGAGGAGTGAGCGCCACGGGTTGCAGAATGGCACCTTCCAGCAACCAAAAGGTTTTCCACTTTCTGAGGCAGCAACGCACGGTAGGGAATATCGTAGGGTTCGGGCTGAACCTTCTTGGGATCAAAATTATTGGCGCTGCCCACCGTTGTTTTGTTCGGATGCAAATCAAGATACCAACAGCCTGTTGCTATCGCATCATCGAACCTTTGGCTTTTCATCAAGTTCTCTTCTGAAAGAACATGCTGCCCAATAATCCTTCGCGATTCCCTCACCCCTATCCATGGATAAGCCTCGATGAAATAAGAATTCTCAAATCCGGGGACTTCTTTTTTCCAAGTACGAAACATCGCATGGGCATCGGCACGGCCCTGCATTTCAGCACGGCTTAAATCTGCTGCATCGGTCGGGTTCGCAGGTACGCGCACACCATGAATATATACTTCATCATCGCCATAAAGAAACATCACGCCCGGCCCATAGTAGAAAGGCAGATCACCTCGAACCACTGCTTTTGCAAGTGCTTCCCTGCAATTCTTGGTCATGTCGTTGTTCTTTTTCACATGGCCAATGCGAAAATGAAGAGTCAAAGGCTGCACCTCGGTGTTTTGTTCGTAAGGCGCACCAGCCCAAGCAGCAACATCCGCATCGCCTGTACAATCAATCACCACTTTGGGATGAAGAGCAACCAAGCCATCCTTATTTGCAACATGAACTGTCTTAATCCTTCCACCCAGAGAATCTACACCACATACAAAAGAATTAAAAAGAATAGAGAGAGAACCCTTTTGTTCCCGAAAAAGATTGTCGAGAAGAAGTTTGAATTCGAACGAGTTGGGAATGGTGGGGTTGTGTTTAGAAACTGTTTTAGCATCGGGGGCACACACGCCCGATTTAGAAAGAAGCTCGAGGGCAATTCCGCGAACAACGATGCGATTATCGCGGATGTTGGCAATGCCATCGAAATAAGGCAAACCGACGCACGTGATAATTCCGCCTGCGAAAGGAGCTTTTTCGATGACCATCACCTTTGCCCCTGCCCGAGATGCAGCCAAAGCTGCTGCAGACCCCGCACACCCCGCACCACAAACCAAGATATCAACATTCATGTTTTTGCTGAATCTTACTCCAGGAGTTTCAGAGGCTGCAACTGCATTAGAGCCAGCGACTACGGATGCTGTGGCTGCGGTGGTTTGAATAAACTTCCTGCGGGTCGGAGAATTATTATGGGAAAGGTTCATTTTGTTTACCTTGAAATAAGCAATGATTAAGAAAGAATTTCAAGAATAGGTTTTCCTTGATCGATTTCGAGACGCTTCCTACCTGGAATTTCTAGCTTTTTATTATCAATGCCCAGAAGGTGAAGCGTGGTGGCATGAAGATCGGTGACATAATGCCCCTCACCGAGGGCATGATAACCGAGCTCATCGGTAGCACCATGAACATGGCCTTTTTTGATACCCGCACCCGCCATCCAAATAGTAAACCCATTAGGGTGATGATCTCTGCCAGTCTTACCACCACCCCTGAGTTCGAGCCCTGGGGTGCGACCAAACTCGGTGCAGAAAACAACAAGCACATCATCCATGAGCCCGCGTTGTTTAAGATCCATGATTAGCCCCGCAATGGGCAAGTCGATGGTTTCGCAAAGGCGTGTGTGATTAGTTTTCAAGTTCTGGTGAGAATCCCAAACACCATAAGCGGATGGGAAAACCTGAACAAAGCGAACGCCCCGCTCAACCATCCTTCTTGCTGCAAGTAACCTCTGTCCTGCAACTTTGGTGGAATCTTTATCCAGGCCATACATGCGCTGCGTATGATTGGTTTCATGAGAAAAATCAACAGCTTCAGGAATAGCAGCCTGCATTCTAAATGCAAGCTCATACGAGTGAATGCGCGCGAGCAGTTCTTTGTCGTTGGGGTATTCGACCGCAGCCAAACCGTTAAGCCGATGGATGAGTGCATATTCTGCACGTTGTTGTTCAAGAGATTGTGAAGACTGGCGCTGACCGAAGGGTAGTGGGTTTTTAGGATCAAGGGCAACCGGAACGCCCGTATGCTTGGGGCCAAGGTAAAGAGAATCGATAGAGGATTGTGTGGTGGAGCGGGTAGGGCCGCCGAGTACGACAAACTTGGGAAGATTCTGGTTTAAGGTTCCCAATCCATAATGCGCCCACGAACCAATGCATGGCTGCTGTTCATCTAGTCTGTGCCTACCCGTGTGAATCTGATTTTCAGCAGCATGATCGTTATCAGTGGTCCACATGTTGCGCACAAAGCAAAGCTCATCAACTTGCTTTGCGAGGTGAGGCCACCAATCAGTAATTTCGATACCACTCTGGCCATGTTTTTTGAAACCTACCTGCATAGGATAAATGGTAGGGTAAACATCGCGCACATTAATATCTTCAGAGGCGACTGAGCGGAAGCGTTTCTTATGCAACGGAGATTTCAAGGGGTTTTCAAACGGAGTCTTATCAAAGGTCATACCAGAATATTTATCCAAAGCAGGTTTGGGGTCGAATGTTTCCATATGACTGTACCCGCCCGATAGAAACACCCAGATGACCGACTTTGCCTTAGGTTTTACGTGGGGTATACCACTGGGAACATCCCCCGCTGTTTCAGCTTTTACAATGCCATCTTCCGCAAGCATCGCGCCTAGTGCCATGCCTGTGCAACCCAAACCGAAATCCGAAAGAAAAGCTCTTCGAGATGGTGCTTGCTGTTGATTGTAATTTTCACTCATGTTGTTCACCTGATCGTTACAAAATCGTTATGGTTAAGTAGGGCTCGTAGCATCGATTCCCTGGTCGCTATATCAGCATTTGCAAGATAAGTTTTGCAAGTTGCAACTTCTGCGGGCAATGGAGAACGACCCAACACCTTTTTGAACGCCATTTGAATAAAAGCATCATTGCTTTGATCAAGGGAGTTCACGTTAAAAACTTGAGCCCAGATTTCTTTCTCTATTCTGCTTGCAGCCTTATGAATAATTTCGCTGTTGGTGAGTGCTAGAGCCTGTTGAGGAATGATAGTGCGTGTGCGCCTATAACAATCCAAAGAATCAGGGGCGTCAAACAACTCTGCAAATTTGCTTTTACCGCCCTCTTCAGGGTAGATGCTGTAATAAAGGCTGCGTCTGAATGTGGATAAAGCCTGGTCATTTTCCAACTCCTGGCCCTTCATCTGCTGGTTTAAAATACCTGATAATTGAAAGATGCTGTCGCGGATAACCTCTGCCTCCATACGCCCGGTATTCATACGCCCTAGCAACTGATTTTCCGGATCGAGCGCCTCGGCATTTGTATTATCAGCAAATGAAGAGGATTGCCTGTACGCCTGACTGGTAACCATCAGCCTGTGCATATGTTTCATATTCCAACCAGAATCCATAAGTTCGATGGCAAGCCAGTCGAGTAATTCAGGATGCGTGGGGGCCTTGCCATTCCTACCAAAATCAGCAACAGAGCTTACCAATGGATGATGAAAATGCCTGGCCCATATGTGATTAACTGCAACCCGTGCGGTAAGAGGGTTACTGCGATCGGTAATCCATAACGCAAGGGCTTTCCTTCTACCGGTGCTTTTTTCAGGGAACACAGGCGAAAGCAAAGTGTATTGCTCGGCCATTTTTAAATCCGATCGAATAGCTCGCGCCTTTTCTAGTTTTGCTTTTGCAGTTGCAAGCTTTTTAGAAAGGGCATCTAGATCTTTTGGAACCGTTGGAGGATTTTTAATCTTCGCTTCCTGAAGAAGTATTTCAGCCTTTGCAAGATCAGCATCGGCTCTTAAAACTGCGGCATTCTTTTCCAAGGTGGAAGCTTCAAGAATTGCATTGTTTATTCTTTGCTGATCTTTAGCTGCAAACTTTTCTTCATCAGCCCTGATCCGGGCCTCGACGCTTTTTAATTCCGCCTTCGCAGCTTCAAGTTCCAATTGGGCCACCAGATGCCCGCCTTCCGCTTTTCTCACATCGCTTCTTGCGTTTTCCAACTTGGCCATGGCTTTTTGAAGCTCTGCGTTACATTCAGATGATGAGATAAACGATTTTCCACCAGCCATGTTCATCTGCGAAGCCTCCCACCCCAAGGCCCCGATAATATCTTTACCATTCGCAAACGGGCTTTGCTCAAAGTCGAATGAAACCAATTTGATTTTCTGGGGTGATAAAATATGAAGATCATCCAGCGCAACCTTGCTTCCAGGCCTTGCATCAAAAAGAATACCTTTAGCCGCATTGCCCACCGGGTTCCACTGGTTTAATGCAACCTTGATGGAAGACACTATCACTTTATCATCAGACAAAGAACGAACCGACAGCAAACAATGATCCGCCTTGGGATACACATCCATCTGCACGAGGAATTTATTCTGCCCTTTGGTAAAGTCGTAAGCCCCCACATTAAATTCAGTGAAAGAACCTGGTTTATAAGCAGCAATACGACCTTTATCAAATGCAACATAACCTGCGGTCAAACCTTTTGCATGATCTTTTACAAGCTGAAAATTGAAATGCGCATCCGTAAGTATCATAAGGGTAAATTCTATCCGGGTCCCTTCTTCCAAGGATTTCATAGAGGCCAATGAATTGTATAAAACCCTCCTGCCAAGGGTTGAATCAAGGATGAGAGATTGCGTGCCTGAAAGTGCGCCTGAAATTTTGCCCTTGGCTACTTCGGCTACCATGCGGGCGTGATCCTCCTCCGCTTTTTTCAATCCATCCAATAAGGGTTTGGGGATGGCCTTACTGGTCTTTGAACTATTCTCAAATGCTGTTTGTGCTTTTTGCAGATTGTTTTGCGCCTCTGCAATCACAGCTTTTCGAACATGTTCTCTTGAACCGGGATACCATGCGTTCAAGGGGAGATCCACAGGCGCTATCTTGCCCATGAAACTTGAAAGAAATGCTGGCACCCCGGGCTGGATATTACTTTTCTCTTTGACAAGATTTCTTTCATCACCACCGGTATAAAACTTCGTGCTGGCATTAAGATTTTTATCGAACACCCGGATGGAACCTAATCGTTGTACCGTTCGAAGCTTCGAGTAATCATACTCCTGAAAAACGCCTGGGTCTGCTTCGCCCGGTTCGCGATCCTGCCTTAAACTGATGGGTTCAAAAAAAGCACGAAACTTAAAATAATCATCATGGCTTATAGGATCATATTTATGATCATGGCAATGGGCGCAATTAAAAGTTAGGCCCAAAAAAGCCTTGCCTGTGTGCTCGACAATGCTGCGCATCCAATCATTGGGGTTAAGCGCGTACCAATTGCGCACCAGATAACCCGTGGCATGCGCGGAACTCTGATCATCGGGATAAAATTCATCCCCCGCAAGCATCTCATGAATCATCCGGTCATAACCTTTATTGGTATTCAAAGATTCCACAATCCAATCCCGCCAGCGCCATATTTGCGGCGCACTGTTCCATACATCCGGCACATATCTACGGCCATGCCAATCTGCATAGCGCCATATATCCATCCAATGGCGTGCCCATCTTTCCCCATGGCGGGGGTCTAAAAGTAACGCCTCCACCACTTTTTCATAGGCATCAGGCGATTGATCTGCGATGAATTTATCCAATTCCATCGGGGAGGGAGGGATACCCACTAAATCGAGGAACACCCTGCGCAATAAGATTTGTTTGTCTGCAGGTTTTTGCATTTGCAAACCCTTAGCTTCAAGGCTTGATGCAACGAACAGATCAATTGGGTTTGCTGAAGTTGAAAAATCTTTTGAACTGGTAGGATTTGTTTTGGTTGGTTTTAGAAATGCCCAGTGCATGCGGGGATCTTTTTCAGGGACTTCATCAGGCGAAGACTGCGCACCCTGGATAATCCATGCTTTCATTTTTTCAATTTGATCTGAATCCAAAGCCTTACCTTCCGGGGGCATGCGAAGGCTTGAATCTTTTTCATTCACCTTATGAAACAAGTTGCTTTTGTTAATGTCTTTGGGGAATACCACCGGGCCATTGGTCCCTCCTTTTTTCATCAGTGCAACCGTATCAAGCCTAAGGCCGGACTCCTGCTTCAATGCACCATGGCAGGCATAACATCGTTCACGCAATATCGGCTTAATATCTTTTTGATAATCAACAGATGACTGAGGCTCCGCATTTACCAACGCACATAAAATAAAAATGAAATCGGTTGGCATTGGCATGATCTGACTCTTAAGTGTCTTCCGAGTGGGAATGCAATCTTATTTTAAAGCTTTGCTTCCCCCTTTACACCATCAAAAAAATTAAATATGAGGGTAAGAATTTTCTATGCAAGAAGATCTGAAACGATGCCGGCTTGATCTATATCTTTCAAGCCCGGATCCATGATGCCAAATTTTTTGCGTGGCTTCCCAACAGCTTCAAGCAAGGTGAGGTAGAAATTCGCCATGGTTCGATGCTTGGCAGATTGATATTGGGGCAACTGTAAATAACGCCCACCTTTTTTGAGCTTACCCCCAAGATTACCAAGCATGACCACAGGCCATTCATAGAGGTTTGGATGATGTGCATCGCCCGAATCGCTGAGATAAACAATCAGCGTGTTATCAAGCATGGTGCCATCGCCTTCTTTAACAGCATTTAACTTAGAAGCTAAGCCTGAGATTAATTTTGCGTGATATTGTCGAACTGTTCTAAAGCAGTCTTCGTAATTTTTCCCCTCAACACCACCGCCATGCCCGTAATGATGCCCATCAACGGGAATACCAAGTTCCGGATACGAAATATAATGCTGCCCACCACCACCTGAAACCAAAGTGACCACATTGGTAAGCCCAACAATCAACGAGGCTGCAGCGATTTCGAATTGAGCCTCGAGCCTATTGGTTTCAGTGGGGTTTTTAAATCGATGGTCCAACTTGGGAGCGTTTGCTTTAAGAGAATCACGAACCGAATCGACTTTGGCCTGCCTATCTCGTAACGATTCAAACGCTTCTAAATACTGATCCAACTTGTGCTTTTCTTCAGTAGCAAGTGCATTGCGAGACTTCTTTACATCTTCAGCCATGAAATCTAGCAGGTTGGTTTTTCGATCAAATGCATCTTTACCAGAACCCTCCGTAACGCTGCCAAACAGGGCTTTAAAAGCAAGCTCAGGGGAACACTGAATAGGTACAGCTTTACCAGCCCCTGATGCAGAAAAATTGTAATTCATCATCATGTCCGGTTTGTTCATCAATCCCAAACCAAGATGAGGCATGATGCCCGGAAGGGCTTCACCAAGCGCAAGGTCAATCGTTTGTGCCATCGGCCCTTTATTCGCGGGGTAACAACCCAATGCCCCATGATTCGCAGAGTGATCGCTTAAGGCAATCCTGCCAGATAACCCCTGAATCAAAGTCAATCTTTCTTTGAAGGGGGCTAATGGATTTAAAGCAGCATTAAGCTCTAGGTCTTTAAGGTCGAGTTCAATTAAGTTGTCGTTATTGGGTTTACCATCTTTCCCATCAGGCCTTCTTTTCACCCCTATAGGAACAAGGTGATTTGGGTTCATGCCGTTGCCTTGAATTACAAATACAATTCTCTTGCGGATTGCAGAAGCATCGCCTCGTGCATGAGCAGCGAGTTGTAAAAGCACGGGAGATAATAAAGTTGCACCAGCTCCAAGGGTGATATCTTTAATCACATCCCTGCGAGAACTTTTAATGCTCATTTTCCATCTCCCTTAAAATCAATTTGTTTGTCATTGTTGGATCTTGTTAAAAAAGAATCGGAAGACAGCAACGAAACAACCAACGCTTTAAAGCTACCCTGGCTATCCACATATGCCTTATCCGCCTGCTGAAGTGTTTTGGCATCTGCGAGTGTTTCATTCCTGCCCAAGAAATATCGGAAGGCGTGCCTAATAAAAACTTGCCTGACACGATCAGATTTCGCAAGCCTCTGAATCATTTCCCTAGGATTGTTAACCGGGCCGTTCAAAATTGCATCACCACTATAGGTTATTAATCCCTTGGTATTCAGTTCAACCTCATGATTGATTGGGCCGAGAGGCTTACCATTCTTATCAATATTTTTAGCGGTGGCGTCAAGATCGAGCACGGTCTCTGTGGTGCGAAATCTTCCAAAGTGATCGAAGTTTTCAAAGGGAAGGCCGAGGTCGTCCATAAAGCGATGGCAATTCACGCACCGGCCCTCACGGGTGACTTTCAATCGCTCTCGAAAGGGCAGATGCTTCTCATCAGAAACTTGTGCAACCACGCCTATAGGCAGATCGGGTACTGTTCCTCCAAGCAATCGTTCGCGCACCCAGCGACCCCTTCGCACCGGGTCGTTATCAAAATTAGTACTAAACGCAATGAGCCAACTGGGCTGCATCAATACCCCAATCCTAGTTCCCTCGGGAAGCACGGTTGGTTGTGTTACGGGCCATTCTGCAACGCCATAAACAGATTCCAACCCTAATCGCACCTTCTTATTTTTATCAGGCGGATTGGGAATAACCGCCCTAACCAATTCTTCCATACGAGTCTGCTTGTTCATTTTTTTTGCGGTGTTGACAAACGAAATTTTGGTGGTGAGCAATTCACGCAGCACATCTTTATCTGCCTTCAAAACATGCAACACCAGCCTATCGGTATCTTCAACAAGAATGCGAGGTTCGTGCATAAAATTATTAGGTTTATCCTTGAACACCTCGGTAGCATTTGTGTATTCGAAGTATTCACGAAAGAAATTAAGTAGGCGGGGGTTCGCAATCTTAGGGTCATCCAGCATTCTTTGAACCTGAATCTGAACCTGATCTTTGGTGGTAAGCTCGCCCTTTTGAGCAGCTTGAAAAACCAATGCATCTCTTCTATCGCCCAAGGCAAGGCTGATTGCCCGCGCAAGATCCAGAGGTTCTAGTAATCTAGGCCCCGCATCTTTATTTCCGCTTCCTTTTTCACTGCGAAACATTGCATCCGCCTTCAATAACACAGCTTGAAGCATCAACTTTATTGCAGAGGGGCTATCCCCGGACTTCGCACATTTCTTGTATAAACCCAAAAACTCTTTCACCTCTTGGTCAGAGGCACTTCTCGAAATCGTCAAGCGAAACTGCATTTGCAACGCATCTACAATTTGTTTTTCAGAAGGTTGCAACCCGGGATCCATCAATATTACAAATTCGCGTATGCTATCGTTCTTGCCCTTCAACATTCCATCCTTGAATTCATGAGCAGTTTGCGCTTGAACAATAATTTCTGCATTGCGCACAAGAATCTCGGTACTAGGTTCATCAATGGTATAAAGGCTTGCAAAATCCTTAATGCCCCGCTCTGGAATCAAAGAAAATGGTTGCACCACTCCATCCAAGCGGGCTTTGCTGATATCGCGGAGAAGCCCTTTGTAAGCTTCTGGGTTCAAACGCCATACCCTATCTCCCACACCAATTCCTTTGGGTAACTCCTTCCCAAAAAGCAATTCATGCGGAATGAGATTGCCTTGGTTAGGTAACCTTGGAGTAAAGGTTTCAAACTGTTTATCGATCCATTGGACGATTACTTTGGCATCTTCCTTGGGAAAATTTTGAGCGTTATCTGGTGGCATGAGTTCTTGATCAATTTGTTCGCGTACACTAAACCAGATATCTGAATGCGAAGTTAAATCAAAGGGCAGATTATCAAGCCTTACCATACCACCAGGTTTTTTCTCGCCATGGCATCTGTTGCAATGCGCCTTAAATAATGCAGTGATTTTTTTTGTTGAATCATCAGAAACTTTGTTAGCATCTTGCAAAGGTGCAGCTTCTAAAAAGCCTGCGGTGATTATTACCATCACCAAGGTTTTCAGCCCAAATTTTAAAGAAACCATACTTTCGACTTCCTTCCGAATACTTTACTAATTCATTTTAAAGTCTGCCAATAAGGCCACATTGCAGCACTTCCTGTTTGAAGATTAGTAATTTGCTTTTCAGTTTTATCTTCAAGATTCATTACAAACAACTGCCTAACTCCATCGCGTTTGGATCCATACACCAAAAACTTCCCATCTGGCGAAGGCTGCGGATGGTAATGCAAAGTCATGGGCTTAGATTTGGTTAATTGACTAATGACTCCATCCGTGGTGATTTGTAAAAGCTCGACCTTGTTTTCAAGAATTGCGGTGTAGAAGATGGATTTACCATCCTTTGCCCAGCAGGGAACATCGCTGCTACCGCCATGAAAATCAGGTACGTCTAGAAAATCAACAACGCCACGATACCCTCCACGATCGGCAAGTTTCTTAAATCCTGTGCCATCGGCTTTGGCCAAGCAAGGGTGACAATTATAATGCTCCCCCGAAACAAATAATAACCATGAACCATCGGGAGACCAGGCTGGCGCAAAGTTAAAAGGATTCTGCGTTTCGATCTTTTGGGCATTATTACCATCTGCATCAGCCACGAAAATTTGATAATTTTTATGGTAGGCAATGCGCTTGCCATCAGGGGAACTACTAAACCCGTAAGAGAAATCCTTAGAATCTTTGGTAAGGTCAGTTTTATTTTTGCCATCAAGAGTCATGCGGAAAGGATGGGAATTCCCATCAATGATTGCAGTAAAACCAAGTTTGCCCGGCTCATTTTTCCAAAAGAACAAACCAGTGTTATAAAAACTAACACGATCAATTCCCGTCACATTGATCGGCCTCTTCGTTTCTATATCCACCAAGAACGAATCCACCAGATAAGCTTTCTTGGTGTAGCGAAAGTTCTTGTTTTTCTCTTCCCACTGTGCGTTTTCGTAATCTTCCCAACCCCTAACAATGATTGCCTGCCTGCCATCTGGAGACCACCCTGCAAACTGGGTCCAAGAATCGGGCTCGGTAACTAATTGATCTGCAATTTTACTTGGAGAGGTGCCATCAGCCTTCACCAAGGATGCTCGCATGGTGCGTACATTCGGATGCCTACCACCCTCAAGATTCGTTTTAAGTTCTGTGTACCCAATCAACGGAATTGCATTTGTTTGGGCATGAACCATAAAACTTTGCATAGAAAAAACTAAGGTCATGAAGCAGAGTGATGAAAAGGATATCTTCTTCATGATGAATCTTTCCCGCGAGTAATTAGGCAAGTATTCCCTTTACAATATTTCCATGCACATCGGTCAGCCTGTATTGCCTGCCCTGATAACGGAAAGTCAGCTTAGTATGATCGATTCCACAAAGGTGAAGAATTGTCGCCTGCATATCATGAACATGAACAGGATCTTTGATGGTGTTCCATCCAAAATCATCGGTGGCGCCATACACGCTACCGGGTTTGATACCGCCACCCGCCATCCACCAGCTAAAAGATTTGCCAAAGTGATCACGGCCCTTTGGGTTCGCAGGATCACCTTGGCCAAAAGGAGTACGGCCAAACTCTCCACCCCAGATCACAAGCGTATCATCAAGCATGCCACGTTCTTTTAAATCCTTAACCAGAGCAGCGGAAGGCCCTTCGGTATCTTTGCATTGGTTTTCGAGTTGTGTGAAAAGGTTGCCATGCTGATCCCAACCAGAATGCATCAATTGCACAAAGCGCACGCCTCGTTCAAGCAACTTTCGAGCAACAAGACAATTGTTCGCAAAGGTTCCTTTGTTGAGTGCATCTGGCCCATAGCGTTCGATGGTGGATTTTGATTCTTTGGTAAAATCAACCAGATCTGGAACGCTGGTTTGCATCTTGAAAGCCATCTCGTATTGGGCAATGCGGGTATCGATTTCTGGATCTCCAACATCAACCAAATGCCTTGCATTAAGTTCAGAAATTTCATCGAGCAATGCACGCCTAGCAGTAGGGCTAACGCCTGCTGGGTTGGCCAAGTAGGGAACGAGATCACCCGAATTGCGGAAGCGAACGCCTTGCAATTTACTGGGTAAAAAGCCATTGCCCCAGTAGTAATCAAAGAAAAGCTGACCGCAAGTTCTACCCTTATCCGAAGATGTCATCACCACAAAAGTAGGCAGGTTATCTGTTTCACTACCCAAGCCATAAGAGAGCCATGAACCTAAACTGGGCCTGCCAGGCGTTTGTGCGCCAGTCATGAAAAAAGTAACACCGGGGGCATGATTAACCGCCTCGGTATTCATGCTTCGTACCACACAAATATCATCAGCAATCTGACCAATATTAGGAAGCATCTCGCTAAGAGAAATCCCGGAAGTGCCATACTTTTTAAAAGGCTTTATTGCGGGAAGGCAGGGCCACTTACCATAGCCGCTCGACATGGTGGAAAGCCGGGTACCGCCCCGGATCGAATCGGGAATGTCCTTACCCTGCATGGTTTTCATCATGGGTTTTTCATCAAACAAATCAACATGCGAAGGGCCACCCCCCTGCCAAAGAACAACAACGCGCTTTGCCTTTGGTGCAAAATGTGGAAGATCAGCAAGGCCGCCTGTGCCTTTTTTTGTTTCTACGCCTTGTGCATTATTGGCGCCCAGCAGGGTTGCAAGTGCTGCGGTACCTAATCCGCTTCCCATTGAAGCAAGAGCTTCCCTACGGGTTAAAATGTTATCTTTAAGAAATTGATGGTGGTTCATAGTCGGATTATTCCCTTGTCATTGCTTCATCAAGATTCAAGATGGCCAGGCAAACAGCACTTAACCCAGCATGAGAAGATAAATCTAATGACTCATCTCTTTTGCTGCTGCCCATACTTAAAAACGCCTTTGCGCCCATCGGATCGGCTTTGTAAATTGCTACTTGTTTTGCAAACGCCCTTCGTAGAATTTTAGTTTCTTCAGCAGTGGGGGCTCTGCAAATCACTTTCCGAAACGCATCAGCAAGCCTTGCATCCACATCTTTATTTGCCTTCATACTTTCTTGAGCCAACACCCGGGCAGCTTCCACCCAGGTTGGATCATTCAACATCGTAAGAGCATGTAATGGGGTGCTGGTTGTGGATTGCCTAACTCTACAAGTTTGGCGATTTGATACATCAAACATATTCGCTGGGCCAACAGTTCTACGCCAGAATGTGTATAAACTTCTTCGATAAAGATCTTTCCCTGAAGAGGCGGGGTAAGTAAAGTCGCGTTCCTTGGTGATTGCAAGTGCCTCCCAAACGCCATCGGGCTGATAAGGATAAACCGGTGCGCCACCAACTTTAAGATCGATCAAACCAGAACTTGCGAGGGCCCAATCTCGAAGCAAGGGCGAAGGCAGACGAAACCTACCCGACCTGGAATAATATTTGTTTTCAGGATCAAGGGCACGATGCTCGGGTGTAGTCTTACTAGCTTGCCTATAGGTAGCACTAGTGAGAATCATTTTTTGCATCGCCTTGGTGCGCCAGCCTTTCTCACGGAATTCGACAGCAAGCCAATCCAACAACTGGCCATGAATGGGGAATTCACTTTGCACGCCAAAATCTTCAGAGGTCTTAACCAAACCCGTTGCGAAGAAGTGCTGCCAGATGCGATTTACCTGAACCCGTGAAGTCAAAGGGTGTTCTGGCGCGACAAGCCATTGTGCTAGGCCCAATCGATTTAAAGGTGCATCTTTAGGAAGCTTGGGCAGAAATTCTGGAGTGTTGAACGAAACTTTTTCTTTGGGATTGAGATACTCGCCCCGATCAAGGATTTTGGTTTCGCGCGGCTTGGCATCGCTCATCACCATAGCTCTGGGCAACTTATCACCCTTATAGTCGTTTAATTGCTTTTTGGCGGATTCCAACTTAGCAACAGCAGCATCTTTACCAGTAAGGCCAGCCTTTACTTTTTCATCGAAGTATTTTCGTAAGTCATTGGCAAGAGCTTTCTTTTCCGCATCACTGCGATCGGCTTCACCCTTTTTCAAAACCTTGAGCACACTTTCAGGCACGCCCTTTTCCATCGCTTTTTTCACGTCCCCAACTACTTCCTTATTCCATTTATCGTAAGCAGCATTGACCACTTTTTTTGCATCGCCCTCTGCAGCCTTGATCTGCGTTTCAAAACCTGCAATTTTTACTTTATTTTCTTCTGTAGGAAGCTCTAAAAATGGCGATGCCACCCTTATGCGTGATGAAAAGAACTGTGGTGTTCCGCTTTCTGGCAGCCGATTAAACGCATCCATCAAACTGTAATAATCCTTCTGCGTGATCGGATCATACTTGTGATCATGGCATTGCGCACAAGCCATGGTCAAACCAAGCCAGGTAGTCGAGGTGGTATCCATGCGATCAAACAAGATTACATTGCGTTGCTCTTCAGCAATGGCCCCGCCCTCACCATTAAGCAAATGATTCCTATTGAACCCGGTTGCAATTTTCTGATCTTGAGTCGCATCAGGAAGAAGATCGCCCGCAAGCTGCCAGATGGTGAATTGATCAAAAGGCAGATCATCATTGAACGCCCTTACCACCCAATCACGCCACATCCATTGCCAGGTGTCGCCATCTTGTTGAAAACCGTTACTGTCTGCATAACGGGCAGCATCAAGCCAACCCAAAGCCATGCGCTCGCCATAATGCTTACTTGCAAGCAAACGATCCACGAGGGATTCATAAGCCTTCTCACTTTTATCTGCTATGAAGTCATCAACTTCTTTGGGAGTAGGGGGCAAGCCAGTAAGATCGATCGAAAGCCTTTTGATCAGGGTGATTTTATCCGCTTCCGGTGAAGGCACGAGGCCCACAGTTTCGAGCTTAGCAAGTACGAAGTTATCAATCGGGTTACGCACCCAGCTTTTATTTTTTACCATGGGAACAGTAGGCCTCACTGGGGCCACAAAAGCCCAATGCGAACTGTATTCCCCACCTTGATTGATCCATCGTTCGAGAAGTTTTTTCTGCTCTGCGCTCAACCGCCTGTTCGATTTTGCAGGAGGCATCAACTCCACTGCTTTATCTGAATGAATCCTTTTTACCAGTTCGCTTTTAGCAACATCCTTCGGAACAATAGCACCTGATTTGAATGCAGATTCTTTTTGATCGAGGCGTAAATCTGCCTTACGCTTGTTGCCATCCTGCCCATGGCAATAAAAACAATTCTCCGAAAGGATCGGTCTGATATCGCGATTGAAATCAACAGGGGATTCATCTGCATATCCAAGGCTTAAGGTGCTCATTAAAAGCGGAAGAACGAATAGCATGAACAAACTCCAACCTGGCGGGAATTACAAAAACCAATCCATTTAATAGTACCACAAATTGGAATAAGGTACACTTTTATGACATCTACCAAAGCTTTTAAAAGCTTATTTTCTTAGCACTCGAACTCGATGGTTTTCACTATCACCAATAAACACCGAACCATCAGCATCAACAAAAATACCGTGGGGCCTTGCAAGTCTGCATTTGAACGGGTCACCATCAGGGCCATCTGCTTTTTTGCCATCGCCCACCAACAGTTCTAATGTCCCTTTTTTCATATCAATCATTCTGATCGAATGAGATTCCGTGTCTGCAAGATACACATTCCCAGAAGCATCAAGGCTGACACCCTTAGGGCCAGCAAGGGTAGCGAGCTTTGCGGGCCCGCCGTTACCCGAGAAGCCAGATTTCCCCGTGCCTGCAATATGGTTGATGATTCCTGACTTAGGATCGAGTTTCAATACAGCATTGCCTTCACGCAATGCAAGCCAGAAAACCCCATCAGGAGCAATGCAAACCGCCCGTGGCCCATTAAGAGTTGATCCTTCAATCTTGGCTCCATCAGGAGATGTCTTTTTTTCGCCATTCCCTGCGTAGGTACTAATCACCCCAGTCTTCATATCAATCTTACGAAGCCGATGGTTGAGGATATCGCATACAAAAATATTATCAGAAGCATCGATAGCCAAGCTGTGTGGCGCACTAAGTTGCCCCTTGATTGCAGGGCCAGCATCGCCAGCGAATCCCGCTTTACCCGTACCTGCAACGGTGCTGATGATTCCAGTTTTGGCATCCACCCTGCGCACCACATGATTGCCAATTTCAACAAAAAAAAGGTTCCCTGCTTTATCCCAAGCGATTTCATAAGGCTGGTTAAGCGATGCATCAGTTGCGGGGCCACCATCGCCTGCATAGCCCTTCTTCGCACTTCCTGCAACCGTGGTGATAATCCCATCCTTGGCAACCTTGCGAACTCGATGATTATCAACATCGCAAATGTAAAGGGCGCCATCAGGGCCACGGGCAATATGAAAAGGATTGTTAAGCTGTGCCTTCGAAGCCTGCCCGCCATCGCCTGAAAATCCTTTAACCCCAGTGCCTGCAAAAGTTTCAACATTACCAGCATTAGCAATGCAGGAAAACAAAAACAGCCCTGTGATTACTGCGGAAAATCGGCTCATAATACAAACTCCTTGGGTCATTAAAAATCAGAACCCTATGGTAGCATCTTCTGAAAGCGTGCCCAACAAAGATTGCGATAAACTTAATCCCATCTTAATCTTTTGCGGTTATACTATTTATTTGAATCGACGATTCTTTAAGGAACACTTTAGTATGCAACGAACCCTAACGTTTATTTGCTCTTTCTTACTATTCATGATTTCAACCTCGAAGACTCTTGCGCATGATGGCCATGCTCATCCCATCAACTTTAACGAACTTACTTACCTCCCAAACTTTGATGCCACTGCCAACCCGCCCCTGAACGCATCTGCCATCTTCCTTGCAACTTTGTTCGTTCTTATTTTACTTATCGCAATAGTGAAATTTTATCAGACAAACAAACTGTTTAATCCCATGACGATTATTGTAGGACTCTTCATGATCTGCCTTTTCGGTTGCTTCACCGAAGAGATCAAAGACACCTCACCCCCATCCGAAATAATGAAACACTTCGAGCCCTACCAAAACTCACTCGAACTACGAAAAGATGAAACCCATCTTTTTGTGGGCTCAAACGGTTTTCCTGATCACCCCATGATGGTTGGCATCCAAGCTTGGCAACAACAAGTGCCCATTCCCCAACCTTACAAAGGTTCCAACGCTTGGCGCATCACTCTTCGACCCAAGCTTTCTGCAAAACCCATCTCTGGCAAAAAAGCCCTTTATAGCGGTGCAATCGCTTTAGCAATCAATGGCGTACCCATCTTCAACGCTCTCAACAATCGGGGTGATGATACTTATCTTGCGGGCGAACTGGATGACTTCGGCGGGCACTGTGGCAAAGGCGATGACTATCATTATCACATTGCACCCGTTCATCTCGAAAAATTGGCGGGTAAGGGCAAACCCATCGCCTATGCACTCGATGGTTTTCCCATTTATGGCTACACCGATTCCGAAGGCAAAGAACCTGCAGACCTCGATGAATTCAACGGACGAATGGAAAACGATGGCTATCGCTATTACTCCACGAAAAAGTTTCCCTACATCAATGGCGGGTTGAGAGGCATCGTAAATATTCGAGGCGATCGGGTTGATCCGCAACCTCGAGACAATCCTATCCGCCCACCAGGTGAACCACTTCGAGGTGCAAAAATCACCGACTTCATCCGCAATGATGAGAAAAACACCTACACCCTTAAGTACGATCTACAAGGCAAAACTAATGCAGTAAAATACACCATCAATAAAGATGGCACCTATTCCTTCGTTTATCAAAATGCCAATGGCAAAGAAACGAGCGAAACTTATCGCAGCCGCAATAAACAAGATGACAAAGACAAAGA
>DBCB01000131.1 GCA_002303765.1 Planctomycetaceae bacterium UBA969
AACGATGGCTTCGAAGATATGCTCGGAAAACTTGGCTTTCGCTTCGGCAAACAAACTGTCCTTTTCGATGAAGAAGTTGAAGGCTTTGGCGAACAGATGGCTGGGTTGCTTACAGGCGGTACCGCAGTCAAGATTCCACCTTTGCTGCTGAATTGGAATGAAGGTGCAGGTAGGCCACCCGCGCTCAAACCCAATTACCCAGAAAAGGCGCACCCCATCCGTGAATCCATGCGACTTACTGCCCGTAGCCAATCACCAGATAAACCTTTGGAATTGCGACTCAGGCATCCCCGACCTATTTATTTCGAATCCCCCAAAGGCATGAACCTCGTATACAACCCCGATTTGTTTCAGACATCGCAAGACTCCTGGAACGAAGCTCAACCCTTCCCAGAAATGCAGCCCAATTCGGGTGAACGCAAGGCGCCCGCTTATAACCCCGATGATAAAGATCCTAACAAAGGTAATCTTGATGCCAAGCGCAGGGGGCCTTTCCCCGTGGGTGCTGCTGCTGAAGTTCCACTGCCCGAAGAATGGTTTGGTAAAGAGGAAAAGCATCCGCCAATGGTTAGGGTGGCTGTGATAGGGGAAAGCTGGTTTCTTGTAGGCCCGGATCTTCCTCCTGTAAAAGAGAGGCTTGTATTGGATGTCTGCAACTGGCTTCTGGGCAGGGATGATTTTCTGCCAAGTCCCAGCACCCCTTGGAAATTTCCCAGAGTCGAACTTTCTGCTCAATCACAAGATCTTTGGTTGTGGGCATGCCAACTGGGTTTACCTGGGATGTTTGCTTACCTTGGTTTTGTTGTGCTAATTCTGCGCAGAATGCGCTAGTTAATTTATTGTAGACATAATCGAATTTGCCTTGGAGTGACTAGGAATGAATTGGAAAACAACTCTTGTTCTTGGCTTTTTTGTGGGGGTTCTTGCCATGTTTTGGCTGGATCGCAGGCCCACGGCTGAGCAATCAATTGATAAGACCGACTTGGCACCTCTGGAAAATATCCGTGCTACGCATCTGCGTAAAATTGAAATCGTCAAAGGTAATCAAATTGTTAAGTTAGAACGCACTTCAGAAAACGAAGCTTGGAGCCTTCCCGGCAAATGGCCCACCCGTACCTCAGAAGTTAACAAAATTGTTGATCTCCTTCTTGGCATTCGTTCCCGCTTCGCCCCCGTTAAAGAAAAAGTCCTCAATAATCCTGAACTTGTTATCAAACTCGCTTGGCAAAAACCTAACTCTCAGGACCTCGAAAATATCACTCTCGAATTCGAATCTGATTCCGTTACCAACTTGGAAAATAAATTCTCCCTCCCCACCTTTCTGCGCATACCCGAGAAGAATCTTGTACTTAGGTTGGGGCCAGGCCTTGTTGCATCGCTCGATCACCCTGCAGACTTCTTCCAGCAACGCAGACTATTCCAAGGCGAAAGATTGGCAGCAACTTCCAAAGAAGGCTCGCTTTCCTCTTCCCAGAAAAACGAAAAACTCCTCGCTAAATCCGTCTCGGTTAATTTCGACATCGAAGGCAAACAAACATCCTTCAACCTTGTAAACAATGCCGATGATTGGCAGCTTTCCAAACCGGTGGGCAAGGATAACCTCGATCCCAAAGCTCGCGATGCATTCCTTGGGGCAATCCCAGACTTGTGGGCTGAAAAATTCGTCACGCAAGATCTTGCAAAGGCCGGGTTGGCCAAGCCGGAAAGAACTCTCTTAGTAACCCGTAATGATGGTTCCACTATTACCCTGCAAATTGGGAATGTCTCTTCCACCAAAACCAGCAAGAAGATCAAACCACCCGTACCTGGTACTCCCCCAGGCATGCCCCCACAAGAAGAAACCATCATTCAAGAAATGCGCTTCGCTAAAATTCTTGATAACGATCAAATCTTTGAAATCAATGGCGATGGCCTTAAGAATATTTTTGTATCTGTTGATCAAATTCGTGACCCCATGCTTGCACGAATCAATGCTGCAGATGCAATCAAATGTGAAATCCAGCAGGGAAGTACATCGCTAGCACTTGTAAAGAAAGAGGGCAGATGGAAAATCGAATCCCCCGTACAAGCCGATGCAGATCCTGAAAAAGTGAATGAACTCCTAACCAAGCTTTCCACCTTGGAGGCTCGGGGTGCAGATGTTATTGATAATCCCAAGCTCGCAGATTTTGCATTAGAAAAGCCCGAGAATAAAATCACCATTACTTTGGAAGAAGAAACCAAACCCTTGGTCAAAGATAAAGCCCCTGAAAAGAAAACTCGTTCAATTACCTATTTCCTTGGTAAAAAAGATGCTAAGGCAAAGAAGCTTTATGTTGCAGTGGATGGTTTTCCCAGAGTGAATTTTGTTGAAGAAGTTGTTGCTACCCTTGCTGCCCGACCTGCAATGGCGTATCGGGGCAAGCGAATTCTTGATCTTGCCACCACTGACATGAATGCAATTAATATCAAGACAAAATCTTCGGATATAGCGTTTTCTAAAGCCCCTGAAGGTAAGTGGGTAATACTAAACCCCAAGGGTGTTGAAATTGATGATCCAAAAGTTTCGCAACTTGCAAATTCCCTATCTACATTTGAAGTTGCTGAATTCCTTGAAGAAACCCCAACTAAGGACGATTTGGTCAGTAAATATGGCTTGGATCAACCCATTGTTACTTTGGAAATAGGCTTGGCAGATTCCAAGAAACCATTGAAAAAAATGATCATCGGGAAACCTCTGGCCCCTAAGCCAGGGTTCTTTGCAAGGTTGGGTTCCGAAGGGCCTGTATTTGTAATCGGCAATGATTTAGTTGCTAGCCTTCAAAAGGAAACACTTTCGTATCTTCCCCAAGACTTCTGGAAGCTTCTTTCTAACGAAATTACCACGGTCAAAATTAATCGATCTGCAGGTGAATTTACCCTTGAACGAGGCGAGTCAGCTTGGAAAATAAGCGCTCCTTTTACTGCAAATCCTTTCGCTGAAAAAATGGAAGAGCTTGCCAAGGAGATTGGCGCTCCAAAAGCAGATAGCTTTGTTTCTCTGGATTCTAAAGAAGATGCAAAATTTGGTTTTGACAAGCCTTTTCTTCAGTTAACTGTGACTGATAAGGATAAAAAAGCAAGGACACTTTTACTAGGGAAAATTGTTTCTGAAGAAGCAGGCACCAGATATGCAAGATTGAAAGATAAAGCACCCGTTGCAATCGTAAATCCTGCGTTTGTAAAAGCTGTTGATGTTGACGCCCTTGATCTTCTTGACCCTTTGGTGATGAAGCAGGATCCTTCAAAAATCAAAGGATTTAAGATCGAATCAGCTCTGAATAAAATCACTCTCGATCGGGAAGGTGAAACTTGGAAAGTCATCGAACCCAAGGCTGGGGCTTTTAATGCAGAACCGGAGGCCGTCTTTTCTTTGCAGTCCCTTTGGTTTAATCTTCGGGCAGATGGTTTTTCTGCTTATGGCCCTAAGGCTGAAGCCGCTACCTTTGGATTAGATAAACCCTTAACCAAAATTGAAATCAAACTCAATAATGAAATGGGTAAGGAAGAATCCAAAACCTTGGAGATAGGCACAGAAGTTAAAGGTAAATCAGGTTCTAAGTATGCAAGATTTAAAGGGGAACCTGCGGTATTCAACCTTCCCGCTGCAACTATCATGATTTTGGAACGAACCTATCTTGCTTATGTCCCCCGCGAAATTCTTAAACTTAAATCCGATGATGTTGAGTCTCTGATCCGTACCGGAATTCCTGGCGAACTAGAAATAAATCGCAAAAATGAAGTTTGGTCACTCAGTAAGCCAAAAGTTGAAATCGCAGATGACCGCACCCTTAATGATCTTGTTGCAATTGTTTCTGATCTTAAAGCAGATTCCATAGCTGCGTTTCCTGCTACAGATCTCAAACTATTTGGGCTTGATGCTCCCTTTGCTGTTGTTGGTTTCAAACTTAAGGATCAAACTAAAAAAGTCCTCCTTGGTAAAGAGGTTGAAGGAAAGAAAGGCGCTCGTTATGCCAAATCTGAAGATGGCAAAGCTGTGGGCGTACTCTCTGAAGTGATTGTTAAAAAGCTTATTGCTTCGCCTTTATTTTATCGGGATCGCAACATAACTCGCTTTCCCGATGCGGATCAACTCTTGCTTGAAAGAGGCCCTCGCAAAGCAACCTTTGCCCGAGTCGATGGCAACTGGAAATTGACCGAACCGTTTGTTTCTGAAGCGGATCAACAACAACTTGATGACGCTTTAGATGGGCTTGCTAGACTTCGTGCTGATGAACTTATTGTTGAAAAACCAACTCCAGAAGACCTAACCCGCTTTGGTTTAGATAAACCTGAAACCCGCTGGCAGATTAAAAACGCAGGTAAGTTGCTTCTTGAAATCAACCTAGGCAAACGAGATGAATCTGCAACTAGGTGCTATGCTCAAATCGCAGGCAAAGATCTTGTTTTTCTCCTTGATGTTAAACAAACCAATTGGCTTCAGGGTGAATTTCGAACTCGCACTGTTTGGGCTACACCCCTCGATGCTGTTCAAATCGATTTCATCAAAGTCACCTCTGCGAACAATAATTTCGAACTCGCCAAACGAAATAATGTTTGGGTTTCTGTTCCTAAGCCAACCGATCGCATCAATGATGTTTTGGTTAATGCTATGCTTGCTTCACTTTCAGGGTTAAAACTCGAACGCTATGTGGTGGATAAAGGGGCATCTTTAAATCTATTCGGGCTCGATCCGGTTGAAACAACCATCGAAATAGGAACGCCTATGGGTAAAAGAACTCTGCTGATAGGCAGGCAGGAAGGTGGCTCTAAAAAATACTACGCCCGCGTTGCCGATAACAAGCAGGGCGATGTGTTTCTTATTAGCGAAGCGGATTCCATGCTAATCATGAAGCCTGCAGCTTCATTGATTAAAGCCGAGAAGTAAATTAAATCTTAGGGAGTTCGAAACCCTTGCGGGCTTCCCTGCCTACGAATTTGTTCGCTTCTGCATCATCGAAAGTTTCGGTCTTTGGATCAAACTTTAATTTCTTGCCTGTACGCCAAGCGATATTACCAGCATGGCAAAGCACACTACTTTGGTGCCCTTGTTCAATTTCTTGATTAAGCTCTTCTCGTTTTCGTGATTTAACACAATCAAGGAAGTTGCGAATATGCAAAGGCAAAGGTGAAGGGCTTGTGCCTTGTTTCACCAGTTTATTATCTTTGTCGAAAGCCTTCCAGTTGCTGTTGGAAATCAGGACCCAGCCACCTTCGCCATGAACCACAGCGCCCTCGGTGAGGTCATGAAGGCGAGGTTTGGACCAGATGCGCATTTCATAGACTAAAATTTGCCCTGGGTACTCGTAGGTAACCTGCATGGTATCGGGCCATTCTTGAACATCTTCGAAAAAGAATTTTCCGCCTGCGGTGCTGATGGAAAGGGGGTAGCCGATTGCGCCCAGAGCCCCCCTGCCATAATCCAAACGGTGCACACCATCATTTCCCAGATCGCCACATCCGTAATCAAAGAACCAGCGCCAAGAACCATGGAACCTGCGTTGATTGAATGCGCGTTTAGGGGCAGCGCCAAGCCACATATCGTAGTCGATGCCTTTGGGTGGTTCGCTATCGGGAACTGCTGTTATTGCGCCTTGTTTATCGGTTTCCCAAGATCTTGCGAAGATGGGTTTGCCGATGTTTCCTGCTTTGATGTATTCGACCGCTTCTTTGAGGTAGGTTGCGCTGCGTGCCTGAGTTCCCATTTGAACAATGCGGTTGTATTTGCGAGCCGCGGCCACCATGGTTTTACCTTCGAGGATATTATGCCCATCGGGCTTTTCTACATAAACATCTTTTCCTGCGATGCAACCGTGGATGCAGGGTAGGGCGTGCCAGTGGTCGGGGGTTCCAATCACGAAGGCATCGATTGATTTATCATTAAGAATGTCTTGGTAGTTGATGACAAGCTTGGGTTCTTTTTTGGTTTTCTCTTTGATCTCTGCGCCTTTTCGAAGTCGTACTGATTCATCGAGATCAACGATGTGGGTAACTTCGACATCGGGTTGTGCCGCAAAGTTTGCGAGCAGTGAGCCACCTTGGCCACGCACGCCGATGCAAGCGACCCGGATTTTATCATTTGGCCCAGCAACAACATTGCTAGATTCTGCAATGAAATATCCTGATGATAAAGCTGCGGTGGTTTTGATGAAGCTTCTTCGACTTTGAGATTTCATAATTAAAGCTCCGTGAAAGGGAGGGTTCAAATCAGGCAGGGATAGAGATAGTAAACACTTGAATGGTTCAAGGATCAACTAAAAAGTGATAAGCAATGTTTATTGCTTTAAAACAGTTCGCGGATGGGGATGCCGTTGTCGAGGAGGTGTTGCGGTCTGCCATTGGGATCAAGAATGGTGGTTAGTGGATTGATGTTCAAGGATTTATAGAGGGATGCGAAAATATCTTGGAAGGTTACAGGGCGTGCAACAACCCTTGCGCCATGATGATCAGTTGCTCCAATGACTTGGCCGCCTTTGAAACCGCCACCCGCAAGAAGGGCAGGACTGACTTCGGGCCAGTGGTGTCTGCCGCCGGATTTGGGATCAATGCGTGGCGTTCTGCCAAATTCTCCCCAGACAACAATTGCAACATCATTCAACATGCCCCGGTCTTCAAGATCAGTGATAAGGGCATGGATTGCATTATCGACGATGGGAAGAAGTTGTTTCATGCGGGGAAAATTTCCCTCATGGGTATCGAAGTCGCTGAACGAAACGCTAACACAGCGAACCCCTGCCTCAATCATGCGTCGTGCCATCAGGAGTTTTTTTCCAGCGTTGCCATCTTCGCTGGTCGTGGATCGTTTGGATTCATTCATTGGGAAAGAGTATTTTGCAACAGTGTTAGGGGATTCTTTTTCAAGGTCCATTGCGTTTGCAAGTTTGCCTGAAAGAATGATGCCAACAGCTTGTTGGGTGAAGCGATCAAGGGCATCCATCGAGCCTGAAGCATCGAGGGATTTGCGGGATGCATCGAAGCTGGAAAGTAACTTGGTACGATCATTAACCAAGTCGGGTGTTAAGCCTTCGACAAGGTTGAGTTGGATGGCATGTGCTTTACCGCGTTTAGCGAGTTCGCCCTTCATGCCTGATTCGAGTTCGCGTGTAAAGAGGTGTGAGATGTCGGGTCTGAAAGGGGTAAAAGTAGGTCCGAGGAAACCGGGTCGGGCGCTATTTCGCACCTGGGGTCTGCCTTGCATGATATCAACGAAGGCAGGAGCCTTATCGCTTGGTGTGCCTTGAAGTTTAGCAAGTACGGAACCAAAAGCGGGTTTGCCACCAATGTTGGATTGGTCTTTTGCAGCAAAGCCGGACTGGCATTGAAAACCATCGTGAGCGCCAGCAGAGCCTATAAGGGAGCGAACAAATACACACTTGTCTGCGATTTGAGAAATCTTGGGAAGAAGTTCACCAACCTGTAAGCCTGGAATATTGGTGGAGATGGGTTTGAATTCACCACGGATTTCAACAGGTGCATCTGGTTTAAGATCGAACATATCTAATTGGGGTGGCCCGCCATCGAGATGGATGTTGATCACTGCTTTGTTGGAAGATTGAATACTAGCAACAGCTTCGGCTTTGAGTAGATCGACGAGGGATAATCCTGAGAGGCCCATTGCGCCTGCGGTGAGGAAATGCCTACGGCTTGATTTTTGATTGTAGTTACCAAAGATGGAAAGCATGAATTTATCCGGGTGGGAGAGTGCGAAGCTTGCTTAATAGAATAATGATACCTTACGAATGGGTTTAGATCAAGTAATAAAGGGCTCGTAACAATTCTGTTCTATGACATCACTTTTTGCAAATATAATGGATTCCGTTCGTTTTTATCGTTTAGGATGTACGGGGTATGTAGTCTTTTAACTATCGAAAAGCAGGGTGACTTCATGATTACAGGTTTTAAACGCATTGAAATTATTAGTCTTCATTCCTTAACAAGGTTGTTACTGATAGTTATTGCATGGCTGATTTTAAATAGAGAAGCAAGGGCGGGGCAGTTAAAAGCTGGGGTAGGCAGGGAAGATATAACCAGCAAGGTTGCATTGAAAAATGACACTTTGTATGTGAAAGCCTTGGTGTTGCAGGATGCTGCAGCAACTGCGGTGATCATTACCGTGGATGCGGTTGCGATTGAAGAAATAGGTTCGATTAAGAAAACCTATCTTTCAACAGTGAGAGAGCAATTGAAGAAAGAATTCAACATTTTACCATTGAATGTGATGGTGAATGCGAGCCATTGCCATGGAATTGTTTGCGAGGATGTGGAGGAAAGAACGGTGAAGGCAGTGCGTGAGGCGATGAAAAACTTGGTGGAAGTTGATGTGGGCAATGGCGTTGGGTTTGAAAACAAGATCATGGAAAATCGCAGGGTGAAGCTGAAGAATGGTAAAGATGCGGATATGCGCAGGGCTTATTCGCTACCTCCGGACTCTGAAGTTGAAAGTGTTGGTCCGGTTGATCCGCAGATAGGGATATTGCGATTAGATCAAAAGAATGGCAAGACGCTTGCTGTGCTTTACAACTTTGCATGCCATCCGATTCAGGGTGTTCCCAGTGGTGGGAATACTGCAGACTTGACGGGTTTTTCATCTAAGGTGATTGAAGATTGCCTAGGCGATGGAGCGATGGCCTTTTTTATCCAAGGCTGCGGGGGTGATATCAACCCTGTGCTTTACAAGGATGTTGCTTATCCGCCCGATGCTGAACCTTTGGGAAATATGTTGGGCATCAGTACGATGAGGGGATTGAAGCAAATCAAATGCAAGCAGGATGTTGCGTTTAAGGTGATCAATGAAACGATTTCGCTGCCCCGGGCTGAACTATCAGGCCGCATCGAATCTCTTCAGGCAGAGCAACAAAAATTGCTGCAATCACTTGGTGCCAATAACTTGAACTTCAAAACATTTCTTCCCTTGATGGTGAAGTACAACAATTCCGAGGAGTTCCCATCGTATTTTTCGCAGCACTATCTTCATGAGAAAATGCTTGGAAGAAATGATATTGATAAGCTGGATGCGGAGAACCGGAAAAACATGAAAAAGTATCTTGCCAACATTCATGTGATGGAAGAGCTTACCCGGGTGCAGACGAATCTTGCGTTGTTGAAGAAAAACCAGGCAAAGAACATTGCCTCGGGGAAACGTACCATCGATGTAGAGGTGATGGGTTTGCGCATAGGCGATTTTGTGATGGTGACATTTCCGGGAGAGCTTACAGTGCAGATCGGGTTAAATATCAAAAAGATGTCTCCTCACAAAAGTACTTTCGTTGCAGGATACACTAATGGCTACATTTATTATGCGCCAACTGCAGAGCAACTTAAGAATGTGGGCAATGCGCAGGAAGACAGTGATTGCATATTGGCGCCTGAATGGCAGCAGATATTTGAAGACAACGTCGCAGCGATATTAAAGAAGTTATGAATACGAACGAAAAGAAAGTAAGGAACCATGCAGATGATAAGTGGGACCATAGTTTTGTTAATGGGGGTTCTGCAAGGGCAGTTGGAACTTAAAAAAGAGTCGCCTCCTTGGTATGAAGATCGCAAGCAATTGCTTTATTTCAAGGATCTGCAAGGGAAGTTGCAGCCTGTTAAAAGTGTAGCTGACTGGTCTAATCGTGTGACCCATACACGGGAAAACATGGAATCGGTAATGGGTAAGCTGCCTGTAACCACTTCTCTTCCACTGGACATGAAAATTGATTTTGAAGAGAAGTTGCAACACTACACACGCCAGCATATATCGTTTGTGGTTGAGAAAGATGACCGAGTGCCAGCGTTTTTATTAATTCCCCATGGTGTAAGCAGATTAAACAGCAAGCCCGGGGTGATTTGTCTGCCAGGTAGTTCCAAGCCTGGTAAAGACACTCCTGCAGGTATTTCCCAAGCTACCGGCCAAGCCTATGCGCATGAACTTGCCTCGAGGGGCTATGTTTGTTTGGTGATGGATTATCCACTTTTGCATACAACTGAATATAGCACTGACCCTTATGAAATGGGTTATGTCAGTGCCACCATGAAGGGAATTGTGAATCATCGCAGAGGGATCGATCTGCTGATATCGCTTGCCTTTGTAGATTCTGAATCCATAGGAGTTATTGGGCATTCTTTGGGCGGTCATAATGCGATCTTCCTTGGTGTGTTTGATGAAAGAATCAAGGCAGTTGCATCAAGTTGCGGGTTCAATGTATTCGCAAAACACAACAAGGGAGATGTCAGGGCTTGGAGCAGTAAATATTACATGCCTAGGATTAAAACGGAATACAAGGACGACCCATCAAAGATACCGTTTGATTTTACCGAAGTGCTCGCAGCCCTAGCGCCCAGGCCTGTTTTCATAAATGCGCCTTTGCACGATGACCCGGATTTTGAAGTCTCTGGTGTGACCGATTGCATTGCTTCTGCTCTTCCCGTTTATGAAAAAATATTCAACACTAAAGATAAGCTTGATGTGCATCACCCTGATACCAACCATAGTTTTCCACTTAAAGAGAGGCTTCTTGCCTATGCTTTTTTTGACAGGCATTTGATGCCCCATTCTAATGCTATGGATATGAAAAATGGCTTAATCATTCACTTGCCTCTTAGTAATGATGCCCGTGATATTTCCGGGAATGACAATCATGCCGAAGGTTTGAATGTGGAGTACGCCAAGGGTGCTTCTTTTAATGGAAGGAATTCATCCCTTAAGATTTCAAAGGATGTCGGTCGTCAGTTATTAGGCAAGGGGGAATTCAGCATTGCCTGCTGGATTAAAGCTGATGACAAGTCGAATGAATCTTCCGGCGGAGACATCTTTAGTTGGTATGATCCCAATACTTCTCGGGGGGTGAATTTCAGTCTTAAAAGTAACCAGGGTGTTACGACCAATCAGGCGAACTTTCGCCATTTGCATTTTGGAATCGACAATAACAAAGGTGGAGAATGGCAGGACTGTGGTCAGCCCGGCAAAGCCTTATGTGCATTTTCGCTTGCAGTTCATGCAGGGCAACTTTATGCGGGAACTTGTGTTACAGATGCCAAAGATTCTGCCCGGGTATATCGTTATGCTGGTGCCAAGCGCTGGATTGATTGTGGAGCGCCTGATAAATCAAATAGCGTAATGTCACTTGCGGTTTATGAGAATGAGCTTTATGCAGGTACAGGAAAATACAGGATAGCGGGCTCTGCACTTCCTGAATCGACCAACCTGAATCTTGGCGGGCGCGTATTCCGGTATGAAGGCCGCGATGTCTGGAAAGATTGTGGTCAGTTGCCTGATACCGAAGCTGTGGGTGGAATGGTCGTTTATAAAGGGAAGCTATATGCCTCTTCGTTATACAAGCCTGCAGGTTTTTATCGGTATGATGGGGAAAAGAATTGGACGAAATGTGCAACTCCTTTTGCGGTAAACTCAGTGAACAAACAGCAAGAAAACCTGCGGGTTGAATCACTGACTGTATTTGGCGAATACCTTTATGCAAGTAGTTATGATTGCGGAAATGTTTTTCGTTATGATGGCGAAAGGTGGACCGATCTCGGTAGGCTTGGTGATAATACCCAGACCTATTCGTTTGCGATTTACCAGGGTTCCCTTCATGTAGGCACTTGGCCAAGTGGCAGAGTCTATCGGTTTGAAAAGCCTAATGAGTGGACAGATCTTGGCAGATTAGGCCAAGAACTTGAGGTTATGGGCATGGTTGTGCATAACGGAAAATTGCTTGCAGGTACTCTGCCCCTTGCTGAAGTTTATGAATACAGCAACAACAAGACTTGGAAAAAAATCACTAGGTTGGATCATACCCCCGATGTCAAGTATCGCAGGGCCTGGACCATGGCGGAGCACGATGGCCGTCTCTTTTGCTCAACGCTTCCCTCGGGGAAGATATTTTCGTACGAATCAGGTCGTAATGTTATCTGGGGGCATTCTCTATCCAAGGGTTGGCATCATGTTGCTGCTATAAAGGCAGGGGATAAACTCAAGCTTTATCTGGATGGAAGCAAGGTGTCGGAAAGTGCGCTGTTCGATGCGCGTGATTTTCAACTGGCTAATGAGGGTGTGATTAAAATCGGAGCTGGAGCTTCAGAAAACTTTCTGGGGAAGATGTCTGATTTCAGGATTTACAACCAAACTCTGGATGTGGAGCTTGTTAAAAAGCTTGCATCGATGAAACCGCCTTCATAACAATCAGCTAGGCACAACTTCGAAGATATAATTGTCTGGAGATCGGAAGAAGAATCGTACAAAGGATGTTGGGCGTTTTGCAGTGATGATTTCTGCGCCGTGCTGGGTAAGCCTTTGCTTTAAGGATTCGAATTCCTGCTCGGGCCAGCGAATGGCAATGTGTCTACCATATTCCTGTTCAAACTTTAGAGAATTGAACTCCTTGTTTTCAAGGATGTGGAGTTCCTGACCCGGAGCGATTTGCAGCCAAGCTGCAGTCACTGCAATGTTGCCTGGCTTTTCGATGGGTTGCCAATGCAATGTCTTGATGAAGAATTCCTTGAACGGAATAATATCTTTCGTCAGAAGGGTGATATGAGCAATGGACATATTGCTATTACTGGCCCTTCAGATAATGCCGTTCGATAAAGGTTGTATCAACTTTACCATCAACAAAAGCAGAATTCGTGAAAATCTCTCTAAGGATGGGGATGGTTGTTTTAATTCCTTCGACATGGAATTCAGCAAGTGCCCTGCGCATGGTGGCAATAGCCTCGGCACGAGTGGGTTTGTGAACCAAGAGTTTTGCAACTAAGGAATCATAGTTGGAAGGGACCCTATAGCCTTGAACCGCATGGGTATCCATGCGAACGCCTGGGCCGCCAGGGGGTTGCCATTTGGTGATTAAGCCAGGGAAGGGCCTGAAGCCATTGGTGGAATCTTCGGCATTAATACGGCATTCGATCGCACAACCCCGATGAACGATATCATCTTGCTTAAAAGAGAGAGGCAGGCCAGAGGCGATGCGGATTTGTTCTTTTACAAGGTCGACGCCTGTAACGAGTTCTGAAACGGGGTGTTCGACTTGAATGCGTGCGTTGACTTCGATGAAGTAAAAGTTATGGTCTTTGTCGAGTAGAAATTCTACGGTGCCTGCGCTGTAATAGCCTGCGGATTTAACAAGCTTGACAGCAGCGGCGCAGATATCTTTCCGAACTTTTTCGGGAAGATTTGGTGCGGGGGATTCTTCGACAAGTTTCTGGTGCCTGCGTTGAAGCGAGCAATCGCGTTCCCAAAGATGAATCACATTGCCTTGGGTGTCGCCTAGAACCTGAACTTCGATATGGCGAGGTTGTTCGATGTATTTTTCGAGATAGACGCTGCCATCTTTGAATGCGTTTTCTGCTTCTTGAACAGCGGCAGCAAGACCCGAATGAAGGCTTATATCGTTATGAGCAACGCGCATGCCTCTGCCGCCGCCGCCTGCCGATGCCTTGATCAATACGGGATAACCCATGGAGTGGGCTAGAGCAAGAGCTTCTTCGTCTTTGGTGATAAGGCCTTCGCTGCCTGGTACAACCGGAACGCCTGCTTTCTTGGCCATTTTGCGGGCTTCGTTTTTATTGCCTAGTTTGCGCATGGCTTCATGTGGAGGGCCGATGAATTCAATTTTGCAGGATCTGCAAACTTCAGCAAAGTGAGCGTTTTCTGAAAGGAAGCCATATCCTGGATGAATGGCTTGAACATCAGCAATTTCAGCAGCGCTGATAATTCTGGGAATGTTGAGGTAGCTTTCAGCAGAATTAGCAGGGCCGATGCAAATGGCTTGGTCTGCAAGTGCCAGATAGGGGGCATCGCGATCAGCTTCGCTGTAAACAGCGACGACTTCGATACCCATATCTTTACAGGCACGAATAACTCGGAGAGCGATTTCACCACGATTGGCAACTAGAATGCGTTGAAACATGAGAATAATATCCGCCTGATAGGCGAGAGCTCCTTAATCAACCGTTGGGATCAACCCGGAACAAAACTTGGCCATACTCTACAGGTTGTTTGTTTTCGATTAAGATTTCGACAATGGTGCCTGTGCACTCAGCAGCGATTTCATTGAAAAGTTTCATGGCCTCGATCTGGCAGACCACGGTTTTTGGATTAACTTTGGCGCCTACCGCAACATAGGGGGGGCTACCAGGTTTTTCTTGGGAATAAAAAGTGCCAGGCGTAGGGCTCTTGATTTCAATCAGGTTCTTGTTGGCAGCAGGTGCAGCAGCAGGAGCAGAAGGTGCGGCCTGCGCTTGAGCGGGTTGCTGTAAAACAGGAGCGGGCTGTTGCTGCATGATGGGTGCAAAAACTGGAGCACTGAGCCCTTCTTTTTTAAGGCGTATTTTCTTTTCGCCATCCTGAAGATCAAGTTCGCTTAGCCCATGTTTAGACATAAGTCGAACAAGGTCACGAATCGTTTCGACCTCGAATGGGTTCGTTTTACTGTTAGGTTTTTCAGCCACCTGCAACTCCTTTCAAAAGAGCATCCCTGATTAAAGGGTAAAAAACTTATGCGATGATATTATCATCGAGTTCTCTGGTAATTCCAGTCAGATATTCGGCACCCGAGGAAGTTACCAGAATATTATCCTCAATTCTGACCCCACCCCAGCCCGGAAGATAAATTCCCGGTTCGAGAGTGAAGACCATCCCAGGCTCGAGAACCGTCTCAGAGCCAGGCCTTAACCATGGGGCTTCATGAATCTGTAAACCAATGCCATGCCCCAAGCCATGTCCAAAATACTCTCCATAGCCCGCTTCTGCAATCAATTGTCTTGCAGCACGATCAACATCGAGGGCCTTAACCCCGGGCTTGATGGAGTCAAAGGCCGCTTTTTGAGCCATTTGCACCACCGAGTAAATCTTTCGCAGTTTATCTTTAGATTCTGCCTGCCCTTTTGTTTTACTAAAATTATGTGTGTCAAGAACCCGGGTCAGGTCGCTTTTGTATCCACTAGGGCTACTTGCGCCCCAATCTACCAGTAAAAGACTTTCATTCCCAATGCAATGTTGGGATGGAATTGCGTGGGGAAGTGCAGCGTTTAAGCCCGCAGCGACAATAATCGGGAACGCGGCACACTGCGCGCCCATTGAGCGCATCAATCGTTCCAGTTCATCAGCAACATTTTTTTCCGTCTGCGAACTTGAAAGCGATTTAGAAAGCGAAGTGAAAGCATCTTGCGCCATCTTAATAGCTGCGCGGATTGCTTCGATTTCGATGGGTTCTTTAACCATGCGCTGGGTTTCAACCCGTTCTCGGGTGGCAAGCCAACTGCACTCGGGTAATATTTCTTTCAAAGATTCAAAGTCAGAAACGGTAACAACCTGACATTCAAAACCAATTGATAGCGCCTTGTTAGAGCGAATGGCTTCAGCAACCATGTCGAGAGTTTTTTTTGTGGCCGGCCTGATGATTGCTTCCAGCCCTGGGCATTCATTCTTGATTTGTTCGGTGAAGCGGGCATCAGAAACTAAAACGTCTTTGTTTTTTGAAACCACCAGATGGCTGGCTTCCCCCTTGAACCCAGTTAGATAGGTGACATTGGCAACCCCACTAATGAGGTAGGCATCAACACCATCTTGTGCGAGTCTTGCCCTTAGGCGATCGCGCCTTGCATTTGCATGGATATGGGGGTTCATGGTCATCCTTCTTGAGGCCCGTTTCGAAACTCTGCTACCAAAAGATCATGCATGTGACCATTTGTTGCAAGGCTTTCTGGTTGAAACGGGCAGTAGGGTGAGCCATCGACCCGGGTGATTTTTCCACCCGCCTCATTCACAAGAACGATACCTCCTGCAACATCCCAAACATGATTATCGAAAGCATAAAACACATCGCATCTTCCGGAGGCGATGTACGCAAGATTAAGCGCAGTTGAACCAATTCTGCGAACCGCCTGGCTTCTGTGCGAGAAATGCTTCCACCAACTGAAAAGATGCTCCATCCCTCTTACATTGTAAGGGAAGCCGGTGGTAATCATCGCTTTGCCAAGGGATGTGA
>DBCB01000117.1:0-750 GCA_002303765.1 Planctomycetaceae bacterium UBA969
TCCCAATTCAAGGGGAGCAACCACCCCCTAAATCGCAAAGAACGCCTCCAAAAAAGAAGAAAACAAATATAGGCAGCGATGAGTTTGTTGAATTGCGAGGGCGCAATGATCCTCCACCTCTTAATGAAACCAATTCTTCCATTCGTATTTCTGATGGAGCAAACCTTAGGGATATCCTCGCCCAGTTGGATGACCTTGATGATAGATAAGTTTGAATCCTTCTCAGGTGGAGTACAGCTTTTTAAAACGATTTATGATTAAGTTTGGTGCTAGAAGTAAAAGTATCCATAATCCTACCCATCCCGCTATACCGATTGCTAAAGTACAGTCCAGTAATACAAGCGATTTTAAGCAAGTTACTACTCCCATTTGAACATTCCGTGGGGTTGGTTCTTGAACTCCACTCAATAAAGCTTTTACCACCCGTGCCATTAGTAGGAAGAAAAGATAAGGGTATAGCCAAGTGGGGGCGTTTTCCTGATGGTTGAAAGTTGGGAATATTAATCCGATAAAAAGTGCTAGGATGATGATTAGGCTAGCTGCTATTAGCGAAATACGGTTGCTTTGCTCTGCCTCATACTTTGCGTACCATGTTACCCCGATGATATAGGTGCCTATGATCCCAGCCTGTAGAAATGCAATTTCTGTAAGGGGTTGGCCCACCACCGACCATCCTAGAAGTACATTAAAAAATCTGCATGAACCCATAAGTATCGGGCCAATAATAAAATTCTTCCCGCCCCCATCATA
>DBCB01000117.1:771-2413 GCA_002303765.1 Planctomycetaceae bacterium UBA969
AGCTAAAATGAAGAAAGAAATGATCAATGCAATAGTTAAGGTTGTTCCAGAAAATCCGCGCAATAATTCAACCGAAAGCGCAAAGGCTATTCCCAAAGTCATTAAGATTATCGCAAAGATGGCTGCATTTTTCGGACTTATTTTTCCAGATGGAATAGGGCGCTCAGGCCTTTCGATTGCATCAATTCCCGCATCGAAATAATCATTCCAAGCCATTCCTGAAGCGTAAAGAAATGCAGATGAAAATAGCATCAAGATGAAATTTAGGGAATCAGTTTGGATTATTCCAGCACTAAGCGCACCCAAGCAAATATTACCCAAGGCTGAGGGTAATAAAGGGAGCCTGATTAATTGTAGATAAGGTTGCATGATGAAAAGTATGATATAGGCAAAAGGGTTGTTTTGAAAGTCTTGAGTTTGAATAAACAAAAACTCTTGCTCACTTTTCCTTGTAATTGCATTGCGTTTACTGTGCCTTTAGATGCCCTTCGCTATAGCCTTTGGATTTGTTTGTATTTTAATGATTTGATGTTACAGGAATAAAAAAAACCTCACACTTTCGTGTGAGGCTTTTTTGAACATCGATAAGGATAAGATTACTTCTTTTCCTCTTTCTTTACTTCTTTCTTAGCATCTTTGGCAGCATCAGCCTTTTTATCATCCTTTTTCGTATCAGTTTTCTTGTCATCCTTCTTTGCGTCTTTCTTTTTATCGTCTTTCTTCATATCTTTCTTGGGTTCTTCCTTTTTAGGTTCGGGCAGCTTGATATCATCATAACCCATATTTACATCCACTCCTGGGATGGCTTTAGTTAAGCTTGCTGCGCCTGCTTTTGTTGCTTTAGTCTGCCAAAGGAAAACCTTCTTAAGTTTCTTGAGATCTGCAAGTTGTGCAACGCCCGCATCTGTAACTTCGGTGCCATAAATGTTGAGGTATTCTAGGTTTTTTAATCCTTTAAGTTCAGCAAGCCCTTTGTCAGTGACTTTGGTTTTTTCCAAGTGCAACTGGGTTAGGCTGTCAACTGATTTAATGTGAACCAAAAGGGCATCGGTGACTGGTTGATTACGGAGATTAAGGTGAACTACACCTTTAAGTTCTTTCAGAGGCGCAAGGTGTGCATCGCCAAATTTTTCATCAGGTTGAAGATAAGAGATGTCTAGGTGGTTATCGTTTTGTGCAACTTCTAAAACAAGAGCGCCCATTTTGCGAAGTGATTCGATGGCCTTTAATTCGCCTGCGCTTCGGGGAGCAGCTTTTTCTTTTTCCTGCGCAGTTGCAAGGGTTACCATTCCAATTGCTAAAACAAAAAGTCCAAATGTACGCATGATCAATCACTCCTCAAATTGTTTCGCAGAAAATAAAAATCGCAGGCGGGAAATAATACCCTTCATCTCACGAATAATTGTTTATAAGGGCAGTCTTGATTGGATTCAAGAAGGAAGCAGAAAATGTTGTAAACAAATTTCACCTGCCAACCTTTTCTTTTTCAATTGTCATGAGAGGATGCCCAAAGGTCGGAGGCCGAACCCTTAAACAAGGTGTCTAAGGAAGAATCTTTTATGTATTTACTCAAAACTGCTTTTGGTAATGGTTTTCAGAAAGCTGTAAGTCTCTAAATGGTAATAGTTAATGGAAATCTATT
>DBCB01000117.1:2425-13401 GCA_002303765.1 Planctomycetaceae bacterium UBA969
TGATAATGTTTAGAAAACAAGGTATAGTGTACAAAAGAACACAACTTTAGTTGCATATATTTATTTGGAGACTTTTTCATGCTCAACGAAACCCAATCGCAATCTTGCGATAACTCAGTCTTGGCGAGAAAAGCATTGCCTGCCCAAGTAAATGCTTGCCCCTTATGTTCAGGGCAATGGGTTTCCCTTGGTGGGTTGTCTAAATGTATGGTTTGCGGTTTTATACTATGTGAAGGTTGTGGCGAAGGATCCCTGTCTGTTGAATCTCGATGATGTAACGTTATTTAATCTCAAGGAGGAGTTTTACCATGTTAGTTTTAACCAGAAAAGCTGGTGAGCAAATTAGAATTGGCAACGATATTGTTGTCACTGTTCTGGAAGTTTTGGGGAATAAAGTTCGGGTTGGCATTGATGCCCCGGATAATATTTCCATCGTTCGAGGCGAATTGATCAGAAACACTGTTCCTGACGAACTTTCAGTTGAAGATAAACCAATTGCAATTCGGATGACTGTTACGCATCACCATAATTAGTTCAGGTTCATTCTATCTTGGTAATCCAATTGATCGGGTTTAATCATGGAACCAAGGTCTTACAAGTTTCTGATAATCCAATTGCTTCTTCCTTAGTTGGGGCCTCCGCAATTACCCGCACAATAGGTTCGGTGTTGCTTGGCCGCAGGTGAATCCATTTTTCCTGCCAGCTAATTCTTAACCCATCCGTTCGATCGGTGCTTCCATCTGGGAAGGCCTCTGCAACCCTTTCGTACCAAATTTCCAAGGAGTTTCTATTCATATCAATCTTGTCTTTGTGAATATTAAATAGTGGTATTTCTTTGGCTAGGTCTCCGAGTGATTTCTTTTTTCTGGTCATCAGCCCAAGGATAAGCGCCATGCCGATGAAGGGGTCGCGCACCCAACCGATTCTTGGATCGATAACCCCGCCGTTGCCTTCTCCACCTATTACCGCACTCTTATCGATCATTAGATCTACCACATTGGCCTCGCCCACAGCGCTGCGGAAGCAAGGTTGGTTAAATCTTGTTGCAGCATTTTCGCTGGCCAGAGAGGTGGACATATTGACAACCATGGGGCCGGGTTTTTCTTCCAGTCTTGCCCATGCAGCTAGTGCGAGGGTTAATTCCTCGCCTAGAAATTCGCCTTTCTCGTTGAATAATGCCAGCCTGTCTGCGTCTGGGTCTAAAACAAATCCAGCATGAACCTTGGCTTTCTTTACCATTGGCCCGATGCTGGCAAGGTTTGTTGCGATGGGTTCGGGTTCGTGGGTAAAGTTGCCATCGGCTTTTTCACCGATTAAAATTGCTTCAACACCAAGTGCGTTAAGAAGCTTTGTTGCAATCGGCCCGCCAGCTCCTCCATTAGCATCCACAAAAACTCGCCAGCCACTTTTTGCAATCGCTTCAACATCCGTAACTGCAAGAATCTTCTGTACATGCTTTTCCACTAAATCGGCATTGCTAACTTCCTCTGGGGCGTCATCCCATTTGCCATGACTAAATGAATTTGATTCGTAGCGCTTCTTTACCACCTCGCCAACGATTGCCGGAACAACTCTGCCATCGCTTCCAAAAAGTTTCATGCCATTGTAAGGTGCACTGTTATGGCTTGCAGTGATTTGAATTCCTCCCACTGCTTTTAATGCGGTAATCCCGACCCCCATGGTTGGAGTAGGTACCACTCCTACCTCCATGGTTTGGCAACCGCTGGCATTCAACCCCGCACAAACAGCATGCTTCAACATTCTGCCACTGGGCCTGCCATCAGTGCCTACTAGAACTAGACCTTTTCCAAGTTGCTCACCAAATGCGCGTGCAAAGCGCATAGCAACTTCCACGGTAAGGGTTTCCCCTACTATGCCACGGATTCCAGAAACGCTTACTATTAATCCTGCCATGCTATCTCCAGTTGTGGGATTCACAATCTTACTTTTACCAAGAGTAAGGGTTTTTATGCCAGCGGATATTCTGTAAAAATTACTCTTAGTAGCCATTCATTCGATTGACCCCGTCAAATCCTCTAGTATGCTGAGTGTCGGAAAGACTTCCTTGTTTATAAAGAGAATCAGCAATGAATCAGGTTACAGGCGATCGCGGGAAATACATGGCTCTAGTTGCCGCCCTTTTGGGGTGGATGTTTGATGGATTCGAAATGGGCCTTTTTCCTGTGGTTGCAAGACCCGCCTTGCAAGAGTTAATGGGGGATCAATTTTCCGATGCACTCTTTGGCAGATGGTATGGTGTAATCACTGCTGCATTTCTTGTGGGGGCAGCAACCGGAGGAGTTCTGTTTGGCTGGTTGGGCGATCGCATTGGCCGGGTTCGTGCCATGACCATCAGTATTCTTACCTATGCCATCGTTTCCGCACTCGGGGCATTTGCCCAAGATCCCTGGCATCTTGTAGCAGTTCGTTTTCTTGCAGCTTTGGGCATGGGTGGGGAATGGTCACTTGGTGTAGCCTTGGTGATGGAAATCTGGCAGGGTAAATCGCGTGGATTGCTTGCAGGGCTGATTGGTGCAGCAGGAAATCTAGGTTATGTCATAGTAGCCATGCTTAGTTTGTTTCTAACGCAGGTTCATACCGCACTCGAAAGTTTGTTGCAAATAGTTCATATGCCCCAGAGCTGGATCAACGCCCTTACAGCTAACTCGGGTTGGAGATTGCTCATGCTGATGGGTATATTACCTGCATTCCTTACCATGATTATTCGCTTTTTTGTTCCTGAATCGCACAAGTGGGAAGAGGAAAAAGATCAGGGCCGTACAAATGGTTGGGCTACCATCGATCTTATGGGTGTTTTGTTTGGCTCGTTTGCATGCTTTGGCATCCTTTATCTTTGGGCCATCGATTGCGACTGGGTTATGCGCGCAGTCGGAACCTGCATTCTTTTAATTGCTGTCACCATTGGCTACCTTTGGCCTATCCGCAATTATCTCTCCCGCAATAATGAAACTGCTGAATTTCGTAAAGCAACATTATCCATGATGATGGTTGCTGCAGGCTTATCAGGAGTAGCCCTTCTAGGCACATGGGGATCTGTTCTTTGGTCTGCCCCGTGGGCGGATAAACTTTCCCAAGGCATGGCAGGTGCCAAGCAATACACCCAGCTAACTTCTGCATTAGGCGCTTCAATCGGATGCTTTGTGGTTGCAATCATTGGAGAGCGCTTTTCCAGACGCTGGACTTATGCATTTTTATGTCTGATATCACTGGGCTCTGCGCAACTCTTTTTCCGCACTAATGATTCCTTCGGCCCTTGGTTCCTTTTCACAATCTTTACCGCAGGCGCGTTCACTGCAGCATTTTATGGCTGGCTTCCACTTTATCTTCCCGAATTATTCCCTACCCGAATACGCGCCACAGGTCAGGGCTTTGGCTTTAACTTCGGCCGTATTCTTGCTGCAATCGGTTCCTTGCAAACAGGGGCCTTGATGAACGATGTCTTTGGGGGCGATTATGGTAAAGCTTGCGCTGCCATGAGTTTCATCTATCTCGCAGGCTTTTTGCTTTTGCCCCTTATGCGTGAAACCAAGGGCCAACCTCTTCCTGATTAGCTTTACTTTAGGTCTGCGCCTAAGCCCAAACCGTTTAAACAACTGGTTTGCATCGAGCCATTCGTGATCTTGAAGATTCCGGGAAAGCTTTTTTCCCAAGGTGTGTTTGCAGCAGGGCAATACTGCCTAGAATTTGCCTCTATTGCGCTAACTCCTTTGACATGTGCAGCAAGGCTTGCGCTTTGTATTAAAGATGCCCCAGGGCAGGTTAGATCTTGCACACATAAAAACATTTTCATGTGCCTTGCTGCGCTTGCAAGCACAACTGATTGCGATTGCCCCTTGCAGGCTTTTAAAGCTGCCCCGGTGTACCCCATTTCTCGCGCCATTAATAGGCTTTCCAAATCCAATAATGATTCATCGATCACCACCGGGATTTGCTTGCTTGCAGCATGCATGACATTCGCCCTGCTGGCTTTCAAATCTCTTCCCGTGGGTTGTTCGATATAGGCGATTCGGGCAAAAGCGGCAGGCGATTTTTCTTTCACTTGCTCTAAAAACTCCAGCAGATATTCTACATTCTTGCACTTCTCATTAAAGTCGAGCGAATAATGCCAGGTAGATTGTCCCCGCTGCTTCTGAGCTACTTCTGCTGCTTTTTCTACCCCAACTACACGGTTTACATCCCAGCCCAAATCATCCCCATTCAACTTGATTTTTAAATGCGTCAGCCCATTAAATAACACCCACTCGCCTAATGTTTCAGGCAACCCATCCCCCACAGGCTTTACCACATCCTGAATAAATAACGGATCAAGTGCACCCACAAGATGGTACAAAGGCAGGCTTGCTACAGGTTCTTTCATTACATTGTCTTCAATCTTCACACCCTTGAAATCGCTGCCCAAAAAACGGCCAAGGTCGTTATCGAGAAATTCCCCACCATAGGTGTGGTAGCAACTTAACTGGTGGGCTTTGCCATAGGCATCGTGCAACGCAGCATCGAAAGGGCTGGCGCAAACCAGAGTCGCAAGCGGGGGCACTGGATCATCCAAGTTTAATTTACGGCCTTCTGCCTCTGCGTTACTTAATAGCTCTTTTTCCAGCTCCCAAGTGATTTCAATCGGATGACCACTCGTTTTCGTTTTTGCATAAACCGATGCGCAACTTGCAGCAATCGCTTTCATTGCTCCTAATGTTTTGTCGTATACCATTGTTTTTGAGGGAAATGCCCAGATATTTCCCAAAGGCATTGAGCCTTTCCCCACGCTTCGTTTTCCCTGTGAGGTTTCCACTTCAATCTCTGCATTCAGCATCGTAACCCGATCTACTGCAACGCCACCAAACTTGATCATTGTCCGGTACGAAAAATCCTCGGTGCTAAAACTTACATTTTTTATCGTGATGTCTGTAGGTCTCATGCTTTCCTCGTAGTAGAATTACTTTTGTGTATAAGAACAATATCCACGCGCTGCGCCTTTTGCGCAAGCTTTGACTTTTTTGTTTTGAAAGGTTCCTTCAATGAAACTTATTCCCTTCCTCTTTGCTTTAATGATCCCTTTTCAAACCGAAGGTATCGAAGACCTCCTAAAAGTTGATCAGGCCCTCCGTGGAAAAGACTATGCAAAAGCTGTTAAGCTTGCTGATGAAGCCATCGCAAAAAGCCCTAAGAACGAAAGGCTCTATTATCTTAGGGGTTTGGCAAACTCCGGCTTGCGTGATTATGCTTCTGCCCTTAAAGACTTTGATAATTCTCTTAAAGCTAACCCCAAATTTTATAATGCCCTCGATCAACGAGGCAGTGCTAACTTTCGTTTGGGAAAAATGAAAGAAGCAGGCGCTGATTTCGATGAATACATCAAACTAGTTCCCGATGAATACCCAGGCCATTGGCGCAGGGGCATTGTTCTTTATTACCTTGGACGTTTCAAGGAAGGAAAAGAACAATTTGAATCTTATCAGAAAGTGGAAAACAGTGATGTGGAGAATGGTGTATGGCATTACCTTTGTTTTGCCCGTGCTGAAACCCCCGAAAAAGCCCGTGCAGCGATGCTTCCAATTCAAGGGGATCGCAGGGTTCCGATGACAGAAGTCTATTTAATGTTCCAAGGGAAGTTTGCACCAGACAAAATTCTTGAAATCGCTGCTAACGCCCCAGCAGAGCAGGAAAAAATCGCACCCTTCTATGCTCATCTTTACCTCGGGCTTTATTATGAATCCATCGATGATAAGAAAAAAGCTGCTGAACATATGGAAAAAGCGGCCAAACTTGGGCCTTTGGATCATTACATGGGGGATGTTGCCAGAGTGCATTGGAATATTCTGAAAAAAGACAAGGATCGTTAATCAGGATGGGTACGCAATCCATGATTCCTCCGCTGGATGATCTAGTGGAGAAACATATGCACAGGGAAGTTGCTTCGCTAAAAACAGGGCAGACTGTTTTCGAGGCACTTGCAACTATTCGCAATTCCCCGCCTTTTTCCTCTAATATTATCTACTTTTATGTGGTTGATGATTTGGGGAAACTTCAGGGGATCATGGCCACCCGCTCGCTTCTTTTAAGCGCACCCGAAAAACTTGTCGATGATTTAATGGTTAAAAGGCCCGTTGCGATTCCTACCTTTGCAACCATCCTCGATGCATGCGAATTTTTTACCATGTATAAGTTCCTTGCTTTTCCGGTCGTGAATGAATCTGGCGTATTGGTTGGTATGCTCGATATTCGTACTTATAATGCAGAAATAAGTAGCATGAGCGAGGATCTTTCTGAAGGCCATCCCAAGGATACCTACGATGATCTTTTTCAACTTATCGGGGTTCATTGGGAAGAAGGTAAAAATTCTGGGATGTGGACTGGGTTTTCCGTTAGATTTCCCTGGCTGGTTTGTAATGTTGTTGGAGGTTTGGTTGCAGCGTTTTTGCTTGGCTTGTTTGAGTATGAACTTGAACAATTTGTTGTGCTTGCGCTCTTTATTCCTATCGTGCTTGCACTTGCAGAAAGTGTTGCAATTCAATCAGTAAGTATTTCTCTTCAGTCCATGCACAAGGATGGCCTTACTTGGGGCAAGCTTTTTACCAAGCTTTATCGTGAGGGTTTGACCGGATTAGCTTTGGGGTTGGGAACTGCATTGCTTGTCGTGGTTTATTCTTATCTACGGTTTTGGAACATTCCCTTGACCGCCACTTTGCTTGTGGGAATCACAGGCGGAGTGACGCTTGCCGCTGCTGCAGGGCAAGGGGTCCCGAATATTTTGAAAATTATGAAGATGAATCCTCAGGTTGCTGCGGGCCCTATCGCCCTTGTTTGTGCAGATATGGCTGCTTTGGTGTTCTACCTTCTTTCAGCAAGATTTTTCTTTGGTTAGTAAAGGGGGAGAGACTTACTAAAGCCTCGTTCATAGAATAATATTTAAGTAAATGCGCTCGTAGCTCAGGGGATAGAGCATCGGTTTCCTAAATCGAGGGTCGCTGGTTCGATTCCAGCCGGGCGCACTAGCATTTTCCTCGATAAAACCCCTTTAACTTCTGATCTATCAACACCTTGTAGAATCGTAAGATTTTCTATTTCAGATTCTTGGAGACTCTCTAGGTATCCCAAAGCTTCTAATTTTTGGACGCCTTCTTGGGCGACTAAGATGTTTTGGTGGCCTTCTTGGTGGCCTAAACCGGTGTCGCGGATCACCACAAGGGTGGGTTTTCGTATGCCTTTTAGTCGAAGTGTATTTGAGTTGCTAACCTACTTGACTGTCTTCACATCCCAAAGCTTTGTGGTGTAGTTGCAATTTCCCCATGCAAGCATTTTACCATCCACCCTAAGACGTACCAGGAATCTGCCAATCTTGTTTCATTTGCTCTCTTTGCAATGAAAATGCATTTACGGTTACACAAACGGCTTCAAGAACGATGCAGGATTTAGGACTTTCGCTTTTTGGATTTGGTCCTTTTGATTACCGGAGTCTTCTTGCTATCTAAAGCACTGTTAAGGAAACAAGGAGCAAGAAGAGCACCAGCGACAAGGCCAGCAACTTCAGCGACTTTATTAGTTTGATCATCTACAACAATTGGCGAACCCAATAAGGCCCCCTCAGGGTTGTTTCGATTCACAGAGGTAAAGTTAAGCATTTCTTCAAAACCTTCAGGCAATTCCTGTTCAAACCAAATTTCTCTCGAATACTCACTATCTTCAATAGCGTCTTCGTTTTTAGCGGCCTCGACCAAGTTTGCAGCCACAAATTCAGTGGTGTTGATTTTTGCATCAGCTTTATTTTTGGCAGGCTGCCCAGCAGGAATGTTTTTACTAAGCCTTGCCTGAACCAAGTCAGTAAGTGTGTTAGCAACTTTAGTCAAAGTTTCCTTGCCTTCTTCCAACAATGTTTTCTCAGTTTGCACCAGAATGTTTTCAACGGAGCTTTCAAATTCCGTGGGAACAACTATAGGTAGAACTTTATCAAGGATATTTGCAATTTCAGAAACCACTTGTTGTTCAGCCTGTAAAGTACTGAATATCGCAAGATCAGAGCCTTTATATGCCTCAGCAAAAGATACTGAAACAAGTGATGCAGTAGCTTTTATAACATCCGAGCTAGAGAATATTTTAGCTTCCTTAGTGTCTTTTTCATCCAACTCCAACCCTTCACCCTGCCCATCAGCACCAAAATCTCTTTCAAGTTGCTTCTCATTCACTGTGGTAGCAGCGCCACCACCACCAAAAGTAATTGCAGCAAGATTCGCAATCAAAGATCCTGAATCTGTTCCAATAAGTACGGATGAGCCTTGAACAAGCGCATTCACGAGGGAAGCAAAGCTACCGCCACCACCACCGCCACCCGATGCAGTGCTGGAAGAAGAACTCGAACTAGAGGAAGAAGAAGAGGAAGAGGATGACGAGGAATCAGCACTTCCACCATTACCCGGAAGAACACCTACCTGAGTACCACCACCGCTGTTGTCACCACCGTTACTACCACCACCGCCGTTGCCCCCTCCGTTACCACCACCGGTATTGGTTCCAAAATCAAGAACCATGTTAAGGCCAGATTTAGGCACAGCAGAAGAAGAAGCAATCCCAGAACTGCTTGAACCATTGGTGGTAACGGTTGGATTTATGACCTGACCGCTTGCAGTAACCATAGTCGCCCCTGCAAGCACTTGGCCGCTGCCTACGCCTGTCATATTCAAGCTGTATTGGGATGCTTGAGCGCCGGAAACAATAACCGTATTAAGGGCGCCATTGGTGGAAAGGCTGGTGGAAGAACCTTGATTGGTGGTACCTCCAGCTTGATTGCCAACATTAGTTCCGGCACCAGAGAGGCTAAAATCTGCAGGATCGAGCCAGAAAATAATGTAAGTCTGATTGAGCGTGCCGCCCATGGAAGCAATAAATGCATCGACAAGCTTCTGTGTGATATTCTGGCTAATCTGATTGATATCGTCGCCATCTGCAGCATCAGCAATAGCCTTGGTGAACTGCCCGGATAATTCATCTGCAATACTGTTGATAACTGAGGAATCAACCGCCTTAGGAGCATCCGTGGTGCTGGTGGAAACAGTGTTGGTAACCGTTAGATCGTAAGATCCAACGGTGCTATTAGCACCAGATACTTGGATGAAAAATTCATCTGAGGCAGCAACCGAGAAAGTAAGCGAAAGAGCAGTTCCAGCCGCCGTAGCTTTTTCACTGGCCACCTGAACAATAACCCCATCTCGGGAAATAAACGCCTTAACAGTTCCAATAAGAGTTGAACCGGTTGTTAGGGTAATATTTATGTCACCGTTGATATCAGCAACGCCTGTGAAAAAGTCAAAATCGCCAGCAACCTCTATTGCAGCCCCAGTAAGGGAATACGAACTAGAATCATCAAATACAAAGGAAGATGCATTGTCAGTTGTGTTGCCATAATCATCCGTAACGACTGCACCCACATAAACAACTTCAACAACATAATCACCTGTTTTATCGCCATAGCCCGCTGCTTTTACATAAACAATGTCGTCCGCAGCAAGGTTTAACTCAAGTGCACTATCGGAAGATGTTGAAGTCGCATCATCATTTTTGTAGAGCAACTCACCATCTGCAGAATAAATTTCAAGTGTTGCATCTTCAAGACCACTGGATGAGGCTGTATCTTTTGAAACCTTGAATAGGTACCTGCCTGCAGTACTGATTGAAACTTTGTAATAATCTGTATCGCCTTTGGTTTCAATAGAGCCAGTTGTACTAGCGATACTTGTATTTGCAGCGGTAGTGCTAGAAACAACTGTTAGAGGAAGATTAGTTGCATCAGCGATGGTGCTGCCCACATCGTCAGCAACGGGCGCAATATCAAGGATATAATCACCAGTCGTACCTCTAGCTCCAGAAACCTTGAAGTAATAAGTCTGACCTTCGACCACCTGAATGCTCAGGGTACTATCTTTATCGGTGCTCGAAATATCATTGTTGTAATCGATCAAAATCTGCCCGGTTGAATCAAAGGCAAAGAGGTAGGTATCAAGCGAACTACCTTCATCAGCACCAAGATAGATATCGATGGTTCCCGTAGAGGTGGCGGTATAAGAGAAAATATCAACATCCGAGGTAGAATTGATGGTACCAAAATCATAGGCGAAATTCTCTTCAACGTCTAAAGCTGTGGCGCCGGAGCCAATCAGGTTGGCATGGTCATCGATTTCAAGTTTAGCCCAAACTTTATAACCACCAATGCTGGAACCAACTGCACCAGTCTGAATGTAGAATACATCCCCTGCACTTGCAGAAATCGAGATAAAGCTATCAAGGCCAGTACCGCTATCGTTATCTTCTGCAAGTAATACCCTGTCAGAGTTGTAAACGCGAAGGTAGCCATCGAGATTGCTGCTGCGAGCATTCAAACCAATCGCAAGAACGCCGTCAGAATCAACGGTAAGCTTAAAGAGATCGCGATCGCCAGCACTTATGATGGAATTATCTGCACTTGCCTCAAGGTTTGAATCGAGGGTTAGTACAGTTGCTGTGGAGAAGTCGCCGCCAAAACCATCGGAATCGCTTGGGGTAAGATCCTGCAGCGCAATACCATACTGCCCTGTGGTACCTGAGTCACCCGTTACACTGATGTAATAAACGGCATTGGCAGCAACTTCAAAAACTGCTGCGCTGTCGGTGGTATCGCGGTCAGCATCGTTATTAGAAGTAAGAACTTTGCCCGAGGCATCCATGATGGAGATGGAGGTATCGATGGTGCTGGTAGTGGTTTTGGAAACAAGAACTTTTACAGGTCCACTATTTTTTGCAGTGAAGGAGAATACATCCACATCGCGGGCAGCCTCAATATTGTTATTGTTCGAGGCAACTAGCGAACCAGCGTTGGTGGTACCAGAAAGAGTTATCGAGCCGATTGGTAAACCAGTGGCGGTATCGTTGTAACTATTGGCAAAGAAATCTACAACAAGAACTGGGGTTTCCACTTTAAGAGTGTAATCGCC
>DBCB01000170.1:0-8552 GCA_002303765.1 Planctomycetaceae bacterium UBA969
TCCATTCAGGTTGATGCTACCGCCCAAACGCACAGTGTCATCTCCATCACTCAATGCAAATGAAATCCCAAAGTTGGTATTGAATGCTGTGCTATTAATATTGGTGAGGGTAATACCCTGAGTTTCGACAGCATTATCACCGGTTAATGCCAACACCTGCACCGCTGCTGGACCACCCGCCAATGAATTTACTGTTACGGTGCTAGTAGAACCTGCCACTACGGTGACATTTGCATCGCCTGCAGTCACTGTTGTTCCTGTAATGGAAATAACACCATTAGCATCAGATGAAACAGAAAAAGTATCATTGCTATCACTTAGCAGGGTAAGGGCATTGCCGCTGAAAGAGGCGACCACAGCAGGGGTAACCCTTTCTTCAAGGCCGAGGAGCTCGAGCCTTCTACTTTGCATACGGGGTTTAATTTTAGATGGTGACTTCTTGGAACCAAAGAGACTGCGTATGAAATTACTCATGAATATACCTTTCAAGAAAGAATGCGAGCAAATACCCTAAACTACCAAAACCAAATCTTATCTTAAAAGCATTCGACCTAAAAGTCAAAAATATCCCTATTTCACCAAAACTCCCAATCTTTACAAACGGCAAAATCTGATTAAGCTTCTAAATTTAACAAAAGTGAATGAATATTCTTTAGGAAAAGAGCACGATCATCTAAGTGTTATTTGGGAAATTTGCATCTTCGTAAAGGGTATAACTATCTATCCCGCCAGAGCGTTCTATTGCTAAAACAAGTTATTTATACCGCGATACGAACTTATTACCTTGAACAAACCTGCCCTTCAGATCAAAATGAGCAATTCTACTTGAAAGGAATTTGCCATGCATTTGCTTTTACTTTCCACGCTATTAGCGCAGACACCCGCTGTTAACGAAGTTCAATCCAAACCAAACATCATTTTCATTATTGCAGATGATCTAGGCTATGGCGACCTAGGCTGCTATGGCCAAAAAATTATCCGCACTCCCAATCTCGATCGCTTGGCTGCCGAGGGAATGCGCCTTACCCGCCATTACTCGGGCAATGCAGTCTGCGCCCCATCGCGCTGCGTATTGATGACAGGCAAACATCCAGGCCATGCCTTCATCCGCGATAACAAACAGTTCAAACCCATGGAGGAAGGCCAATACCCAATCCCCCTTGAAACAAACACGGTTGCAAAACTATTTCTACAGCAAGGTTATGCGACAGGCGGGTTTGGCAAATGGGGCCTTGGCGGGCCGGGCACCACAGGCGAACCCCTTAAACAAGGATTCACCCGATGGTTTGGCTACAACTGCCAAGCAGTTGCCCATAACTTCTACCCCACCTACCTCTGGGATAACGATCGCAAAGTATCCATCAACAACCCCGCATTCAGTGCCCAAGGGAAACTCAAACCCGATGAAGACCCTAACGATCCAAAATCCTACGCCCGATTCAAAGGCAACGATTACTCCGCAGATCTCATCAACGATCAAGCACTTGCTTTCATCAAACAAAATAAAGACAAACCCTTTTTCTGCTATGTCCCCACCACCGTTCCCCATGTGGCGTTGCAAGTTCCTGATGAGGCACTAAAAGAATACGAGGGGAAATTTGAAGACCCACCTTATGTGGGTGGCAAAGGCTACATTCCCCATTTCAAACCAAAAGCTGCCTACGCAGCAATGATCACCCGCATGGATCGAGACATCGGCAAAATGATGACCTTGGTTAAGGAGTTGGGCCTCGAAGAAAAAACCATTTTTGTGTTCACTTCAGATAACGGCCCACTAAGTGGCACCCATCAAGGGCTTGCAGGCACAGATGCCCGTTTCTTTAATTCTTCTGCGGGCCTTCGCGATGGAAAAGGCACCCTTTATGAAGGCGGGTTTCGAGTTCCTGGCATAGTGAGATGGAAAGGAAAAATCGCCCCCGCCCAGACTAGCGACCGAGTCACAGGCTTTGAAGACTGGATGCCCACCCTGATGGAGCTTTCAAATTCTTCCAACCTTACTCCCAAGGATTCAGATGGCATTAGCTTCGCACCCACTCTTTTGGGAGTGAAACAACCGGAGCGGCCCTTCCTTTATCGGGAATTCCCCGGGTATGGCGGGCAGATTGCTGTTATCATGAATCAATGGAAGGGAATCAAGCAAAAGATGAACCAAGGGAAAAACCAACTCGAACTTTATGATCTTTCTACAGATCCCACGGAAACCACCGATGTTTCAGCCAAAAACCCTGAAATCGTCGCTAAAATTCAAGAGATCATGAAAGGCCAACATATACCCAGCAAGGAATTTCCTCTTCCTTCAGTCGATTTTGACCCCAAAAAGAATCCCATGAATAAAAAGAAATCATAAGACTTTTCAAGGAGCACTAACATGAACAAAATATTCAAGCCACTTTTGACCCTAGCACTGATTGCATGCAACTTCCTTCAAGGTGAAGCTTGCTTCGCCCAACCCAAGGAAATTACGCCCAAGGAAATTGTCTCTTATGATGGCCATACCGATGCGGTCAAATGTGTTGCATTCAGCCCCGATGGGAAATTAATCGCCTCGGGTGCTGCGGATAACCTGTTGCGGGTTTGGGAACCTCGAACAGGCAAAAATGTTTTTGTAGGCGTAAGCCATAAGGCCCCAATCTGGGGAGTTGCATTCAGCCCCGATGGCAAAACAATCGCTACCGCAAGCGATGATAAGACAGTTCAAATCTGGGATGCAAGCAATGGCAAACCCCTGAAGGTATTAAAAGGACATCAACGCTCGGTGGGCGATGTCAACTTTAGCCCCGATGGCAAATTACTAGTCAGCGCTTCCAACGATTACACCATCAAGGTTTGGAACACCACAACCTGGGATGAAGTTCGCGAGATGCCTGAACATCGTAACTGGGTTTCCACTGCCATGTTCAGCCCTAATGGAAAAAACATCCTCACTGCAAGTTATGATTTCTGGATTCGTATCATTGATGTAAAAGATGGAACAGTTTTAAATACTTGGAAGGCACATACTGATTGGGCAACTTCCGCCGCCTATAGCCCCGATGGCAAAAAAATCGCAAGCTCTGGAGGCGATCGATTGGTGAAGTTATGGGATGCCAGCACGGGCAAAGAACTTTTCACCCTCGAAGGCCATTCTGATATTGTGCGATACGTAGCTTATTCACCCGATGGCAAAAGCATTGCATCTGGTGCGGGTGGCGATAACACGGTCCGCATTTGGAACCCCGAGACAGGCAAAGAAATCGTTTACCTTAAAGGGCATTCGCAAGAAATCATTCAAGTGGTGTACAGCCCCGATAGCAAACTTGTTGCGAGTGCTGGTTCTGATGGCCTTGTAAAAATCTGGAACATTGAGCCCCTGTTCAAAAAGCCCTAATACTTTCGGAGAGATATCATCGTGGAAGATTTGTTTGGTGCCTTGGATAAAGAAATTGATGCTGCAAAGATTCTGGGCTACCTCAATCTTTCCGATGGCCGGGCCGACCCCCGCTGGCAGAAACAGCTAAGCGATGCCTACGCATTCCTTGCAGAGAATGGCGATAAACAACCTTGGATCAGCCTGTTGGATTGGCTCGAACAAAGGCTGGATTCGCTGAAGGCAAGTGGTTCTGCTGCATTTAAAAATGATAAACAAGCCCGAAAAATACTTGAACTAATCCCTTTGTTTCTCGAAAACTACAGGGCTTATCACTCTGATATCTTGGGGCATTTGCCCGATGCGGATTTATTTCTACCCTTCTTTCTTGCAAAGGTTTTTGAAACCCTGCTGAAGTTGGCCCTTGAAAAAGGTTTCCCCAGACAACCCGAATCATTCCTTAAGAATGCCATTCTTCAGTTCAACGATTTCGTTGGCTACAGACCAGTTGCACTTTTGGAAACTCGACCCTCGGGCGAACCCTACCCCCACGAAAAATTCCGCTGCGTTCCCCTTTACCTCCGCAATGCAGGCACTTCCTACAGCCCTTATAGTACTTTGATCCAACAGGCACTTGATATCTTGGGCGATGTCGATCCCTCTTTACTTTCAGAGGCGAATTTCGATTTCGACAACCTCGATGAACTTTCCATGGATGTTCGTGGCTATGATCATTCCCACCCCGCAAACCTTCGCCCGAACTATTTCTTCGGCGAATGGGACCCACAATACATCGATGAGCAAGGCAGATTCCGCAGATTCGTAGTACGTAAGGCGCTGCTTGATGTTCTTAAAGACCGAGTCGATAACGCTGCAGATAAATTCGAAGAAAATTCTTTCGAAGCAGCAGCAGTTCTTGCAGGCACCATCCTAATGGCAGCGAGCGTAAGCGGCAGAGTGGCAGGTACCCATGAAGCTTCCGCATCGTTAGCGAAATTAATTCCAGGCATCGCACGGGTACGCGATACTTTTTATGAATACCTTTTGAAGAAAGCCTCGCCCGAACATCAGAAAACACTTTTAGAAGAGAAGGGCCAATTAAGGCAAGCGTTTGGCGGAGCCAGACAGCACTTGAATAATTTGCTGGGCAGAAAACGAGCCTCGCATGTTCAACATCGGTTTCTTGGATTGCTGCTTGCCAACATGGGATATCTAGATGCATCGAGAGCGCAAGCCCGGAAGATTGAGCCCGCCTCAGGCAGGATGCTCGCAGAAATACTCGGACTCATCAGGCTCGGGCACCTCGAGGTCGAGCGATCACTTTGGGCACAAGCCGCCCAACGACCCAATCAAGCTTTTGCCATCCTGCAACGCGCAATCGAATGTGGCGCAAGCGCAGACCCTTGGAATGTGCTTGGTTTTCAAGGGCTATTCCCCCTTTCCCCAGCACGCGAAGATAGCACCCGCGACCCAAGAATCGAAGAACTCCTGGCTGTCATGGAACATATTTTCCTGCTTACCACTAGGCTGATGTGCGAAGCCGCGGCCAATGGCGATGAAGCTTTAGTGCAAACACTCGAAAAAGAAATGGAATCAAAAGCGAAGTGGTGGGATCGGTTCGCAACCTACCAAGTGAGTGGCGTAAGGGCGGTGCGCGGTGGCGATGCTCTGGGCTCTGCAAGAATGGTTTCCCGGGCCTTGCTGAAATGGCATCACCGAGGTGAAACCCCCGCAGACTTAGCATTCTGGCGCGAACAACTTTCCGCACTACGAACCCCACGGGCCTTCGCCATGGTGGTCGATCTTCTTTTAAGACAAGGCGACCAGATAGCCGCTCTCGGTTTACTCATGAGCTGGCTCAGCCAAGCCGATAAGGTTCCACTCGAAGAAGGCAATCAATCCTTCCATGCACTGGCGTTCCGCTGGCTGCTCGCAACCGCAGTACACCGCGAAAAGATTCCCGCAAAGCAGTTAGAACAGCGCCATTTTGCAGTACGCAAATTCTTCGCCCAACTTGAAGCCAACGCAGAAGATTACTGGCAAGTGCCTGTACTGGAAAAACAATCCAAGCCCGATGATGAAGAAAAAGAAGAAGACGTTTTTGATGCTGCCTATGACGATGTCAGCTATCTGGATACCACAGGGAATGATGATGAAGGTGCGGTTTCTGATGGACCTAGATACGCCCCCTTCGAACTCGAAGAAGAAGCTTCTAACCTGGAAGACCGGCTTCATTTTCTTAATGCCTCATCAAAACTATGGCAGGTGGCAGCCTACTATCTGGGGTCACGAACCGAACTCAACCCCGAAGATAAAATCGCCCTTGGTCAATGGGTTGATTCCGCAACGCAGCGATTGCAAAAACTAGGCCAATTGGTAGATGCTTTGCATCAGTCAAAAATCCCAGACCCAGGCGCAGAGCCCGATGCCATCATCGAGTACGATAGGCAACGCAACTTAAAAGAAAGCCTGATGATGGAGGCGATCACCGCCTGTGTAGAAACAGCAAGTGCGGTAAATTCGATGCGTGGCGCTTTGGGAGTTGCAACAGAAAAAGAAGCAAAGCTATGGGAAAACTCTTATCAAGATCTTGAAAGATCTCTGCTTAGAAGCAACCCCACTGCAGCTAAAGAGGCCCTCAAACTATTTCGTAAAGGCTTTGCCAAGGAACCTTTAGTTTATACCACTCTTTCGAACGGGGGCGACCCGCACCTTATTGTTCGTGTAAGGTTGGCGCAAAGCTCCCTCGATTTTACCCTCGTCAATCTACCTAGAGTTGGGTTGATCAGTGAAAGCCTGAAACTTCTGATTCTCGCAAAAGATATGGAGAAAAAAAGGCACACCAAGGGAAGAGGTGTGTCTGAATATAACAGGCATTTCACGGTAGGTTTTCGCTCGGTGATCGAAACCATCATCGAAACTGCAGTGGATGAAACCGATGCCAAAGTGCTCGAGCTTTTGGAAAAAGCATGCGTGCCATTTGAAAAGCTATGGGTGGAACACAGTTGGACAGGGCAGCTTTCTTCTTCAGAAGGGTTTTTACATCAGAAAGCATTTGATGAAGTACGAGAGTTCATTATCAATTATGGCAAGGATATTTTTCATGCACGATTCATGACCCTTGCCAACCTGCGAGGGGTTATTCACCTAGGCGCTGCCAACTTCCTGACAGAGCTTGTGCAAAATCCTGATCCGCTTCATCCGGTTAAACTCGCAGATGATCTGGGCGATAAAATTACCCTCAACGATGCTTCAAGAATCCTCGGGGGTATTATTCTTACCCTTGTCGAAAACTATCAGGAATTCAAGGATTATAACACTTCCTGCACCTTGTCCGATTATGGCAACATGCTTCATGTGCTACTTTCCTTCCTTCGGGTCAAAGCTATTTTCGAGCGCAAAGTCTGGTTGCTGCGCCCCCGCATGATGGTTCATGAACTCCTTGCACGAATGAAAAGAACCAAGGCGGCAAAGCGTTGGCAGGAATCGCTGCACGAAATCACCAAGGTGGAAGCCGGTGCTATATTAGACCTGCTGAACACCACGGAAAAAGAAACAGGCGTGCGCATTATTTCAGTCCGAGATCGGATTGAAAACGGGTTTACCGCCAGCCTTGCAGTAGATAGGTTGTGTGCGTTAGTGGAACCCGCAATGGGCGAGGCACGAAAAAAGAGCGTCCCTCGAGCGTTCCGAACCTTCCTCGAAGAACTTGAAACCCAGGCAGCAAAACCCTCGGGCGTGGGTCGCGATATTCCAGAATGGCTCGTAAGGCTTGAAGCCGAAGTCCAACGGGTTCAAATGTCTCAAACCGCTATCGTTCAACTTGCCGAAGGCTTGTATAAAATTAATAAGTTCCCACTGGATATGGAACATGTCACTGCGCAAATAGACGAGATAAACCTCGAAGCCTTTAAAGGCACCGAGTAATCATCCTGTAATACTATTGCGGTAAGGTTTGATAAAAGCATAGTAAACCGCAACGCCCACCGCTAGGAATGTAATGCCTGAATAAACCTCTGCATGGTGGGGGTAGATTACGATTCCAAGTTCATTGGTATGGTTTGCAAAGAACATGTTTCCCAAAACGCAGGCAGGGATCACCGCATAAAGCAAGGGGGTGAAGGGGTATCCCCAGCATTTATATGGGCGCGGGAAATCGGGCATGATGCGCCTGAAAACAAAGATCGAAAGCACACCCATGGTTTCAAATATCACCGCACCAAACATCGAAAAATTAGTTAACAAATCAAAAAGCGACAACCCCATTCCCATCGAGGTTCCAACCCCGCCAAGTATCACAAGCACCGAAGACCAAACACCCAAAACCATGATTGCAACATAAGGCGTTTGATAAACCGGATGAACTTCCTGCAACATGATTGGTGCCATTTTTTCCTTCCCCATCGCATACAACAATCGTGGCCCCGCAAGTATGTTTCCATTCAACGAACCAAACACCGAGATCATGATTGCAGCAGAGGCGAATAATACTCCCGCTTGGCCAAACCCCGCTTTCATCGCTTCGGTTGCAACTGTGGAACCGCCAGGCAAATGCCGAATCATTTCCATGGGCAACACCAAGTGATACGCAATGTTCACACCAACATAAAGCAAAGTGACCAAGCCCACGCCACCAAGAAGCGCAAGCGGGATATTTCGCTGTGGATCTTTGATTTCTTCTGCAACGGGTGCGATATTTCCCCAACCATGGTATGCCCACAAGATCGCAAGGAAAGCACTGAAGAGATGGCTAAAACCAAAATCGTTCTCCCCCGCCCACCAAGGCTCCAAATTTTTAAAATCAGCTTTGGCCTCTGCAGCGCCCATTGTGAAAAAGTAAAGGGGGACAAGTGCGATGAGCGCCAGGGAAACAACTTTGATAATAGTCAAAACAACCTGAAGCGATCCGCTAAGCCTGGCACCGCGAATGTTCACGCAGGAAAGACTGATAAGCACACTAATAGTAATTGCCAACTTGCCCCAGAAAGGAATTGAAACATTGATTAGATCGCAAAAAGAGTCTGTAAAGATACTTGCCAAGGCCGCCAAGGATGCGGATCTAATCATGACAAAATCAACCCACCCCCAAAGAAACCCCCACATCGGGCCATAGGCTTCTTTAAGGAAGGTGTAATTACCGCCCGCCCTAGGAAAGAGAGTTACCACTTCTGCATAAGCGAGGGCACCAAGAAAAGTAAAAATTCCC
>DBCB01000170.1:8566-8787 GCA_002303765.1 Planctomycetaceae bacterium UBA969
ACCCGCCAACCCAAAGCAAAAGAATGACACCAAAATAAGGAGTGTCTTGAGTGATTGCGTAAGCTTTTTTAAATACCCCTGATCCAATGATCGTACCAACTACTACCGCACTTGCCATCACCGGCCCCAACACCCTAGGCAAGGATCTGAGGTTAGCTGTTGATTCTTGGTTAGCCATCAAAAAATCTCCACAAACTTATAAGGTAAGCAAAGATTCTAAC
>DBCB01000170.1:8815-16928 GCA_002303765.1 Planctomycetaceae bacterium UBA969
ATCTCCAAACTAACAAAAAGAAAAGGAACAGCCTTTACGACTGTTCCTTTTAGTGTTTAAAAACTTATAAGGGTTAATAAATCAAGGGTCTAAATCATTATCCAAAGGGGTAGCAGAAGGGAAAACTCCCTTCTCAGGAACAATCTGGGGAACAATTGCAGGGTCCTTAACCATGGGTTTAGGGTCCGGTGTTTTTGCTCCATCCATGGGGGTATAATCAGGGTTGTCTTCTTCAGGTCCCTGATAAGTCTGATAGTAACTTGGAAAAGAACTCGAAGAATCGTAAGTCACTTCACTAGGGTAGACCGAATAATAAGGCGTGGAATAATACCCCCCTCCGCCGCCGCCCATAAGCATGCCCAGCCCCAAGCCTAGGCCCAAGCCACCTAAGCCCCAGCCCCAGCCACCATAACCAAACCCACCATAGCCATAACGGCCATAACCACCGTAGCCACCATAACCATAATGACCGTAACCGCCATAGCCGCCCCGCCCGTAGCCACCATGAAAATTGTTGTAGCTATAGTGGTTGCCGTTGTTACGGTTACCGTTGAAATTATTGTGATTATGATTTCCGTTTGCGTTAGCAGAGTGGGTACCATTAGCGCCGCGGTTGGCTCTGCCGTTGGCGCCAGTATGGTTATTTTGGCCATGAGTGGTATGGTTTGCAGCATTTGGAGAATGGGCACCGCCATTACGATTTTCAGAATGCCCAGAATGCGAGGCATTAGTATGAGCACCAGCACCAGATCCTGCACCGGCAGGATGAGCCCCTGCACCTGCTCCACCAGGATGAGCGCCTGCGCCACCACCACCAGGACGAGCACCTGCACCTGCTCCACCACCACCTGAAGGATGATACCCGCCACCACCTGCAGATGAAGGATGATAGCCGCCACCCGAAGAGTGGGCACCGCCACCGCCACCCGAAGAGTGGCCGCCACCGCCACCGCCACCGCCACCCTTGGCAAACACACAAAGGTTAAACGAAGAAAGCATCGCAAGCGAAAGAGCTGATTTGAAAAATAAAGTCGAAGTTTTCATAGTGTGACCTCCTAAGTAATAATTAGTCATTGTCAGGTTTTGGAAGGGAGTCGAAAGCTATCTTTGCAGCCTGACTAACCCCGAGATCATCACTCCTAGTAGCTTCTTTAAGAGCATTAAGAACGGTTGGCCCTGCAAACCCAATTGAACCAAGGGCATGAGCGCATTCTTCGCGAACGCCAATATAAGTATCCGATTTAAGTGCTTCAACAATGGTGATGACAGCAGGCCTTGCCCCGGCACCGATTTCATTAAGCGCATAAGCTGCTGCAAGACGGATATGATCGTTCTTGTCATTACTTAAAATCTCACCAAGCGCAGTGGAAAGGCCTGCTGCTGCTGGGCCCATTACACTAACCGCATCGATTGCATCCTTACGAATATCGGCAGAAGGGTGCTTGAAAAATTTTGCCAATTCAGGAAGCGCAGCTTTAGCATCAGGCCCGATCTCTCCCAATGCATAAATACATTCGCGAACAACTTCTTGATCAGGATCATTCAATGCATCAGTAAGAGCAGAAACTGCAGCCCGGGCATCACGACCGATTTCAGCCAGCGCATAAGCCGCTGCATATCGCATCTCAGGATTCTCTTCCTTCAAAGCCTTTGCAATCGCAGGAACAGCACTGCGTGAAGATGAACCAAGCTTGCCCAACGATGCAATCGCTGCCTGCCTGACCATTTCTTCTTTATCATCCAAAGCCTTGGTCAAGCCACCAATTGCAGAACGCGAAGCCAACCCAAGCATGCCCAATGCAGTTGCAGTTTGCGCACGAAGGGTGGAATCGGTATCTGACAATAAAGCAGACATATCAATAATTGCTGGGCCTGCATTTGCCCCAAGCTTGCCCAAGCCCTGCACCGCAGTCTGCCTGACGATAAGATCTTCATCCTTAAGCATGGCTTGCAAAGTGGGGACGGTTTCTTTTGCGGAAGCCCCGATTGCTGCAAGTGCTGCAGCTACGGAAACGCGCAACCCTGTATCTTTATCAGCAACAGCTTCAGCAAGTGCGGAAGCCGACTGCCTGGCCAATGGCCCCATCGTACTTAATGCAAAAGCAGAAGCACGCTTCACGCGTACATCGCTGGTTTTAAAAGCTTCGGTAAGCGCTGGAATAGCAGCCCTTGCTGCAGGGCCCATATTTCCCAAGGCGATGGCAACTGATCTGCGAACCGTCTGGTCAGTATCCTTCAAAGCGGTAATAAGTTCAGGAACTGCAGACCGGGCAGTAGGCCCCATGCGCCCTAGAGAATAAGCTGCGCCTTTACGGGTTGCAGCATCTGGGCTTTTCAACTTCGAGGTAAAATCTTCAACCTGAGCAAAGCCCATGCTGGAAAAAATAAGCGTTGCAAATAACGCCATCAATGCAGACTTCGAGTGCGCAAACATGAGTAATTCCTTTAGATGTCACAAATTTCCCAATAACTAAATAACATTATATCCATAGCACGATACCAGACGGTAAAAAATTGTTCACTTAGTTAAAAACTTCACAAAAACGCAAGGATGCGACTCACGCATTGCGGTATCTTTTTAAGAGCCTACATTATTTTGCACATTTATTTTCAAGTTCATCCTTGCATCCATCCCCTTCCTCTTCTACCTTGTTCCCATCAACATGACTTGGAGTTTTTATGAACAAAATTGATCTGGTTGGAAGAACAGCAGTAGTAACCGGCGGCGTTCGAGGGATCGGGTTGGCCATTGCAGAAAGATTACTTGCAAGCGGCGCCAATGTCTGCGTCTGGGATCGCGACCTCGCAGCTCTGGATCAGGTAGTGCCAGAATTGCTGAAACTAGGCAAGGCCCATGGCGCCCAAGTAGATATCACTCGCGCAGAATCAGTAGAACACGGCGTAAAATCTGCGATCAACAGTTTCGGGAAAATCGATATTCTAGTCAACAACGCTGGCATTGCAGGCTCGACCAGAAAACTGTGGGAACTCCCGCCCGATGAATGGCGTCAAGTTATCGAAATCGATCTTATTGGTGTCTACCTATGCTGCAGAGCAGTGGTTCCCCACATGATCGAAAACAAATATGGCAGAATAGTAAACATTGCAAGCATCGCAGGTAAGGAAGGAAACCCCAACGCAAGCCATTACAGTGCAGCCAAAGCAGGAGTAATCGCCCTTACAAAATCATTGGGCAAAGAACTAGCACAACTTGGGATACTAGTAAATTGCATCACCCCCGCAGTGATCGAAACCGATATTTTGAAGCAAGTAACGCAACAGCATATCGACTATATGCTTTCAAAAATCCCGATGGGAAGATTCGGGAAAAAAGAAGAAGCAGCAGCGATGGCAGCCTGGCTATGCTCGGAAGATTGCTCGTTTACCACTGGATCAACATTCGATCTTTCAGGCGGCCGTGCAACCTATTAACCCCACTCGCCCAAGTACCAGCGCTTCTTGTACACCTTCCCATAGCTGACGCCAAAGCGTTTGATTGCGGTATCACGAATAATTTGTGCAGCCTCTTCAGGGGAATCCGTCACAATAAGTTTGTCTAGATCTTCCGGATCAATCGTTTGTTCTTTCAGCAAGGTGTTTCTGATGAAATCCAACAGTGGATTCCAATACTCCTTGCCCATGAAAATCATAGGGAAATCTTTGATCTTACCTGTTTGAATAAGTGTTAGACATTCAAACACTTCATCCATAGTTCCAAACCCGCCAGGCATCGCAACAAAAGCATACGAGTATTTAACCAACATCAACTTACGAATAAAAAAGTATCTGAAGGTAACAAACTTATCAAGGTAGGGGTTGTGTTTTTGCTCCATAGGCAAGGCGATGTTACAGCCGATAGATGGGCCCCCGAATTCCTTGGCGCCCCGATTGGCAGCCTCCATAATTCCAGGCCCGCCCCCGGTCATCACGGTAAAGCCAACTTTAGAAAGTTCTTTGCCCGTTTCGCGTGCAAGCTTGTAATAAGGATGATCTTCAGGAAAGCGCGCAGAACCAAAAACCGTTACGCAAGGCCCCACAAAGTGGAGGGTTCGAAAACCACTCATCAACTCCATAAACATTTTGATGGCACGCCAGAGTTCATAACCACGCCTCTGAGGCCCTTGAAGAAATTTCGAGGTTTCAGGTGCAGCGGATTCAGCATCTTTACCCCAGCGAAAAGGATTTAGCTGCATTATACTAGAACGCGTTTTTTTACTGGTATCGATTGTCATGATGAAAAATCCCTGAATAACAAGAAAGCCTACTGTAATATTACGCTTTAGGCAAAAGAGCGGGATGCTAATTAAAGTAGAAATACGGCTTTAAAGAGGAAAAGCAGAAGGATTCTAAAGCACAACCGGAATTTAAAGAGCAAAAAGAGTTAACTCTTGCTCGACTTGGGCAAATTCTGCCTGACTTTTTTCTTCTCAGGAGTTGGTGCACTGATTTGGCCTAAAGGGAATCGTTTGGGCGAAAAATCACATAAGGGGATACTGCCCCCTGTTTCTGATAGTATTTCTGCCAAGGTGGTAGAACCGAAAGCCTTCTCAACAGATGCGAGTGCATTATCAAGGCGCCTATGAAGGGGACACAAATTTACCCCATGCGAAGCAAGATCCATAGGGCAAGTTTTGATTCGCTTCACAGGATCAACAGCATTGATAACTTCCAGAAGGGTTAATTTATCAGGCTCGATGTTAAGGGTAATGCCACCCCCCAAACCTCTCTGGGAATTTAAGATCTTAGCTTTAACCAAACCTTGAAGCACCTTTGCCATGTAAGGCCTAGGCACTTTGGTTCCTAAAGCAATGTCTTCGCATATACCAGGATTTGGTGCCCTATGAGCAAGAAATACAACTGCTCTAAGAGCGTATTCAACTGTTTGCGAAAACATTAAACTATCACCTCAATTATCAATAATATCTATTATTGGATAAGATAGTCTTATTCTAATCTTAATTCAACCTTAAGATTCCCTTTTTACCAGAAAAGTTAGATTTGCCGAGGACAACTGATTTTAAATTAAGTCAAAATATCATTGAGCACATTACCATGCACATCGGTGAGCCTGAAATCACGGCCCTGAAACTTAAACGCCAATTTTTTATGATCGATGCCCATCAAATGCAACATCGTCGCATGAATGTCATGAACAGCCACAGGCTTTTCAACCGCACTATAACCAAACTCATCGGTGTTGCCATAAGTCATACCGCCCTTGATTCCACCACCTGCCATCCACATCGAAAAACCCTTGATGTGATGGTCCCTACCATTGCCCTGCGCCATGGGGGTGCGACCGAATTCCGTACCAAAAACAATAAGTGTTTCATCCAGCATGCCGCGCTGTTTCAAATCTTCGATAAGGGCAGCAGCTCCACGATCAACTTCTTTTGCAGTACCAAGAGAATGATCTTTTACAGAGCCGTGATGATCCCAATCGCGATGATAAAGCTGAATGAACCGAACGCCCCGCTCTGCCAACCTTCGAGCCAAAAGGCAGTTGCTTGCAAACGAGCCATCGCCTGGATTTGCGCCATAAGACTCCAGCACTTTTTTGGGCTCTTTTGAAACATCCATAAGCTCAGGAACACTAGCCTGCATACGAAACGCAAGTTCGTATTGGGCAATGCGGGCTTCGATTTCAGGATCTGCAACCACTTCGTTTTCAAGTTTATCAAGCGCCTGAACCGACTTGATCAATTCAGATTGCCTTGCATCATCAACGCCCTTGGGGTTGCGAATATAAAGTACGGGTTCGCCTGTACCACGAAATTGCACGCCCTGAAACTTGCTGGGTAAAAACCCAGAATGCCATTGCCTAGCAGCAATGGGCTGACTCTGCCCAAACTTGCCCGTCGAAACCATGACCACAAAACCGGGCAGGTTTTCTGTATCACTTCCCAGCCCATACCAAAGCCACGACCCCATCGAAGGCTTCCCGGGAATCATCGTGCCCGTATTCATAAATGCATGCGCAGGATCATGATTAATCGCTTCGGTATACATCGATCGAATAATGCACATCTGATCCGCAGCACGTGCCCCCAACTCCGGAAAAATCGAACTGAACTCGATGCCACTTTTCCCGTACTTCACAAACGGATGCTGTGGCCCAAAACAATTTAGCTTAGCGCCCTGCAACTGCGCAATCTGCTGGCCCTTGGTTACCGATTCAGGCATAGGCTGACCATGCATTTTCGCAAGCGTGGGCTTAGGGTCCCAAGTTTCCAAATGCGTCATGCCACCAGCCATATATAGGTAAATAACCCGCTTAACCTTGGGGTTATGATGCAGAGGATTGACCACGCCTTTATACCCGCCGGAAGCCGCGCCCTGTGCTTGGTTACCCTGCAAAAGGGAAGCCAGCGCCATTGCACCGAGGCCCCCGGTAGACTGCTTCAAAAAGGCCCTACGTTTAAAAAAGTTGTTATTCATGGGAAGTATTCCTAATTGCGTGTGATGGTTTCATGGAGGTTGAAAAGTGCACGGGCAACACCACCCCAAGCAGCAAGTTCCTCTTCAGGAAACTCCTTACTTGCGGGCTTATCCCCAACACTCAGAAAATCTTTTGCAGCTTTAGGATCTTTCGCAAGCGACTTGCGATATTCAACCACCAAGTTAAGAAGCACTTCTTTTTCCTTGGGTTTGGGCGATCTGGAAAGAGTTCTGGTGAACGCAAAGTCGATTTTCTCTGCATCAGTTTTCCCACCATCCTTCAATATCTTTTCTGCAAAAACCCGGGCCGCCTCTACCTCACAGGGATCGTTCAATAATGCAAGCGCCTGCAATGGAGTGTTCGATCTAACGCGATCTGCAGAACATTCCTCTCTGCAAGAAGCATCAAATGCAAGCATCGCGGGGTGCAGATACTGCCTTTGCCAATGCGTGTATAACCCCCTGCGATAAACCGACTCTCCGTTATCTTTTTGCCATTCCCTGGTGGGGAAGTTTAAATAAGACCAGTAACCAGGGGGCTGGAATGGCTTGACACTTGGCCCGCCTTGCTTGTCAACTGCCAAGCCGCTGATGCTTAGATAGTTATCACGGATGAATTCCGCATCAATCCTGAAGCGCGACTGCCTCGCCAACCAGCGGTTATACGGATCCTTCTCTTGAATCTCGGTGGAAGGAACCGAAGCTTGGCGATATGCCCCGCTCATCACCATCAGCTTGATCGTTTTCTTGATATCCCAGTTGTTATCCTTAAGGTAGGAAGTCACGAAATCTAAAAGTTCGGGATGGCTGGGCCATTCGCCCTGCGAGCCGATATCTTCCAGCTTTTTCGAAAGCCCTTGGCCATAGAAAAGCTTCCACAATCGGTTGGCCAAAACCCGCGCAGTCAAAGGGTTGTCATTACTGACCAGCCATTGAGCCAGATCTAAGCGGTTCAATCTCGCCTTGCCATCATTCTTGATTGCAGGAAGAAAAGCAGGAACACCGGGGGTAACCACCTCGCCCGAATTGTCCATCCAGTTGCCCCGTGCCAGCACTTTAATGGTGCGGGGTTCGCGTGCAATGGTAACCAAAGTAGTAGGGAGGGATTTTTCAAGATCGGTGCGCTTGGTTTGAGTTGCAGAAAGCTCTTTGCGTGTAGCGTCCAACATCGGTGCAATGGTCCGGTAATACGCTGCTATCTTTGATTTTTGCTGTTCATTGCGCTTTGCAGGCTCGATCGCAAGTGAAGGTAGAACATCCGCAGGAAGCGAAGCGCCCCCACCTGCTTTAACTGGCCTCATCGCATCCGTAATCGAAACTCGAAAACTTCCAAGCGTGTGGCTGCCTTTACCATGGTTTTGGTCCAAAGTAATAACCACTGAAGATTGACCCACAAGGTTTTCTTTCATTTGAAACACTGCATGCTGGGGTTTTGCAACTTCGGGCAGGATCGCCCAACCCCATTCTTCACCCTTGGCATTACCATCAATCGCAGATGCTGCGGTCCACTTTTTATAAGGGTTGCCTTCCCCTGCGATTACTTGTTCAAAAGTAGCACTGGCGTCCATAAATGCGATGGCTTTTTTATCTGAAGTAATGGCCCTGAATTCTGAAAGTACAAAGTTGCCATTACCTGCCCGACCCGATCCGCCCGCAGGCATCGAGGCATGAGGCA
>DBCB01000170.1:17057-25480 GCA_002303765.1 Planctomycetaceae bacterium UBA969
CCATCCTCTGCGATTGCCAGCTTTGCACCGCCCTTAGATACCACCTTTTCGGGCTTTAGAACCTGCCATTTAACCGAACTGCTAACTGTCTTTTCCCACTCAACCTGCTGTTTAACAAGTTCAGGAGTCGAAGCTTCCAGTACCTTTTTCAATTCAACTATCTTTGTATCTAGCGAATCTAATTGGCCCTGCTGCTCCTTCGTGGGCAACGCCATGCGTGTGCCAAAATCGCTACCACCATACAAACCTTTTTCGGTGATGTCTGCGAAGAATGCTTCCATGCTGTAAAATTCTTTAGTCGTGAATGGATCGAATTTATGATCATGGCATTCCGCACATCCAAGCGTAGTACCAAGCCAAACACCACTAACATTTCGAACCCTTTCAGCAGCATACTTTGCAAGGTACTCGCGATCTTGCACCCCACCCTCTGCACTCATCATGCCCAAACGGTTGTAACCGCTCGCAACTTTATTCTCGATAGTTGCATTGGGCAAAAGATCGCCCGCAAGTTGCTCAATCGTAAATTGCGTGAAGGGAATGTTTTTATTGAAGGATTGAATAACCCAATCACGATAAGGCCACACGGTAACAACCTGATCACCATGATAGCCAACGCTATCTGCATAGCGCACCAGATCGAGCCAAAAAACAGCCATGCGCTCGCCATAATTAGGCGAAGCCAATAACTGATCCACTAGCGATTCATAAGCCTTAGAACTATTATCTGCGAGGAAATTCTTTAGTTGTTCAGGGGTCGGGGGCAACCCAGTAAGATCAAAGCAAAGCCTACGAAGCAAGGTAACCTTGTCAGCTTCTGCAGAATGCTTCAGCCCGTTTTCCCGAAGCTTATCAAGGATGAAGTTGTCGATGGGGTTTTTCACAAACGAAGGATCATCAACTTTCGGGGCTTCTGGTTTCTTTACAGAAAGAAACGCCCAATGCCCTTCCCAGCCTGCGCCCTCTTCCAGCCAACGTTTTAACAACGCCTTCTGATTATCGTCCAGCTTTTTGTTACTCTTGGGGGGTGGCATTAATTCATGCGCATCGGTTGAAATTATGCGCTTGTATAATTCGCTTTCCATCGCATTGCCTGCAACAACTGCGGTATTACCCTTCCTCTTGGATTTAGCACCAGCCTCGGTATCAAGCCTAAGGCCGGCTTTTCTCGCACCAGAATCAGGCCCATGGCACGCATAGCAATTCTCCGAAAGTATCGGCCTGATATCCCGGTTGAACTCGATCTTCTTATCCGCGGCATGCGACTGCGTTCCAATAAGCATCATTACTGGGATTAACATCGGGAGAATAAATTTTTTCATGATGGTTTTCATCTTAGCCAAGGTTTGTAGGCGGGTTCACTTTTTACTACCCTCGGATTGTACACCCTTTGGTGTTAATTGTGGAGTCTTTTTGCGCCTTCCTCTCTCAAAATTTAATATTATTAGCAATGTTGCTATATCTGGTATCAGCCCTTAGGAATCCCGCAAATGAAAGCCATCCTTCTCGAACAACCCAAAAACTTCAAACTCATCGACACCCCCGAACCCGCCAAGCCTGGCCCAGGCGAAGTTCTTCTCAAAGTTCATCGGGTAGGAATTTGTGGTAGCGATTACAGCGGGTACCTAGGCAAAATGCCCTTCTACAGCTACCCACGCATTCCAGGCCACGAACTAGGTGTCGAAATCGCAGAAGTGGGCGAAGGCGTTACCCACATCAAAGTTGGCGATCGCTGCTGCGTAGAGCCCTACATGAATTGCCAGAAATGCCATAGCTGCCTTCGTGGACATACCAATGCTTGCGAATTCAACAAAACTCTAGGCGTTCATGCCGATGGCGGGCTCAGGCCTTACTTCGTTCTTCCCGCAAGGAAACTTTTCCCCTCTTCCAAACTTACCTACGAACAACTCGCTCTGGTAGAAACCCTAGCAATCGGTTGCCATGCTGTTAACAGGGCTAAAACCCAACCCGGTGAAAACGCCCTAATCATAGGTGCTGGACCCATCGGCTTATCCACTCTTGAGTTTGTTAAAATCGCAGGCGCCCGACCCATCGTCATGGATACCAATGAACAACGGCTCGCTTTTGTCCGTAATACCATGGGCGTTAAAGATACTATCCTTGTCAAAGGCGAAGGCAAGGAACTCGACACCCTCAAAGAAATGACCAATGGCAATCTGGCCCATGTTGTTGTCGACGCCACAGGTAGCAATATTTCCATGAGCCAGGCTTACAACTTCGTCGCCTACGCAGGCAGGCTCGTTTGGGTTGGTATCACCCTCAATGAAATCAGCTTCACCCAAACACTTATGCACCGTCATGAAATGACTTTCCTCGCAAGCAGGAATGCCCTTCCCGGCGATTTTGTTCGCATCATCCAATTAATCGAAGATGGCAAGATAGATACCAAACCTTGGATCACGCACCATTCCACCCTTGATGGTATGATCGATGCTTTTGGCGCTTGGCTGAAACCCGAAACTGGTGTCATCAAAGCGATGGTTCAAGTTTCTTAAGCTAATACAAAGGAGTCAGGTCTTTTTTTACAAATAGAAAAAGAGACCCGACCACTTATTTAACTTATTTACTTATGGTCAAGGTTGTGGTTTGCCCGGCGACTTTGACTGCGGGGATGGTAATCACACCCTCTGCATCTGCTTTTCCATCGCCTTTGGTTTCCCCATAAGCCCATTTGAACGCTTCGCCTGGCTTAAAATTTAGGTTCTGCAACCTGCGTACCGAAACATCCGCAGTCGATACCTCAGGAATTTTGAAGCTGGTCTTCAACTCTTTCGAACTTACCAGAAAGAGCGACATCTCAAGTTTATCCTTGGTATCACTAATATTTTTCCAACGATAAAAAGCGTTGATCTCACCCGAAACCGCAGGCTTTTCGCTTTTTACATCTGGCCAAGGCATCTTGCTATTATTGTCACCATTAGCAAATACCGGATATGCCTCATTCTTTTTTACACTCAACCAATCAAATGAGTTTACAAGATCGTTCACCTTCTCAATATTAGCGTGATTGTTCGCATGGCCAAACGGGCCCCAATAAAAATAGAGCGCATATTTGCGATCATTCATCGCCTTGGCAAACCGATCATGCCCAACCGACCAAGAATCATTCTGACCAGAATAATCAATCACAATGGGTGGATCGGGAAGCTTCACATTTTCGGGAACCGACAAAGGTGGGAAAAACATCCGCTGCGAAACATGCTCGATACCCGCAGGCACATTCGCCTTGATTGCTGCAAAAACATCGCCATTGCGCATACCAATTCCCAGGGTGCCACTACCCCCCATAGAGTTGCCACCAAGGTAAACCCGGTTAGGATCAATTTCATATTTTTTGATCACCCACTGCACCGTATCCATGACCCGTTTTTCTGCAGAGGTGGGTGAGCCACCTGAATTCTTCTTGGTAAGGTTTGCATCGTTGATATGCATGCCACCCCACCACCAATCGCCTTGATTACGCCTGCAATCTACATACAGCGCATAAAAGTCATCCGGAGTGTGATAAATATCATGATTGCCCACCATGCGGGTACATTTCACACAAGAAATAACATCGTGCCCAGCGGAATGAAGGACAACATAGAGGGGTGCGTTCTTACGATCTTTTTTTGGATGGATGACAACAAAGTTATCCTGCTGCGGGGCTTTGTAACCCCATTCTGGTTTCACATCATGTTCAAAGATTTCGTAAGTTCTTTCCTTGATGGTTAGGTCTTCGACCTGTTTGCCCTTGATTGCAACAACCTTCGAAGGCACCCAATCTTTGTCTGCTGCAACAAGAGGATACACTGCAAAAAGAAGTATAAGAAAAGCTGTACGATTCATGGGGTTTCTCTGTAGTAAAGGTACTGGTATGCCAATACTGTTATAGCAAAGTGAATATTGAACGAAAGGGAAAACAACATGAGAATAAAAACACTTAACGGATGTCGTTTATTTTCATATTTTAAAATCCACGGTTATTAGGGCAGGCTAGCTCCTACTTAATGCAATAAAGAAATTTATCCGAGCGAATCAGAAGTTTGTTTTCGAAAGGAACCGGGCAACCATTGAAAATACTTCTATCTGAAAGATCATTCACGGTGGGGGTCTCAAATTTAGGCTGGGCCGGAAGCAAAAATGTCTTACCATCACGGGAAAGGTAATACAAGTTCCCATTGGCTAGCAAAGCTGAAGAGTAAAACTGCCCCGCCCGTGGAAGTCGTTCCTCGTAAACAATCTTCCCTGTTTCCGCCTTGGCGCAGTAGGCAATACCTTGTTGTTCATGCGTCCAGTAAAGATGACCCTTGAAAACCACGGGTGATGAAACATTGGAACCCTTGTTGCTTGTCCAAAGGCGGTGTGTCGCAGTAACATCACCCGAACCACCAGCCTTCACGGCCAAACCTGCTATGCCAGACCTTCCGCCTAGGCAATACACAATCCCATCCTCATGGACCAAACTGGGGACCATGTACCAGGTGATGTCAGTTTTACAGGACCATAATTCCTTACCGGTATCAGGATCAAAAGCAAGGATTTTTCCTTGGATTGCAAGCACCAGTTCAGTACGGCCTCCGGGCAGTTGCAAAATAATCGGAGTGTTCCAAGATTCCTTGATACCCTTTACGGCCCATTTTTGTTTGCCGGTTTTGCGATCGAGAACAATCAGAGAATCGCTTTCAACGCTAGCGTTAATAATCAGCAAATCTTTATAAAGGACCGGTGAAGCTGCGCTTCCCCAACCATTCGTGCGTGATCCCACATCAGCCTGCCAAAGCTCTTTTCCTGAATGATCAAAAGCATAAACTCCGGATTTGCCAAAGAAAGTATAAACGGCATCGTTGTCCGCAGCGGGAGTGCTACCTGCAAACCCATGGTCACGAATCTTGTCCTGCTCGGGGAGTTTGGCAACCAGGTCCTTTTTCCACAGAATACTGCCATCCTTTGTTTGGATGGCAATCAGATGCCTCCTAAGATCTTCTTGTGAACCGCCGGGTTGGCCAGGGATAAAAAATCCGGTATGGTAGGTCAGATAAATGCGGTCTTTCCAAACAATAGGACTGGATGCCCCGGGGCCGGGAAGTGGAATTTTCCAGGCGAGGTTCTCGGTCAGGCTCCATCGAGTTGGTGGTTTACTTTCGGGGTCAACTCCTTGACCATTGGGGCCACGAAAAATAGCCGCTGGGTTTTCCGCAAATAAACTCGGGGCAAAAAGCATCAAGGCCAATAACACCCCTAAATGGAAACATTCTTTCATATTAACCCCTTTTCAAAAAACCCGGTCACTTGTAAAAGGTTAAACTTAAATCTTTCTGTTTGAAAAGAAAAACCGAGAAAAGAAATCTAAGAAGCCATGCTTATCTGGTTTTTAATTCGAAAGGTTCAAGCGAGGTGGATTGATTGGTGATGGTGACTTTGAAAGTGGAGGTTTCAGGTTTGGAGAATCTGCCCTTGAGCCTGTCAGGGCCATGGAATTGATTTTTGAATGACCCGGATTTTTCCCTCCATTCAAAGGCGACCAAAAAGTCACCCGCAGGAATACCATCCCCTGAGGTGAAGGTGTTGAGTTTAAAATCACCATTCTCATCGGTTTGAGCGTAAGGAATGAAAGATTGATCATCCTTCTTTGGCGTGGGATGAAAATAGATGAAAAGATCAGCAGCAGGTTTACCATTAACCAAAACTTTGCCCGTGACCGGGAAAGTAGGAACCCGCTTCTGAGAACCACACCCTACAAAAAAGATAACCATTAAAAGAATCATCACTGGGCGATAAAACAACATCATGAAGTTAGTTTCCGTGACACATAAAATAAAGGGATTATTCGGAAATGATCTCGCCTTTTTTAGCAGTAATCATGTAAACGAAACTCTTTGGATTCATGCTGCTGGTAAGAAATCGAACTGAGCCATCCCCCATCACCACCGTTGCACCATTCGTATGAAAGCCATAAATACCCCTACCGGTAACATTAGTGCAGTTAATCATGCAAGGGCCTTGAACACCTCTGCCATCATACAGCGAACCATTAACCCAGTTTTCACCGTTGTAAGGATTGCCCCACCCCGCACCAACAGTGTTTGCATTTCCACTGTTGGGAACAACAGGAAAACCATTGGTTGCAACACGAATATTTGATTGCCAGGCTTCTGGCCTTCCTGCAAGCTCCACCAACAAAAGCGTGTTCGATACACCATCAAAAACACCAGAGATTCTCGAAGATGTCAAAGGCGGGGTTGCAAGCATTCCTTCGCGGTCACCACCCGATGGCGGGCCAACAACCGAATCCCACCCTACCGAAGTTACCCCAGAAATTACCGAATAATCGCCCGCTGCGGTTGTGAAAGTAGCAGCAGGATAACCAGGAATGGCGTTTGGGGGCAGGCTTATGGTTTCAGAACGGTTTTGAGTTGGAGTCGAAGGGCACTGCATCACCTTCAATTGGGTCTGCAAAACCGCAATGTTCGAAGCGGTGTTAAACATTTGATTAAAATTGTACTGTTTGTAAAGGTTTTCCTGTTCGAGATAAGGAAGCATAAGTGGCGCCCAGCTATACGCAAGATTCGCTGCAGGTGGAAACGCCACGAAATATGCGGGAGGCAGTGCTTGATAGGTATTTTCGTAATTAAAAAAGGCCAACCCAAGCTGCTTAAGATTATTGGAACACTGCAACCGAGATGCGGCTTCGCGTACTTTCTGTACCGCGGGCAAAAGCAGACCGATAAGAATCGCAATAATTGCTATCACCACTAAAAGTTCAATCAGGGTAAAGCCAGGCTTGCTTTTCTTTCTGTGGCTTTTTAATGACATTAAATTAACCTTTTTATTACTGATCAATCCGATATTACTCTACTTGGCTTATAACTAAACTATTTCAAAGAAAGTTCTAATTTTCCCAAAATTTTCTGAAAGAGTAATCCCATTTAACGATTGTATGATAATTAGCATATATAAGCCAACATAAGGGCCAAAGTCCTGATTCCAACAGGTTGTAATTCAGCGGCTATTTCAGGGAGAATTTTTTGCCTGTGGTCAATTTGCCGATCACTGCAGAAACTGCACCCAGGCGGCTATTTGCCTTCGATCTAGTGATAGTGCAACCGATAAAGGAGGCCTTGATCGATTTCCTGCGTGTGGCTTCGAGAAGATTAACAAAGAGATCCGGGTGGGCATCCAGAAGTTTGCCTATGATAAAAATACGCTCTGGGTTGAAGAGATTAACAACTGTAGCAACACCCGTGGAAATATGATCAATCATGAGATTGATTTCATTCATCGCATCGACTGCGCCCCCACGAAAAAGATTGATTGCACCCTGAATATCAATCTTCGAATCAGCGAGCCTAGCTATGGTTTTACAAAAGAAATCATCCGTAGCAACAGCATCGAGGGTTGCACCATTTTTGTCGATGGGAAGCTTTCCAAGATTTCCCGCAAGACCCAAATGCCCTTGAAGTTGCTGACCATTAGAAACAACCCCTAGACCAAAATCATGGGTGATATCGATAACAGCAAAGTTAGAAAGATTGCGTGATTCGCCAAAGATGGATTCAGCCAAGCAGAGGGCATGCATTTCTTGAAGCAGAAAAGTTTCGAAGCCGGTATTGGCCTCGAGGTCTTTTGCAAGCATTTGATTTTCGAGAAACGGAATGGATGGGCATGATGATATTTTGTGCTCGAGAAGGTTAAAAAGGCCGGGCGTGCTAACACCAAGCCCCATCAACTTGACGCCATTTTTAGGCTTTGCCAGTTTTAGCTTTTGACTAACAAGACTGAGAAACTCAGAATAAGACCTTGGCATGGGGAACCGATCTAAATTGCCCTGCAACTTCCCATCAAGGCCGGATGCTGATATTTCGCAAGCATCCTGCCCAATAACAAGCGCCATTACCCCAGCCTTGGAACTTGCAAGGTGAATCATTTTACCCGGCCTGCCCAGCAAGGCCTTGGAAGGTTCACCTTCCTCAACCAGTTTTGCATCGAGAAGATCTTGAACTGTTCGGGTTATGGTCGGGCCGCTGATGCCGGTTAATCGAGTGAGGTCTGCACGCGATAGCCCTCCATGCTTCAGCAACATCGCCAATACTTCGCGAGTATTTAAATGTCTGAGCAAGCCAGCTCGGTTTTGGCTTTTGTGTTTCGGATTAGGGTTTTTCTGGGGCATTAGTCAATCGCAGGTCAAGTAGTATCAGGATACCAAACTAATATATTAAAAGATTATGAAAACCTAATTGTGCAAGAAGGTTAATGAATAAGAAGATTTGATTAATGTGGCTGTTTTTCAAGAAATAATAGAGGTTTCAAGTTTGTGAATTTTTGGTAAAATATTGATGGTAGTGGCTGTTTGCATACCTGCCTGGAGAAGTTATGGCTCGTTTCTTAAATAATTATTTATACTTAGCACCGCTGTTCGCTTG
>DBCB01000283.1:0-5789 GCA_002303765.1 Planctomycetaceae bacterium UBA969
ATTAATAGGTTTGCTTTTGCCTGCAGTGCAAAAAGTAAGGCAAGCAGCAGCCTTGGCCCAATGTAAAAATAATTTAAAGCAGCTTTCTCTAGCTTGCCATAATTACAGTGATACTCAGGGTAAATTGCCTGCAGCTGTAAAACTTAATGCCGGGGTTAGCCGAACCAATGCCATTGGGCAGTCGTTTGGCCCCAATTGGACTGTAATGATTCTTCCTTATCTAGAACAAGGCGGGCTTTATAATCAATATGCTGCAAACATAACTGATTATGCAACTAACAGTAATCAAGCTTGGCAGGCGATTGGTGCGACCTCGATCAAGTTGCTTAAGTGCCCAGCGGATATGGGCCATGAGATTCCTTACAACATTAACGGAGTGAATTTTGCCCGGGGAAATTATGCGTGTAATGCGGGTGGAATTCACGGGCCTGGTACTGGTTGGACTAGTACAGAAAATGGGGCTCAACCTACCAATGGCAATGGTTGGGCTGGGCTTCCCACCGACCTTACCGGGGGCGGGGTCATGTGTATTAATTTTGGTTCCAAGCTAACTGGCATTGCTGATGGAACTTCCAACACGATTATGATCAATGAAGTCCGGGTGGGCTCGCATCTTGCTCCAACGGATCCAAGGGGAACTTGGGCTTTGGGATTTCCTGGGGCCAGTGCTACTGCTGGGCACTTCTCTTGGGATTGCATGCTACCCAACAATAAAGATGACCTTGCAGATGATTGCGAAGGCTGTATTAATGATCCAGCAGGTGGCATGGGAGCTTGGCCTGGATGCCCCTATCAACAAGGTCAGGCCCGAGGCCGGCATTCAGGTGGGATAGCGGCAGCCCTATGCGATGGTAGTGTTCGGTTTATTACCAATGCAGTTACTCAAAAAGCTTGGTGGCTTCTTAATGCTAGCGGAGATGGGAATCCCAATGAACCTGATTAATTATGCACGCAGAACAGTTTTTCTTTCTTTAGTTTTGCTTTTTTTTATAGGTTGTGGTGGACCTAAAATTGTCATAGTCAAAGGTAACCTTCAAAAAAAGGGGCAACCTCTGGTTGCTAACTCTACGACCATTGTTACTTTGCAGTTCATTCCCAAGGATGGGGGAAACACATTTTCAGGAAAAATAAAGAGAGATGATGGTTCTTACGAAGCAAACCTTCCACCCGGGGTTTATAATGTTATCTTCATTATGCACGATACCAGTTTAAAATTGCCCATACCTAAACCAGTAACACTTCGATCTAATCTTGATATCCAGACTAACCAAACTTTGGATTTGGAGATAGATTCTTGATGCCTAGGCGAGTCGCGGGTTTTTTCCTTCTTTTGGCGTTAGCATCTGGCATGTATTGGTTGCTTATCCCGAAGCAAATTCTTTTACTTGAAAACATTGAGTTAAAAAATTACCTTAAATGTACTTTGCCTTTCCCTGTTGTTTTTACATCCCGCAGCAACCTTACCGCTTTTGATGCAATGCCCCCAGAAGCACCCGGATTAATTTTCCCTGGCGAGGGGATGTTTCAATCTATCGGGAGATTGCGTATGTTGACCCCGGGAGGAAAGGTTTTGGAGCTGACTTGGAACAGGAAACTCCCGGATGGTGGTACCCTTATCGATGTGCTTTCTCCCTCGATTAGTCCGGATGGAACCAGAGTTCTTTTTGCGGGTAGAAAAGCTTTGTCAGATCATGGGCGTTTTCGCATTTACGAAATCAATCTGAGTGATTTTTCTCTGCGCCCTCTCACTGGGCATGATGCAGACCCAGGATGTGTTCGCCTTCCTCCCATGCGCTTTGATGAGCAAGGGATTCTTCTTCCCGATGCTCTGCGATTAAAAATTGATTTTGATGACATTGATCCCATAGAGTTGGCAGATGAAAATCAGACGTTTGTTTTTTCCTCTTCTAGGGAACCAGATCTTGGGCAGGATCACTCCCGCAGATCCTTGCAGATCTGGCGTTGGGAGAAAAACGCTTCTGCCCCCCTTCCCATGAGTGCAAACCGCAATGCTGATCGCTATCCTTGGCAACTTTCCAGTAACCTTATTGCTTTTTCAATGTGGAGCAGGAATCGGGAAGTGGTTTCCAGCGAGCGAAATAATATCCATTATCATTCTTCAACTGCAAGTTCGATTTCAGAACCAACCAATCAATGGATGACGATGTTTCTTCATCCCCAAGGTGAGCAGTTTGGATTACTAGCAAAGGCACCTTTTTCTATGGTTCGAACCCGGGCGCTCGAGGATGGCAGATTGGTGTTTATGGCATCGTCTAAGGAAACGCCTAGTTTTACTCGGGTCGGTATTTGCCTTGCTGGTTGGGTTGGGGATTCCCCTAGTGCACGCCCTATAAATGTTCCTCGGGTTTCTTCCGATACCACCGCAATTTTTTTCCCTGACCATGACCAGCATGGAAACTCACTTTGTTTTGCAACCCCTACACCTTTCCCCGATAATCAAATACTTCTTGCAATGTCTAACCAAGAATCTGCAGGTTCAATTGGCCTAGCGTTGGCGGGCGCCAAGGATATAGATAAAGATATTCCTCAAATTATCTTTGATGATCCTGAGTTTGTCGATGCGGAACCGGTGGTTGTGTTGCCTCGTAAGATTAAGCCTACGGGGAAGACTAGCAAGGTCGAAAAAACGGAGTTCCTTGGAGGTCAGAAAGAGGGTTTGGTTTTGGCAACTGCTTTGAATTATTCAGCAATGGCTGCTTTGCCAGGCCAGATTACCGATTCAAGCGTAGGCCCGATTTTCAACCCGCCGCCCCAACGGTTGATTCAGGAACTTAGAGTATTTGCTTCTGAACGCGATCGCTTTGATCATCCGGAAATTCCCCGGGTGCAAGGAAAGTTGCACCTACTTTCCACCTTTAAAGTCAAAGGCGAAACAGCGAGTGGCTTGGTTTCATCTGGGCAACCCACTGTTTTAGCAGGGTTTGATGCCCAAGGTAAAGTTGCACAATGGAATTCCGAAGCAAAGGATTCTGAAGGTCGCCAAAATCGTACCTTGGGTTTTGCAGGTGATCATTACAGTTTGATTGGCCCAGGCAAAAAGCATTTTTGCGTAGGTTGCCATCCGGGGCATAGCGGACTTACCCCGGGCGAGCACAAACACCACGAAATTTGGAATTACAAGTTCAAATAAACCTTACTTGATCAGAACCTCATCAAGGTTTGCAGGTCTAGTGCCAAACTTCTTCACAAACTCTTCCTGACTAGGAATCAGCCTAACCTTGATCTTGTTTTCATGGTTGACCAAAATATCGGTAAGCTTGTGATCAATGAACGGGTTTTTGAATCGTTCAATCACTTGCCCTGCAAAGCCCTTAGGGTCATCGCATCGGCCTTCAAGAATAGGTACGATCTCGGTGTATAATAGTTTTTCAAGCCATGCCCCCAACTCTTTATCATTTACCGAATCACGCACAATCGTATAACCCTTGGCCATCGCTTTGTGCACCATTCCCGAATGTCCGCCATTGAGGATCCGCACCTTTCTTAAAAAGAAAGGCAGAACATCATTGGTCCAGATAACTGCGGGATGATCGATCCAACGCTTAACGCCCGGCACTTCCTGAATTGCAAAAAGAGCATAGGGTTCGCAAACCGCAAGCATCGGATCTTGTGCAAGTAATGGGTGCTGGTCTGGTGTGCCTGTAACTATGCGATCCACAAGGGTGTTGTGCCAAGAGCAGGTTTTCTCCATCCAAGCGATGAAAGCAGCATCAAGTTTCCATTCGTGTGCGATTTTGACAAGAATGCTTCGAAGGAGTTCAGCGTTATTTTCGCGCAGTTCGCAAGGAATGATCATCAGGCCGGGTTGCCCTGCCTTGAATCGTTCTCTTAGTACTGCGAGTAGCTTTGCAGGAAAAGATTTAGGTGGTGCGCAATTTGCAGTATCGGCAGCGTTGAGGTCGTAACCGGATTCGGTGGTATTGGACAGAATAGTTTTCAAATGTGGACTACGGGCGAGTTCAAGGACTTGGTCCCATTGAGTGTTTGCAGCAAGGGCTCGGGAAACACTTTCGCAAGTTTCAACCCGATCAACCACTTTGCCGTTTTCCAATCCGCGCAACACCACATGGTATTTGCCACCTAGCTTGGCAAGTTCGTTGGCACGCTCGCCCCCGGTGGATTGTACGATTACGATTTTGCCTATGTTCTGGCCTTGTTGGTTAGCATGGTGTACGAAAAGGTCTGCGAAAGCCCTTAGGAATTTGCCGGACCCGAACTGCAATACGGTTTCATTCATTGCGATTTTTCCTTTAAGCTTTTTTCAAAGTAATAGTAAGTTCGTGAGTCTCAATTTTCACTTGCGCAACCTGAGCATCTGTAGGTGCAGTAGCACTGTAATTAAGCACCAAGGTTTCGCTGGCAATGTAATCACGATGCCCTGCGATGGATTTACCAAGTAATTCTGAAGGGGTTTCCAGATGAAGGATGATGCGATCTTCCATCTCAAGGCCTGATTTTTTACGCAGATCCTGTACTTGCCTGATGATATCGCGGGCCATCCCTTCCAAGGCTAGTACTTCGGTGATCCGGGTATCGAGGGCAACCTGAGTGTCGCGGTCTGCAACACCCGTCCAACCTTCCTGAGCCTTTAAGCTGATGAATAAATCCGCTGGTTCGAGGTCGAATGTTTCGGCCCCGTGTACCAGTTGGAAAGGAGCACCAGCCTGAGAATGCTTTAAAAGTTCTAGAGGATCTGCTTTAAGGATTGCTTGCTGCACATCTTTCAAGCGTTGGCCAAACCTCGGCCCAAGATTCTTCGCATTGGCTTTAATCTCTGGTACCAGAAGTGGCCCTGCGCTTGCATCGTGCAAGCTTGCTTTCTTTAAATTAAGCTCTTCGCAAAGCTGGTCTGCAAAGCGGAGAATCGCTCTGCGATCCGCATCATTACCAGGCAATACCCGCAACTCTGCGAGTGGTTGCCTAACCTTGATCTTCACGGTGTTGCGTGATGCAGAGCCTAAGGTAACCAGATGAAGCAGAGCTTCCATGTCTTCTGAAAGAATTTCGTCGATCATTTTTGCATCGGGGGCTGGGTAATCTTCCAAATGGATGGAATGATCTCCTGCATCCACCAAGTTGCGATAAATCTTCTCAGCAAGGAATGGCATGATGGGTGCCAGTAGCTTGGTGAAGGTTAGCAGTACCTGATGCAGGGTTTGGTAAGCAGCAAGTTTATCGGTCCCCTGCTCGGCTTTCCAGAAACGCCTTCGATTTCTACGCACATACCAGTTACTCACTTTGTCATCGATGAAGCGTTCTGCTTCGAGGCAAAGAGCAGCGAGATCATGGTTTTCGAAGGATTTGCGAGCAAACGCAATCAGCTTTTGTAAGTCTGAAAGAATCCAGCGATCGATATCGGGTCGGTCTTTCAAAGGAACCTGGGGTGCATTGGGGTCGAACTTATCCAACCTTGCATAGTTGCAGAAAAACGCATAGGTGTTCCACAACTTCAGAACAAATCGGGCTCTCACTTCATCAGCGGTTACAGGCCCAAAGTTGATGTTCGTAGCAGGGTTTGTTCTGCAGAAAATCCAACGAATGAGGTCTGCGCCCATTGGGGGATGCTTTTCTAACACTCCCTTGGAGTTCTTGATTTCGTACCCATCGTTGGCAGCTCCCTCGAAAGGAATACTGTTGCCTTTGGATTTGTGCATCTCTTCGCCATTCTGATCGCGCACCAGTGCATGGCCCAGCAGCACATTAAAGGGTAGGCGATTGCTCATCATGGTGCTCATCGAAAGGATGGCATAGAACCAGTTGCGGAACTG
>DBCB01000283.1:5931-6920 GCA_002303765.1 Planctomycetaceae bacterium UBA969
ATGCGGGTCATGAGGTTACCCGTTTTTGGATTACGAATTTTAACTTTATCGATATAAGGGCGGTGTGGGCTATGCCCTTCAAACTCATCCCAACCCTTGACCGCTCTGTTCTTTAATTCTTCGCGGGAACCGATCACTTCAAATTGAGTCGGGTCGTTGTCATCAACCCATATGGGCAGTGCAAGGCCCCAGAAGCGTTTTTTCGAAATCATCCAATCGCCCATGTTCTTGAGCCAATCCAGCTCTCGGGCTCTGCCATTGATGGATTCAGGGAGGAAGTTAACCTTCTGCACCAGATCCATGATTTCTTGCCGCCATGACATGCCGATGAACCATTCGTCCACGGGTCTGAAAACGAGTTCAACGCCTGTGCGCCAGCAATGCGGGTAAATATGTGGGTATTCTTCGACAGCAAGGAGCATTCCTTTTTCGCGAAGCAGGGCAAAGACTTTTTCCGCAGTGGATCGTTCGGTGGCATCAAGGCCGGTGAAGTCGCCGAACGAGGGATAGAATTTCGCTTCATCATCAAGCGGAGCAATCGCAACCAAGCCGTTGGCCTTGCCCATGACATGATCGATATCGCCACACCCGGGTGCGATATGAACAATGCCAGTACCTTCGCCCGCGACGACATTGGGGTTGCCTTCGATATCGCGACCGCCATCGATCACACGATGGCAGGAAACGCCACAGCGATCTAATAGCAATGGGTCAGCAGGTAAACCGCCCGCTTGGTTTTGAGCGGGCAGATGGTCGAATGGCCCGATGTATTCGAGCCCTACGAGGGTTGAACCAAGTTGGGTGTCTTCAATTTCGTAGCCGCCTTGTTCTTTGAATATTTGGGAAATGGGCTTTAGCTTAGGCACATGCTTGGGCCAAGACCATTCAGCTTTACCAAACCCCTCTTTGAATTCTTTCTCTTGCCTTTGGAATTCGAGGTTAGCCTTGGCGAACCAGTACGCTGCCCCATCCTTCTTGGCGCGAACCTT
>DBCB01000283.1:6982-18456 GCA_002303765.1 Planctomycetaceae bacterium UBA969
GTGGTTGTCCAAACCAGAAGGTATTCGTTATCCCTGCCTTTGATGGGCATACGCACAAAGGGTGCTGCATGAACGGTAAGCTTTCTGCCTTCGACTACTTCCATCTGGCTGTAGGCAGTGCCCCCACGACCACTCCAAGGCATGACATCGGAGCCACGGTAAATCAAACCGCGATCAAAGCACTTTTTCAGAAATGTCCAGATCGTGTAATTGTTTTCCTCGGACATGGTGAAGTAGCTGCGTCTTTCATCCGCAGGCTTGGCCCAATCTTCTTCTTTATCCCAATCCATCCAATAGCCTAGGCGGATGGATTGATTGGTTTGTACTCGGGCAAACTTGTTGACTCGATCCTTGCACATTTGCACGAATTTATCGATCGAGCCTTCCTTGTCGCCTGGGATGAGATTTTCGATGTCTCGTTTTGATTTCAGTCCGAGTTCTTTTTCGACTTCGACTTCGACCCATAATCCTTGGCAATCGAACCCGTTCTGGTAGCGTAGTTTTCTGCCTAGCATAGCGTGGTAGCGCTGGAAGGCATCTTTATAGGTGCGCCCCCAAGCATGATGCACGCCCATGGGATTGTTGGCGGTGATAGGGCCATCGAGGAAGGACCAGGGTTTGCCATTGTGGTTTTTTTCGCGTAGTTTCTCGAACGCTTGGGTGCGATCCCAAAATAACTGTATCTCCCGCTCTTGTGCGGGGAAATCGACCTGAGTTTCTACCTTCTCGAACGGCATAATAACCTCAACTATCTGAGTTCATGGAATCCCTGTCTATCTTAGGAATATTCTGATATCTTTGCATGTGGGAATCGTTCCAAAGATGGTTCCCCCTTCTGAAATGACCGATTTTCACTATCCTTTCCTTAAGAAACATCCTGCAAACTTTCTTCCCAAGAGAACCACCATGAAACCATTGCGCGTTGCAGTTCTGCTAAGCGGGTCTGGTACCACCATGCAAAACCTTATCGATCTTTCGAAGGCTGGTAAACTTCCCATCGAAATCGTGCTTGCTGTTTCCGATAGGCCCAACATCAAAGGCCTCGAAAAAGCAGAACTCGCAGGCATACCTGCTGAAGTTGTCAGGCGCGACCATTGCATCAGCCTTCAGGAATTCAGTCAGCGCATTTTTGGATGGTGCAGGCAGTTCAAAGCCGACCTTGTTATTATGGGTGGCTTTCTTCGCCTTATACAGATCCCCGATGATTTTCAAAACAAAGTCATGAACATTCACCCCTCACTAATCCCTTCTTTTTGTGGTAAGGGGTTTCATGGTTTGAATGTTCATGAAGCAGTGATCAACTCTGGTAATAAAGTTACAGGTTGTACCATTCACTTTGCAGATAATCAGTATGATACCGGCCCGATCATTCTGCAAAAAGTCGTTCCAGTCCTTGATGATGATACGCCTGTATCACTCATGAACAGGGTTTTTGAAGAAGAATGCAAAGCCTACCCCGAAGCTATCCAACTATTTGCCCAAGGCAAACTTCAAGTGAATGGAAGAAGAGTTCGAATCTTAAATTAACTTATTGGAGATGGGCAGATGAGTTCGAGCAACAGGGCTATCGTTAGAATTCATGCCCGCGAAATTTTAGACAGCCGGGGTAGGCCTACTGTCGAAGCTGAAGTGCACACATCTTCTGGTTGCATAGGCAGGGCCAGTGTGCCATCGGGTGCAAGCACCGGTACCCACGAAGCTCTGGAACTTCGCGATAAAGACCCTTCCCGTTATCAGGGCAAAGGCGTTCTTAAAGCGGTTCGAAACATTTGCGAAATGATCTCGCCCTCGCTAGAAGGCTTTGATTGTGCAGAGCAGGAAAAAATCGATCGCAAGATGATCGCAATGGATGGCACGGAAAACAAAGCTAATCTGGGGGCCAATGCGATTCTTGCGGTTTCGCTTGCCAGCGCACGAGCAGCTTCAGAAAATTTGCGCATCCCCCTTTGGAAACATCTTGATCAGGATAATGTCGCCCGTATGCCCATGCCTATGGTCAACATGATTAGTGGTGGCTTGCATGCAGGGAAGAACCTCGACTTCCAAGATTTTCTTTTTCAGCCTTCTAAAGCTACTTCTTATTCTCAGGCGCTTGAGCAAATCGTTGCGATCTATAACAACCTAGGTGCATTGCTTAATAAGCATGGGCATGAGGGCACTTTGGTTGGCGATGAAGGGGGCTACGGCCCAAAGCTTCAGGGAGAACGCGAGGCGCTTGATTTTCTTCTTCTTGCAATGGAACGCACTAATATTAATGGCACTATCGCCCTTGATGTTGCTTCGAGCCATTTCTTTCAACTGGGACAATACCACCTCGAAGGCAGAATCCTATCCCCGGTTAAGATGGTGGGCTTGCTTGAAGAACTGGTTGCTAACTATCCGATTGCAAGTATTGAGGATGGTTGTGCAGAAGATGATTGGATAGGCTGGCAGGAACTGACCCGGAAGCTTGGAAGTAAGATTCAGCTGGTTGGTGATGATTTCTTCGTCACCAATCCCAAAAGGCTTTTCAAAGGCATTCGTGAAAATGCTGCCAATGCTGTTTTGGTTAAGGTTAACCAAATAGGTTCGCTCACCGAAACTTTTGAAGTAATTCGCATGGCTAGAAAGCATGGATTCAAAGCTGTGGTATCAGCTCGGAGTGGCGAAACCGAGGATGATTTTCTCGCAGATCTTTCGGTTGCGAGTGGCTGTGGGCAGATTAAAGTGGGTAGCGTTGCCCGCAGCGAACGACTTGCCAAATACAACCGCCTGCTTCGCATTGAGGAAGAAATGGGCAGCAAGGCCTCTTACGGCGCAATTTAGTGGTATCTTTAGGGGTGTTTTGCCTTTAAAAGTGACTTAATTACGGCGAATCTGGCTTGCAACAACTCCTTAATTTGTCATACTGGAAGGGCATTCCAATTGAATCATGAGATTGTTCCATTATGTCAAGATTCACATTTTTGCTCTTAGGTATTTACTTGTTGCAGGGTGCGACTTGGGCTCAAACCCCTGAAGATCACTTTGAAAAAAAGGTGCGTCCGCTTCTTTTAGAGCGTTGTGTCAAATGCCATGGGCCGGAAACCTCCCGTAATAGTTTAAGGTTGGATTCTTACGAGGGCATTATCAAAGGTGGCAAACGCGGTGCTGCGGTGGTTCCCAATGCGCCTGCAGAATCGCTTTTGTTGAAAGTGGTACGCAGGCAGGGTGATTACAAGATGCCCCCAGATGGCCCCCTTTCTGCTAGAGAAATTAGCGACCTTGAACTTTGGATTAAGCAGGGCGCTATCTATCCTAAATCGAATAAAATCGTCAGGGGCACCGCAGAGCATTGGTCTTTCCAACCCATTAAACAACATGGCGTTCCCAAGGTCAAAAATAGTGCGTGGGTTCGTAATTCTATTGATGCCTTCATTCTTTCGAAGTTGGAAACTGCAGGCATCGCACCCTCGAAGCAGGCGGATAAGCGTACCCTGATCAGGCGGGTCTCTTTTGATTTGACTGGCTTGCCCCCAACTCTTTCTGAAAGCGCACTCTACCTTGCGGATGATTCTGCCAATGCCTACGAGAATATGGTCAACCGTTATTTAGCCTCGCCCGCTTATGGCGAACGCTGGGGTCGTCATTGGCTTGATGTCGCACGCTATTCAGATTCCAACGGCTTGGATGAAAATGTTGCGCATGGAAACGCTTGGCGCTACCGCGATTATGTTGTCGAATCTTTTAATAAAAATGTTCCCTACAACCAGTTTATCAGCGAGCAGATTGCAGGCGATTTGCTTCCCTTCAAATCAGATTCTGAAAAACATGCCCACTTGATTGCGACAGGATACCTTACCCTAGGCCCCAAGGTGCTTGCGGAAGTTGATAAGCAAAAAATGGAAATGGACATCATCGATGAACAAATCGATACCATGGGAAAAACATTCCTCGGCCTGACTCTCGGATGCGCAAGGTGCCATGATCATAAGTTCGATCCGATTCTTACAGCCGATTATTATTCCCTTGCGGGGGTATTTAAAAGCACCAAAACAATGGAAAGCTTGGTGACGATTGCAAAGTGGAATGAGAACCCGCTGGCCAACGAAAAAGAAACAGCACAGTTGAAAGAGCATACCGCCAAGGTTGCGGAATCAAAGAAGAAGGCGGATGATTTTTTAGAAGAACAGCGCAAGGAGTTGGTTGCAGAGAAAAAGCTTGTTGCAGAGAAAAAAGCCACACCTAAGGAAATCGAAGCGCTGCTTAAAGATGAGCCCAAAGCCACACTTAAGAAGTTGAAAGATGCAACTGCAGCTCTCGAAAAAGCTGCTCCTGAGCTTCCCAGTGCAATGGGCGTTACCGAAGGAAAAGTAACCGATGTTGCTATCCATATCCGGGGCAATACCGATAGATTAGGCAAAGTTATGCCACGGGCCGTGCCGGTTGTTTTGGCTAAGGCCAATGCTCCCGCTTTTCCTGAGAAATCCAGCGGTAGGCTCGAACTTGCAAACTGGATAGCTTCACCTTCGAACCCGCTTACCTCCCGCGTGATGGTCAACCGTGTTTGGCGCTGGCATTTCGGTAGGGGTATTGTTCCCACGCCTGATAACTTTGGATTGCTTGGCACCAATCCCACCCATCCAGAACTTCTCGATTGGCTTGCAAACCATTTCATCCAATCTAATTGGTCTATAAAAGATCTTCACAAAACTATTATGTTTTCTAATACTTACAAACAAGCTTCCACCTTGATTCCTGCAAGTGATGAAAAAGATTCTTCCTGCAGCCTATACTGGCGCTTTGTTCCTAAGCGACTAGAGGGCGAAGTGCTCCGCGATTCTCTCCTTCAGGTTTCTGACCAGTTGGATAAAACCATAGGCGGCTCGCTTCTTCAGGTTAAAAACAGGGCCTTCTTTTTTGATCATACCTCCAAGGATATGACCAAGTACGACTCTAACAGGCGCAGCCTTTATCTTCCCGTCGTGCGCAATAATCTTTTTGTCGTCTTTTCTCTTTTCGATAGCACCGATGCCGCTGTTCCTAATGGTGACCGTGCTAACACCACCATTGCACCCCAAGCTTTATTCTTCCTTAATTCTAAATTGGTGCTTGATACAGCAGAGTTGCTGGCGCAAAAAGCTATTCAGAAAGCCCCCACCCCCGAAGCGCAAGTCTTGTATCTCTACGAGAATATTCTGGGGAGAACCCCAACCCTTGATGAAGCAAACCGGGCGAAAGATTTTCTTCTTCAAGCTCTTAAGCTTTCTGAAAATAACCCTGCCAAGGCAATGGCTGCCTTTGCACAGATACTCGTTTCTTCCAACGAATTTGTCACCCTTCGTTAAATACGGAAGCTAAAATGTACTACCCAAATAGAAGAGAAGCACTTAAACAATCTGCAGTCGGCTTTGGCTCTATTGCCCTTGCTGGCTTGCTCGCAGATCAATCCAAAGCTGATGTTATTGACCCGCTTGCTGCTAAGCCTCCACATTTTACCCCTAAAGCTAAGCGCATGATTTTTCTCTTCATGAAGGGCGGCCCCTCTCATGTGGATACCTTTGAACAGAAAACCATGCTCGATCGCGATCATGGCAAACCCTTCCCCTACGATAAACCTAAAGTTCAGTTCGCACCCACCGGTAACCTTCTTAAATCACCTTGGAAGTTCAGCCCTCATGGGCAGTGCGGCCATATGGTTAGCGAGCTTTTTCCCAATGTTGCAAGGCATGTGGATGATATCTGTTTTCTACATGGGCTTCATGGCACCAATGCAGCTCATGGCGGGGCATTGCTGAAGTTACATACGGGTAGTGATAATTTCGTGCGCCCTTCTATAGGTTCATGGGTTACCTATGGGCTTGGTTCTGAGAATTCTTCGCTGCCTGGTTTTGTTACCATCTGCCCGACCTTGGCGCATGGTGGAGTTACTAATTGGGGCTCTGCCTTTTTGCCCGCAGCCTATCAGGGAACTCCTTTGGGCAATGCTTCGGTTTCTTCCAAGAATGCCCGAGTTGCATTTATCAACAATGATAAAGTCTCTTCCCAATTACAGCAGTTGCAATTGAATGCGTTGCAAAAATCCAATCGCGAGTTCATGGATACCACCGGGCCAGATCAGGCCCTCGAAGGAAGAATTGCCTCTTTTGAGTTGGCCTTCCGTATGCAAAATGAAATGCCCAAGGCTGAAGATCTTTCACAGGAATCCGAGGCAACTCGCGCTCTTTATGGCCTTAACGATCCTATCACCGAGAATTTTGGCAGGCAGTGCCTTATGGCTCGTAGGTTCTTGGAGCGGGGCGTTCGCTATGTGCAGGTTTCTCATAGTGATGCGTTTGTGCAATGGGATCAGCATGGCGATTTGAAAAAAGGGCACACTAAAAACGCACTTGAAGTTGATCGACCCATCGCTGCGCTTCTTTATGATCTCAAGCAACGGGGCTTGCTAGAAGACACTCTTGTTTGGTGGGGCGGGGAATTTGGCAGAACTCCTACTGCCCAAGGTAGTGGCGATGGCAGGGATCATAACCCTGAGGGTTTCACCATGTGGCTTGCGGGCGGTGGTGTTAAGGGTGGGTACTCGCATGGCGCAACTGATGATTACGGGTTCTTTGCGGAAAAGGGTAAGGTTCATATTCATGATATGCATGCCACCATTCTTCATTTGATGGGCCTTGATCACGAAAGGCTCACCTTCAAACATGCAGGGCGCGACTTCCGCCTGACCGATGTGCATGGCAGAGTGATTGACGAAGTAATCGCCTAGAGACCTGACCCCTTTTTCCCCCATGGATGTGTATCACGGTTACCAACATCTGGCACAGGCTGGAGATCGCTTGTACGGTGAGTGCAAGAAAGAGTCAGTAACATTTCTGGATCGGGGCAGGAAGTTGCTTCTGAAATCAGGCTGGCTGAGAATATGCTACCTCGTGGGTGAGAAATATGAAAAAGAGGATACAACTGTGCGCCGCAAGGCCTTGGAAAATCTGATGGCTTACTTTGCAAAACACACACACAGATTGAATTATCGTGACCAACTTGAAAAGGGCGGGGCGATAGGCGGTGGAAGGGTGGGCCAAGACTTTGCGGCTGAGACGGAAAAATTGCGGTGCAAGGTGGCGGCGCAAGAATATTTCAGGAATGGCGGTCTTGGTTTTTGTCCGAAACACCAAACAATGGGACTCTTACTGGGCCAAAGCTGCTTGATTACCCAAGAATCCGTGGCTGCACCCGTTGAATGTTTCGAGTATTTCGACTATTGCGTCTGTTTCGATTGTGTGTTAAAATAAATCTGTTATATACTCGAGGCACAAAACCATGAACAAGCAGATTTCTGAAAACTTTGAGACTATTACTCCGAGCGAAGCCGATGCACGGCTCGCCTTCGAATCCTGGCGGCACCTTGAAACCTACAAGATCCCCAAACGGTCAAGCGTCCGCATCAAGGTACTCACCAAAGGGGGGAAGCCTGAAACGGTCTCAATACCTGGATCCGCACTACATTTGTTGCTTCATATGCTAAACGAAATGTCGCAAGGTAACGCAGTGACCCTCGTCCCAAGCCATGCTGAAATAACAACGCAGCAAGCCGCCAACATGCTTAATGTCTCGCGCCCGTATTTAGTCAAACTGTTGGACGAAGGAAAAATCCCATGCCGAACTGTTGGCAAATACCGCCGTCTACGCTTCAACGACCTGATGGCTTATAAGCGAAAAGATGACAAGGTGAGGGCAAAAATACTCGATCGACTTACGGCCGAAGCCCAGAAACTGGGGATGGGCTATTGATTGAACGACCCATCATCGCCATCTATGATGCTAACATCCTTTATCCTGCCCCGCTGCGCGATCTACTCATCCGAATTGCTCAATCAGGGCTTGTCCTTGCAAGATGGTCTGAAACAATACATGATGAATGGACGCGCAATGTTCTCAAGGCCAACCCGCACCTGTCTGCAGAACGCCTGGCACGAACACGCTCTCTGATGAACAAAGCCGTTCGTGACTGCCTCGTAACTGGTCACAAAAAATTGATAGCAACCCTTTCTCTACCCGATCCGGAAGACCGGCATGTACTTGCTGCAGCCATATGCGCAAAAGCCTCCGTCATCGTGACATTCAATCTTAAAGATTTTCCAGCAAAAACTCTTGCACGATTCGACATTAATGCGCAACACCCAGATGCCTTTCTGGCCGACCTCTTCAATCAATCTCCGGGCTTGGTTTGCACCGCAGTTAAACGGCAGCGTGAAAGTCTCCGAAATCCACAAAGAACTATCGAAGAATTACTCACCACTTTGGAAAGCCAAGGGTTAATCCAAACGGTAATTCGCCTAAGGCAATACATTGACTTGCTTTGACCACAGCAATCAATAGGAGGCAGAGGCTTGTAAATACCAAATCAGTAAAGTAACTGAGCAGTAATTACGGAGTCATCGCCAAACGGAATCCGAAGAAGTGGATCCTATCAGTCGGCCCAAAATCCGCGTACCGACCGGAAGAACGAGCTCCCAATACAGTGCAGTTGTAAGCCCCACCCCGAAACACACAATCTCTTCCAGTTGCTGGCCCCTTCGGATCTGTTACCGGCCCTGTTGGATAGTTTGCACACCTATCCTCGCACAACTCAAATACATTTCCATGCATATCATAAAGCCCAAAAGCATTCGGTTTGTAACTCCCTACTGCTTTTATGCCGCTACCAAGAATATTTGCATCACTATTTGTTAGGTTATCTCCAAACGAATACACTGTACTTTTTCCCGCTCTGCAGGCATATTCCCATTCAGCCTCTGATGGCAATCGGAAATTATTCTTTGTGCTGATATTCAACTTCTTGATATATTCCTTACTATCATCCCATGATACATCTGTTACTGGCAATTTTGCTCCTTTAGTTTTACTACTAGGGTTATTCCCCATTACCGCTTCCCACTGCTCCTGCGTCACTTCATACTTGCCCATGTAAAATGGCTTCGTTAATGTTACTTCGTGCTGCGTTTCATCACCTGCCTTTGTATCCATTTTAGATGCAGGATCAAATCGGCCCTTTTCAGATACGGGTGATCCCATCATAAATTTTCCCGCTGGGATTAACACCATCTCTAACTTTATACCTTTGCCAAGGTCGATAACTGCTTCCTTCCCTGAAGATTCCTTTGGTGCAGATCCGACTTTCCCCGCAGTTGGTTCATCCTTTGTTTGGGCAGCCTTCTTCTTGGAACAACCCGCTATAAAAGTTATCGAACCTACCAAACCTAGTACCACTGCAATTCCTAGTATTCTTTTCATCTTTCACCTCTAGGGATAAAGTTAAAACCAATATGCCTTAACTTTAGGGCAAGGAGTTTCCGATAGTTAACATATAATTCACAATTGAGGTAAGACAAACCTTCCAAATCAAGGATGAGACAGACACAATGCGCTGGGAAAAGAGACCTGACCCCTTTTTAGACTTGGATGTTGCCTACTTGGAAGGAAGAGCCATCTTCGTAGAGAAGAAGTTTTTCTGGCCAGCGAAGTGCAGCAAGGCGGGTGACATATTTTCCTTGGAAGTCTGGATTCGTTCGTTCGCGCCAGCGTCCACCTACCGAATAATCGATGCACATTGAAAAACCTGGCCCAAGTGCTTGTTCCGCCATGTGATCTTCAAAAAGCTGGTTGCCTGTGGGCAGGCCGGGAACCATGGTGCGCCAGTAATGGCCGAATACGCAGAAGGGTTGTGCTTTGTAATCCATCCACCAGCGTTTGCGTTCCTGCTTGCGGATTTTACCATTGGCTTCGAAGGGCCTAGGTGCCCGTTGCTCTGGGCCACTAGTTAGCACTTTCAATGGATTATGATTTTGCCTGCGTAGACCGCGATCGATGTTGTCCATTGCTGGATGGCTTTCGATTTCCCGGTCGATACGGAGCATGTGCCTTTCAAAAGTTTCAAGTGAAAAGGGGTCGTTGCGAATTAGTTCGACGCAGGAGTTATCCCAGCAGGCATGCACAACCCGTAAGTCTTCTCTTTCTAAAGCTACGGGAAGCTTTTTGAAAAAGTTTACCATCTCTTCTCGCTCGGTAAGATTGACTGACACTTGGGGATGAATGGTGGAAGTATTATCGAGCGATTCGGTTTTGCCAAAGATCCAAGCATTACCCTGTTTGTTTAAGCCACGGAGAATATTCATTTCATGGTTACCCAGAATACATTGGGCAACGCCTGCTTGAATTAGACTTTGAACTTTGCGCACAACTGCGGGGCTATCGGGGCCTCGGTCAACCAAATCGCCAACAAATGCCAAGCTTCGGCCTTGGGGATGGCCTGTTGCTGTATAGCCTAAGTGCGCCAGCAATGCGTTCAATGCTTCTGCTTCGCCATGCACATCCCCGATGATATCAATGGGGCCTGTGGGCAGCTTTTGGATCAGGGGTGTATCAGTATCAGTCCTGCTCAACAAAGGCTCCTAAGTTTCAATTAAGAATAGACTTGTAATATAAGAAATGATATCGAATGAATGGGGTATAGGTCAAAGCTTGGTTTAAATAATGGGCAAAAAGTTGCCAAAGAGTGCTTTTCCCTTCATAAAAATAATTTTCACTTTTTTTGGGATGAAAACCCTTTTCAGGCGATATTGTCTTTGAATGAAACTTGAAGAACTGCAACGCTTTCTGGAACAACATGAAAAATGCCTAATTCTTTATGCTAGGCAATGGTGTAACACCCCCGAAGATGTGGTGCAGGAAGCACTTATGGAGTTGGTTCGAAAGCAATTAGATCCCATGCAAAATACTGCGTGGGTTTACATCGTGGTGCGAAATAAAGCGGTCTCTGTAGCTAGGCGTTCTACTAAACAAAAGCCCATGGCCGGCCAAGATTGTGAACCTTGGTTTGAATCCAATTCGGGCGATGCAATTGATGCCCATGCTGCCCAGCTTCACCTTCAAGAATTGGATGAACCTATACGAGAGGTTCTGGTTCTAAAACTTTGGGGCGGGCTTTCATTTGAAGAAATCGCACCCCTAGCACAATGCTCTAAGAGCGAGGCCCATCGCAGGTATCAACAAGGGCTTGAACTTTTACGAAAAAAGATGGGGTTATTATGAAGACAAAAGGGGTCAGGTCTCTTTTTCGGTAGAGAGTAAAAAAAGAGACCTGACCCCTTTTGCTAAGCAAGGACTTGAACTTTTACGAAAAAAGGTGGGGCTATTATGAACAACGATTTTGAAAATAAACTTTCGGCACTGACCCCTACAAGCAAAAGCATCAATCGTGATGCTTTATTCTTTGAACTAGGGAAACAACAAAAGAAACCCAACCGTCAAGTAAGCGCATTTCTTGCAGGTGCAATTGCAGCTTCTTTTCCTTGGTTCCTTTTAACCCAAGTGCAGTCACAAAAAATCGAGACTTCCCCATCACCCAGTGAGCCAACGGTGGTATTGCTCGAGCCTGCAAAATCAGAACCCTATAGTCTTCTTGAGTATCGTAAAGTATTCGAGGCAACAAACGATCTGCCTTCATTGCATTATGTTGA
>DBCB01000309.1 GCA_002303765.1 Planctomycetaceae bacterium UBA969
GCGCTATGTCAGCCTTTGTAGAAAACATTTCTCCCTATCCATACAAACAGGCAGATGCGAATCCAAGAATTCTGCATCATGATCTTCCTTTTTGTTTTTATCGCTTGCTTATTACTAACCCATTTAACAAACTGATATTGAAATCATACCCGTCTTTGTGAATCGGAGCTTTCATGCAATCTGTTGAAACAACCGCTTTTGAAAAAAACCAAACCTTAGGAACACCGATGCAATGGCGCATATGCATCGCTCTTGCAATCACGCTTATTGCGTTATCTGCGTACTTTTTACGATCAGCGATCGGATTAAAAGGGCAATCGGTTGCTGGGGTGATTTTTTTCTTTGGTCTGGTTGCGGTGTTTTCTCAAAACCTCCGGACTGTCAATTGGCATACCATCATATGGGGGTTTTCTTTGCAGATGATCCTAGCTGTTTTGGTGCTTAAAGTTGAATTTGTTTACACCATTATTTCCGCTGTGGGTGGTGTGGTCAAAAAGTTCATTGGGTTTTCCGATGCTGGGGCTCAGTTTGTATTTGGCAATCTTGCAGATGCACGACCTCCAGCAATCGGGGGCACTTGGTCCAAATTATTTGAATCCAACTACATGTTCCAATTCGCATTTGTCGCTCTTCCCCCAATTTTGTTCGTTTCCGCATTCTTCACCTTGCTTTATCATTTCGGCATATTACAAAAATGCGTCAGGCTTTTAGCAAGGATCATGGTTAACCTGATGGGCACCAGCGGGGCCGAGACTCTTTCGGTTTCCGCCAATGTTTTCATGGGCCAAACTGAAGCCCCTCTTATTGTAAAACCTTATGTACCCCGCATGACCAACTCCGAACTTTTTGCTCTCATGGTTAGCGGCATGGCGCACATTTCGGGCGGCATGATGGTTGTTTACATTAACTATGGTGCAGACCCAGTTGCAGTGCTTACCACCTGTGTGATGGCTTGCCCTTGCAGCCTTTACCTAGCCAAGCTTTTTCTTCCAGAAACTTCCACACCTGAAACACTAGGAACGGTAAACACCCACTACGAAAAATCACCTTATGTCAATGCAATCGATGCCATTGCTTCAGGAACCACCGATGGTCTAAAGCTGGCTTTGAATGTGGGCGCAATGCTTATTGTTTTTATTGCCTTTGTAGCTATGTTCGATGCTTTGCTTGCAGGTATTAAACCAATACTAATTAGCATGGGGTTATCCCCGGAAGCGCTATTAAATTGGCCTGATGATTTATCTCTGAGGAAAGTTTTTGGATGGTGTTTTGCACCAGCGGCGTTCCTTATGGGTATCGAAATGGCTGACATTCAAAAGGTGGGCAGTCTGCTGGGTTCAAAGCTTGCTATCAACGAGCATTACGCCTATCTGCAAATGAAAGAATGGAAAGCTGTTCCCGAATACATGACAGAAAGATCGTACCAACTCACAGCATTTGCTCTCACGGGGTTCGCCAACTTTTCCTCTATAGGAATTCAATTGGGTGGCATAGGCGCAATGGCCCCCGAACGCAGAGGCGATCTGGCAAAACTTGGAGCGAGGGCGCTTTTCGTTGGGTTTATTGCAACTCTCTTAAACGCTGCAATTGCAGGCATTCTCATTAAAAACTAACCTAAAAGGCATAGTTACCAATCACTGATATTATCGTTGGCAAGACTTACTAAATCTGATAGATTAATTTTGTTCAAATTTCTTGCCTTTCAAAGGAAATACATGATGATTCGCACTTGGTTTTTACGATCAATTTTTCTTGGATTACTTACAATGGTCACCTCTGGGGCTTTTTCACAAGCTGCTGAAGAAAAGGGTTGGATCAACCTTTTTAATGGTAAAGATCTTACCGGTTGGATTCAAAAAGGTGGCATGGCCAAGTATCGTATTGAAAACGACGAGATTGTTGGCTCCTCAGTTCCAAACACAGCAAACTCTTTCCTTTGCACCACCAAGGATTATGGCAACTTCATCCTTGAAGTGGAATTCAAAGTACACCCCGATTTAAACTCAGGGGTGCAGATTCGTAGCCAAGTATTCGAAGAAGCAAAGACTGCTGAAATCAAAGGCAAAACCTTCAAATTCGCAGCAGGAAGGGTCCATGGATACCAAGTCGAAATCGATCCCTCTGCCAGAGCATATTCTGCTGGCATTTATGATGAAGGTCGCAGGGGCTGGCTTAAAGATCTCAAGGAAAATGAAGCTGCGCGCAAAGCCTTCAAGTCCAACGAATGGAATAAGTTCAGGATCGAATGCAAGGGTGATTCGATCAAGACTTTCATCAATGGCGTCCCTGCTGCAGATATTAAAGACGATGTTACCCCTAAAGGCCTTATAGCTTTGCAAGTTCATGGCGTAGGTAAAAAAACTGAAACCATGGAAGTACGATGGAAAAACATCAAACTGAAGGATCTGGATGCTTCTGAAAACAAGTAACATTTTTGTTGCTTTCAATTTTACAGGTCGCATCTTAAGTTACCTCTAAGATGCGACCTTTTCTTTTAATACGTTCTATTTCAAAGGGCCTTTGATCATGCTTCGAAATATATGCCTACCTTTTCTTGCAGGGCTATTTCTCTTTGCCTCTATTGCACATGCAGAAGAGCTAAAATTCCCTGGTAAAGAATCAAATTGGAACGGATTCAAAAAATACGACTTTGAAGTTGATGGGAAACAAGTTTTGGTGGTGACTCCAAAAAAAGAAGCAATGGGAAGACCCTGGGTCTGGCATGGCGAATTTTTCGGTCACAAACCAGCGCCCGATATAGCCCTTTTGGACAAAGGCTTCCACATCGTTTACATGCGTGTACAAGATATGCTGGGTGCACCACGCGCTGTTAAGCACTGGGATTCTTTTTACAACGAACTTACAACTAAATATGGTTTTGCCCCCAAAGCTGCACTGGTTGGATTAAGCAGAGGTGGGCTTTATTGCTACAACTGGGCAGCGGCTAATCCCACTAAAGTTTCATGCATTTATGCTGATGCACCTGTTTGCGATTTTAAAAGCTGGCCGGGTGGCAAAGGCAAAGGTAAGGGAAGCCCCCGCGATTGGAAACTTGTTCTTGATGTCTATGGCTTTAAAAACGAAATGGAAGCACTCGATTACAAATTCAACCCCATCGATAATCTCAAGCCCCTTGCAGATGCCAAGGTTCCGCTTCTTCATGTGTTTGGTGATGCAGACGATGTCGTTCCGTGGGAAGAAAACACTGGGTTAATAGAGGAACGATATAAAAAAATGGGTGGCGAAATAACCCTTATCCGCAAGAAAGGTATTGGCCATCATCCCCATGGACTAGATGACCCCGCCCCCATCGTCGATTTCATAATCAAAAACTCAACAAGCAAAACTGCCCAGGCAAATGATGTTACCCCTGTAAAAGCTGAACTATTTAAACCACGGGATGGGACCGGAAATTTCATCAACAAGCTTGCAACCGGGCAGCCTGTAAAAATCGCTTATTTTGGTGGTTCAATTACTGCAGCTCCGGGTTGGCGAACCAAAACCAGAGAATGGTTCGCAAAGCAATACCCCAATTGCAAAATTGAAGAAGTCCACGCGTCAATTGGCGGAACAGGAAGTGATCTTGGCGCTTTTAGAATTCAAAAAGATGCTTTAAATCATAATCCTGACCTTTTGTTTGTTGAATTTGCGGTTAATGATGGCAGCGCATCTTCGCAGAGAATTTGGCAAGGCATGGAAGGGATCATCAGGCAGACATGGGCCCATTCCCCCAAAACCGATATTTGTTTTGTTTACACATTCCGCACTGGCTATGAAAAAGAACTAGCCGTAGAACTGTGCCCCAACGCAGCTTCTGCCATGGAAATGCTTGCTGATCATTATGGGATTCCATCGATAAATGTCGGCTTGAAAATCACGCAACTCCAACAGCAGGGCAAATTAATTTACCAATCCGATAGCCCTTCCGAAAAAGGATTGATTCGATTTTCATCTGATGGAGTCCACCCTTTGGATGAAGGCCATAAGATTTATGCCGATGTTATTGCTGATGCTTTTCTAAAACTAGCAGCTAACCCAAAACCTATCGATCATTCCATAAAAACAAAAGCCCCTTTTATCAAAACCAATTGGGAAAACGCTAGGATGGTTTCCCTGACCCCTAGTATGCTTAAAGGCGAATGGAAAGCACTTAAAGAAGATGAGGACCTAGCAAAAAAATTCCAAAACCGCTTGGGAACTATTTATGAGTCTTCCTCACCCGGTGCAACCATTGCTTTTAAATTCAAAGGGTCAACCGCTAAGCTTTATGATTTACTCGGCCCCGATGGCGGCCAAGTTATAATCACCATTGACGAAAAAACCTCTACCAAACCAATTCCAAGATTTGATAGCTATTGCACTTACCACAGAATTGCAACTTTAAACCTTGCGGAGGGTCTGGACCCTGAAAAAGAACACTCTGTAAAAATCGAAATCCACCCCGATCAACCCGACCGGAGCAGCGTGAGTTTTAGACTAAAAGACCCAGCATCCGAGCTAAAAACCCCGAAATATCAGGGTACAAAAATCCGAGTTGGGCAGATTCTACTTATAGGCACCCTTTCTCAATGATTTCCTTAAATACTTACGCCTTTCCTATTAATTTAATCGCTTGTTTAGGCTATCATAAATTATGGAATAATTAACTCTTTAGGTTTATCCAAGTATGCCATACTCATCAAATAATATGCTTTCAATCTTGGCCAAGTTCACCTTGCTTTGGTTTATTTTGGGCAATTACAACCCAAGCGTTTTTGCAAGCGATGCGGAACTGTTTAACACCAAGATCAAACCCATTCTTCAACAAAAATGTTTCTCCTGCCATAGCCATGAATCCAAAAAGAACAAAGGCGGCTTGGTTCTTGATTCCCTTGCAGGTATGCTGGAAGGCGGCGACTCCGGTTCTGCAATCGTTGTGGGGAAGCCCGAAAAAAGCAAATTAGTTGAAGCTATATCTCACACCAATCAAGAATTCAAAATGCCTCCCAAGGGCAAGTTATCGGACCAGGATATTAGCGATATATCTTCATGGATCAAGAAAGGCGCCCTCTGGCCTGCTAGCCCGGATTCTTCTGCTAAACGAACCCCAGGTAAAATAACAGAAGAAGACCGCAAGTGGTGGGCCTTCCAACCCGTTATTAAAAAAACCGTTCCAACCACAGGTGGCAATTGGGCTAAAAACGGTATCGATCATTTCATCTCCGAAAAACATTCCCAAAACAAACTCACATCCGCACCCGAAGCTGAAAAACGCATTCTTGCCCGAAGGCTTTATTTTGATCTCACCGGTTTACCCCCCACCCCTGCGGAAGTTGATCGTTTCGTCAATGATCAATCTCCAAACGCCTACGATTCAATGGTTGATCATCTTTTGAATTCGCAACAGTACGGCGAAAGATCAGCAAGGTTCTGGCTTGATCTTGTCCGCTACGCTGAAAGCGATGGTTATCGACTTGACGAATACCGGCCTCAAGCCTGGCTATACCGCGACTATGTTGTGAATAGTTTCAACGCAGATAAACCCTACGATCTTTTCATCAAAGAACAAATTGCGGGCGATGAACTGTTTCCGGATAAGCCCGATGCCCTTATTGCAACCGGCTACCTCCGCCATTGGATTTACGAATACAATCAGCGCGATGTGCGCACCCAGTGGAACATAATTCTTGATGATCTGACAGACACCACAAGCGATGTGTTCATGGGTATGGGTTTACAATGTGCAAGATGCCATGATCACAAATTTGATCCTATTTTACAGAAGGATTATTTTAGATTGCGTGCGTTCTTTAGCGGCGTATTGCCCTTAGAAAACATCGATGCAGGCACGACGGAAGAAAAAGCAGCTTATCAAACTAAATTAAAGGCTTGGGAAGATAAAACCTTGGCGCTTCGCAAAGAAATCGAAGCAATCGAAAAGCCTTCTATCAAAAAGGCTGAGGAAGGTGCCATCACCAGATTCCCCTTAGATATTCAAGCCATGATGCGCAAGAAACCTTCCGAGCGAACCACTTACGAACATCAACTAGCTGAACTCTCTTACAGACAGGCACTCTACGAATTCCAACGCATCGAAACCCACATTAAGAAAGACGAGAAAGAAAAATACCTCGCACTAAAGAAACAGCTATCTGCATTTGATAATCTCAAACCCACACCACTTCCAAGGCCATTGATAGTAAAGGATGTAGGCCCAATTGCTGCGGAAACAACCATTCCAAAAAAGGGAAACACCAATATCGAACCGGGGTTCCTGACTATCCTTGATGATAAACCTGCTCTTATTAATCCCCCCGCTAATGGTTTGAAAAGCTCCGGCAGAAGATCCGCTCTTGCTAATTGGATTGCTGACAAAAACAACCCCCTCACCTCAAGAGTAATGGTGAACAGGATTTGGCAGCAACATTTCGGCAAAGGCCTTGCTTCCAATGCTAGCGATTTTGGCAAATTAGGTGACCCACCTTCGCACCCAGAATTACTCGATTGGCTTGCTTCCTACTTCACAGAAAACAATTTTAGCCTGAAGAAACTTCATCGCCTGATGGTTACTTCTGCAACCTATCGTCAAAGCTCGAATCATCCCGATTTAGAAGCCAACAGATTGATAGACCCAGAAAACAAGTATCTTTGGCACGGTACTATTAAAAGGCTAGATGCAGAGCAAATACGGGATGCAATTTATGCAACCACGGGAGAAATCAAGTTGCAGTCGGGAGGGCCCGGCGCTTCAAGTGCTGATGCCCGTAGATCCATTTACACCAAAATTATTCGCAACAACCGCGACCCTTTGCTCGATGTTTTTGATGCCCCCTATTGGTTTAGCAGTGCATCCAGCAGACAGATCACCACCACACCCGTCCAATCTTTATTACTCATCAATAGCCCCCTTATGCTGGCTCGCGCACGTGCATTTGCAGAGAGACTTAACAAAGAAGAATCTGATCCTAAAAAACGAATCGATCTGGCTTACAAGCTAGCTTTTGGAAGGGTGCCTAACCCTGAGGAAGCTAACATCTCTAGCTCGTTTCTCGAATTGCAGGCTAAACGAATCGATCCTAAAAAAGCAGCATCTCCTTCCGCCACTTTCGCCTCAGGAAAAATCCCCTTCCGCGATGGACAGGCAGCCGAATTAAACTTGGCATCCTCAATCTCTCTTACGGTGCCTCATTCCGATCTTTTCCCAAACTCAAGTTTCACTATCGAAACATTCGCTCTCCCAAAATCCGTTGCGGAAACAGGAGCTGTTCGGACTTTAGTTGCCAACCGCAACTCTGACAGCAAAAAGACTGGCTGGTCGTTAGGTATTACTGGGAAGCAATCTCGCAGAAAACCTCAAACTCTGGTTCTTCAGATTACTGGTAAAAAGATGAATGGTGAAATAGGAGAAGAAGCAATTTTCTCTGATCAACATATCACTCTCAATAAACCTTATTACATCGGATGCGCATTTACCCCTGCAACAAAAACCGCGAAGGGTCTTGCTACCTTTTTCCTCAAAGACCTCTCCAACGATGATGAACCATTGCTCGTTTCCAAAGTCGAACATTCAATCCTAGGCGAGTTCACCAACAACCTACCCATGACTATTGGCTCGGTTTATGCAAACAACAGTGGTAATTTCGATGGCCTGATCGATGATATCAGGCTTTCAAACATCGCTTTGGGTGTAGACCAACTCTTATTTACCCGTGAAGGATTGGGGAAACAAACTGTTGGCTATTGGCAGTTTGAATCGAAGCCCGATGTTTTCAGAGATGCCTCTGACAACCACCTGCATATTCAAATTTCGGGTAAAACCCTTTCGAATAAATCCGATGCCCAAAACAACGCTTGGATCGATTTTTGCCAAGTCCTTTTGAACTCAAGCGAATTTCTGTATGTGGAATAATCCAACTAGACACCGAATCAACTTAGAAGGCTCGATAAACATGCTGCATAAACACAACTTCTCAAACTTACGAAACTCGCCTTCCTCACGAAGGCAATGGCTTGCCCAGGCAGGCTCTGGGTTTGGGGCCCTTGCCCTCAACTCCCTCTTGGCAGAAAACGCTACTGCTAATGATTCGATCATCTCAAATCCACTCTCCTCCAAAATACCCCAGCATTTCGCCAAGGCTAAATCTGTTATCTTCCTTTTCATGGAAGGTGGCCCCAGCCAGATCGACTTATTCGATCCCAAACCTTTGCTCAACAAGCTTGCAGGTAAACCCCTCCCCGATAGCTTTGGTAATGTCATCACTTCCATGGGCGAAAGTAGGTCTCCACTTTTAGGCTGCCCCAGAACTTGGAAACAGCATGGCAAAGCGGGCACTTGGGCTTCCGAACTTATACCACATACCGCAAATATGCTTGATGATATCGCTGTTATTCGTTCTTGCGTCGCAGATGGTATCAACCACTCCGCAGGTGTTTGCCAAATGAATACTGGCTCGATCATTGGTGGCAGGCCATCGCTTGGTTCATGGGCCACTTATGGACTAGGAACTGAAAACCAAAACCTGCCTGCTTTTGTTGTGCTTCAAGACAACCAAGGCCAGGTAGTGAACGGCCCCAGAAATTGGAGCGCTGGCTTCATGCCCGCAGTGTATCAAGGCATTCGCATCCAAGGGGGTATTGAATCCATCCCTAACCTCAACACCCCCGAGGGCGTTTCTGAAAACCAACAACGTGGCAAATTAGACCTTCTCAAATTGATCAACCAAAAGTACGCAGCCAACCACCCAGAACAATCCGAATTGGATGCCCGCCTTAACAGCTACGAACTCGCTTTCCGCATGCAAGCAAAGGCCCCTGAGGCTGTTGATATTTCTCTAGAATCCGCAGCAACAAAAACCCTCTACGGCTTCGATCAAAAAGAAACCGCTAACATGGCCAAGCTTTGCCTGCTTTCCAGAAGGCTAGTCGAACGAGGCGTTCGCTTTGTTCAAATTTACCATGGCGCAGGCAGCAAATGGGATGCACATGGCAAGCTCGAGGAAAACCATAAATCGCTTTGCAAAGGCATGGATCAACCTGTGGCCGCCCTGCTTATTGATCTAAAACGACGCGGACTTCTCGATAGCACACTCGTGGTATGGGGTGGCGAATTTGGCCGAACCCCCATGAGTGAAAAAGGCGATGGCAGAGATCACAACCCCACGGGTTTTACCATGTGGATGGCGGGCGGTGGCGTTAAAGGCGGGCAGACTATCGGCGCCACGGATGAGCTTGGCCTTCGAGCCATCGAAAACAAACTCCATGTCCACGACCTTCACGCAACCATCCTTCACCTTATGGGTCTTGATAACATGGGCCTTGTTTACAAATATAAGGGTCGGCCCGAGCGCCCCACTCTCAATGAAGGCGAACCATTCCTTGCTATCAAATCTTAGCTTACTGAAATGCTTCCCTCGTAATTAATATATATTTTATAATTATTTACTAAAACATTCCTTTTAATTGTTTACATCGCATTTAATACAGCTACAATTTTAAAAGTGCTATTACCAGATTAGTTTCCATATTGCCCCCATGGAATGCGCCCAATGATCTCGTGGAACCAATGGCTAAGGCTGTTTTCACAGCCTATCCTGCATGTATTCAACCATAAAAAGTTATACACAAACAAGAAGAAGCGACCTTTTCTGGAAGGCCTCGAAGAACGCATTACCCCAGTAAACCCATCTGTTACTTCAATTCTCAGGAATGCGGGAACTGCCGCCTCAACCTCTGCCTCGTATGCAGTTTCCTTCAGCGAATCAGTCACTGGCGTAGATTCCGCAGACTTCACAACATCTACATCCGGAGGGGTTGCCTCCACCTCGATTTCCGTTACAGGTTCGGGTGCCACCTACACTGTCACAATTTTAGGCATCACAGGCACCGGCTCCATCAGCCTAAACCTTATCGATAACGACACTATTAGAAATTCCACCTCCCAACCTTTGGGCGGCACAAATTTCCCAGGTGTTTCCTTCACAGCCAAAACCGATTATTCAACGGGCACATCCTCTGGCCCCCACGCAATCACCACAGGTCTAATCAACGCCGATGGCTTCACCGATATCATTACCGCCAACCGCTTCAACAGCAAAATAAGCGTCCTTCTTGGCTTTGGCGATGGAACTTTCAACACGCAAACCACTTTTAATACCGGAAACACACCCCAAAGTATTACCACCGGCGACATCAATGGCGATAGCAAACTCGACCTAGTCACGGCCAACAATTTTAACGACTCCAATATTCCCGGCACTGTATCCATATTTTTAGGCAATGGGAATAATTCTTTTATAAGTAAACCTGCTGTCGCAACCGAAAATGGACCTCTTTCCGTAGTCCTTGGCGATTTTAATGCCGACACCAAACTCGATATCGCTACCGCTAACTACGGCAGCAATTCTATTTCCATCTTCCTAGGGAATGGCAATGGAACTTTTATAGCAGCCACCAACTTTGCCACGGGAAGCGGCCCAAAATCCGTCGCCATGGGCGATATCAATGGCGATGGATTCCTTGACCTCGCTACCGCTAACTTTACTGCCCCTAACTCTTTAGAGCGCTTAAGCCTTCTTCTCGGCAATGGCGATGGCTCTTTTAAAGCGCCTATCGCACTTACTGCAGGCACGAAGCCATTCTCTGTAATCATGGCCGATGTTAATGGCGATGGCAAAAAAGACCTAATCTCTGCCAACTATAACTCCGCAAATGTCAGCATTCTTCTGGGCAATGGCAACGGAACATTCCAATCTGCAACTTCTGCTTCTACAGGTACCAGGCCAGTTTCTGTTGCCGCTGCAGATCTTGATGGCGATGGCAAAATAGACCTTGCTGTTGCAAACAGCTATAACAACATTGTCAGTCCCATCAACTCCATCAGCCTTCTTGCAGGCAATGGGGATGGAACTTTTAAAACCGCAGTTAACTTTACCACAGGCACAACGCCCTATTCCGTGACCATTGCAGACATCAATGGCGACTCCAAACCAGACATTGCGACCGCCAACGAAGGCAGCGACAACATCAGCGTTTTCCTTAACACCACCAACAACCCAGCAAACTTCGCTGGCCAAACTTATACGGTTGATGCCCCAGCTACTCAAACATCCATCACCACCTCCGCAGCAGGTGCACCTAGTGGATTAGCATTCACCACCCAACCTGTCATCACCATCAAAGATGCCTCAGGCAACACCGTTACCACTAGCACCGCTTCTGTCACCATGACTGTAAGCAGTGGCGCTACCATTATTGGTTTTGCCACTATCAATGCAATTAATGGCATCGCCACCTTTACCAATGTGGGCATCAGCGGCACCGATGGAACTGCTTACACACTTACCTTTGCCTCAACTGGATTGACCAGTGCCACCCAAAGCATCACCCCTGTTTTTTCTTCAAACTTCTTCGTTACTACAATTGCAAATTCGGGATCAGGATCTCTTCGTGAAGCCATCACTTTGGCCAACACCACTCCCGGCGATGATCAAATCAGTTTTAATTTAACTGGTGCCAGTGCCTACATAATCACCCTAGCTTCTGCATTGCCTACCGTCTTAAATGTCAGTACTGCTATTACCGGTGGCACAGTTGGCACCCTTACTATCACAGGCATAGGCGCTACCTCGCTTATCATCAGCGGTTTGGATAATTCCTCTGGCACAATTAATACCAGTAGAAATTTTAATGTTTTCAACATCGCTACTGGTGGCAATCTTGCCATCTCAGGTGTCACGGTTTCCGGGGCAAAAACTTATAATCGCAAAGGAGGGGCGTTCAATAATTCCAGTATTCTGGCCATTTCCAATTCGACTATCTCCAGCAATTCATCATTTTATGGAGGCGGCATCTATAACTCCGGTACCCTCACCGTCTCCAATTCCACCCTCTCCAACAATATCGCAGACGGCTACGGCTTTGGTAATGGCGGCGGTATTTACAATAGCATCAGTGGCACCGCCACCGTTTCCTACTCTACCATCTCAGGCAATTCTGGAAATTCTGGCAATGCTGGCGGCGTCGGTGGCGGCATCTATAACTCTGGCACCCTCACCGTTTCCAATTCCAATCTCTCCAACAATTTCGGAAATTCCGGCGGCGGCATCTTCAATAGCAGTAGCGGCACAGCCACCCTCACCGTTTCCAATTCCACACTCTCCAACAATTCCGTATTTGGGAGCGGCGGTGGCATCCTCAATGGCACTAGCGGCACAGCCACCGTCTTCAATTCCACCATCTCTGGCAATTCCGCATCCAACGGCGGCGGCTTCTCCAATTCTGGCACCCTCACCGTCAACAATTCTACCCTTGCCAACAATTCTGCAATCAGCTCCCAAAGCAGCACCCGCGGCGGTGCCATTTGCAACAATAGTGGGGCCACCCTTACCGTCTCTCACTCAACCCTCTCAGGCAACTCCGCTACCAACGGCAGCGGCATCTACAATTGGGGCACCCTCAACATTGCCAACACGATAATCGCCAATAATATTGGTTACGATTATTCAACAAGCTCTGGAAGCACTGTAGGCACTGTTAATCTTATTCCTTCTGGCGATCCAAGTAACCCAACTTCTGCAACAAACAACATTGTAACCTTTCCAAATTTTTCCTGGGCCACCACGGTCGCCACTGAACAACTCAACCTCGGCCCCCTACAAAACAACGGAGGCTCAACCTTCACCATGGCTTTAGGTTCTGGCAGCCCTGCCATCAATGCTGGCAATGCAACCATTAGCAATGCCTCCCCAATTTTTGGTTTGGATCAGCGCGGCTTTACACGATCTTCCACCGCTCCCAGCATCGGCGCCTATGAATTTAATGCCTTTGGCACTGCAACCCAAGTAATACTTTCCACTCCCTCAGCGGGAAGCACAAGCGGTTTAGCCTTCACCACCCAACCTGTCATCACTATCAAAGATGCCGCAGGCAACACGGTCAGCAATAGCACCGCTGCAGTTACGATGACTGTTAGCACTGGTGCTACCACCCTTGGTACCGCCACTGTCAATGCAATTAATGGCATCGCCACCTTTACCAATGTTGGCATCAGCGGCACCTCTGGAACTGCTTACACCTTAACCTTTGCCTCAACTGGATTGACCAGTGCCAACCAAAGCATCAATATTGCAGATACCACTGCACCAACCATAAATATTAGTTCTGACAAGAGCACGCTTAAGGCTGGCGAGACCGCTAACTTAACCTTCACGCTCAGCGAATCTTTGTCCAACTTTGCAATTGGCGATGTAACTGCAACTGGTGGTGCACTCTCAAACTTCTCTGGTTCTGGTTTAACTTACACCGCAACTTTTACACCAACTGCAAACAGCACCACCACTGCAACCTTCAATGTCGCAGCAGGCACCTTCACCGATGCCGCAGGCAATAACAACACTGTTGCTACTCAACTTTCCGTTACCGTCGATACCATTTCTCCAACGGTTACCATAACTTCAAATAAAACTGCTTTGAAGTCAGGCGAGACTGCCACCTTAACCTTCACACTCAGTGAACCAGCTTCTGACTTTATCGCAAGTGATATCGTTACCACGGGTGGAACACTCTCCGCCTTGACCACAATCTCCTCTACTTCTTACACCGCAGTGTTCACCCCGAATAATAACAGTACTACGCCAGCTACTATTAATGTCTTGGCTAACACCTTCACCGACACTGCGGGCAACAACAATACCGCTTCAAATACAATCTCCATCACCGTAGATACCGTTGTACCAACGATTACCATTGCTTCTAATAAAACTGCTTTGCGGATTGGCGAAACAGCCACCATCACCTTCACCCTCAGCGAAGCGGCTTCTGACTTTGCTGCAAGTGATATCGTTACCACAGGTGGAACTCTCTCCGCCTTGACCGTAGTCTCTGCAACTTCTTACACCGCTACCTTCACCCCGAATACTAACAGCACTGCCACCGCTACTTTTAATGTCGCTGCTAACACCTTCACCGATGCAGCAGGCAACAACAATACTGCTGCAACTCAGCTTTCCATTACCGTAGATACCGTTGCACCTACCATTACCATTTCTTCTGATAAAACTGCTTTGAAGTCAGGCGAGACTGCCACCCTCACCTTCACGCTCAGTGAAGTGGCTTCAACGGCCTTAATCTCTTCCAATATCACTGTGGTAGGTGGAGCACTTTCTAACTTCGCTGGGTCTGGTTTAACATACACTGCTACCTTTACTCCCACTAATAACAGTACTACTGCAGCTACTTTCAATGTCTTGGCTAATACCTTCACCGATGCTGCGGGTAATAATAACACCGCTGCTACTCAGCTCTCCGTGAGTGTCGATACCGTTGCACCCACCATTACTATCGCTTCTAATAAAACTACTTTGAAGATTGGAGAGACTGCTAACTTAACCTTCACTCTCAGCGAAGCTGCTTCGATGGCCTTAATCTCTTCCAATATCACTGTGGTGGGTGGTGCACTCTCAAGCTTCTCTGGTTCTGGCACTTCTTACACCGCTACTTTCACCCCAACCGCAAACACCACAGCCACTGCGACCTTTAATGTCGCCTCTGGAACCTTCACCGATGCAGCGGGCAATCCCAACACCGCTGCTACGCAACTCTCTGTTGCCGTGGATACCACTTCACCCAGCATTACTATCGCTTCAAATAAAACTGCTTTAAAGTCAGGCGAGACCGCTAACTTAACCTTCACTCTCAGTGAATCTTCTTCGACAGCCTTAATCTTTTCCAATATCACTGTGACTGGTGGAGCATTATCAGGCTTCTCCGGATCCGGCACTTCTTACACCGCTACTTTCACCCCAACTGCTAACAGCACCACCACCGCAACTTTCAATGTCGCAGCTAACACCTTCACCGATGCTGCAGGCAACAACAACACCGCTGCTCCTCAGTTCACAGTCCAGGTAGATACCACTGCACCTACCATTACTATTAGTTCTAATAAAACTGCTTTGAAATCAGGCGAGATCGCTACCCTCACCTTCACGCTCAGTGAAGCAGCTTCTACGGCGTTAATCTCTTCCAATATCACTGTGGCTGGCGGAGCACTTTTTAACTTCGCTGGTTCTGGTTTGACTTACACTGCTACCTTTACACCAACTGTAACCAGCACCACCACTGCTACCTTTAATGTCGCAGCTAACACCTTCACTGATACCGCGGGTAATAACAACACCGCGGCTTCTCAACTCTCGATTAACATTGATACCGCTGCACCAACCATTACCATTAGTTCTAATAAAACTACTTTGAAGATTGGCGAGACCGCCACCATTACCTTTACCCTCAGTGAAGCTTCTTCCAACTTTACCGCAAGCGATATAACCACAGTAGGTGGCACACTGAGCGCCTTATCGAATTCAGGTTTAACTTACACCGCTACCTTCACCCCTACTAATAACAGTACAACTCCAGCTACTTTCAATGTCTTGGCTAACACTTTCACCGATACCGCAGGCAACAACAACACTGCTGCTACTCAGCTCTCCATTACCGTCGATACGGTCGCACCTACCATTACAATCGCTTCTAATAAAACTTCTTTGAGGATCGGCGAGACCGCTTCCTTAACCTTCACCCTCAGCGAAGCTGCTTCGACGGCTTTAATTTCTTCCAATATCACTGTGGTGGGTGGTGCACTCTCAAGCTTCTCTGGTTCTGGTACTTCTTACACCGCTACCTTCACCCCGACTGCAAACAGCACCACCACCGCAACCTTCAATGTCTTGGCTAACACTTTTACTGATGGCGCGGGTAATCCCAGCATCGCTTCCAACACAATTTCAATGACCGTAGATACCACTACACCTGCACCTAGCCCGGCACCTAGCCCGGCACCAACACCTACACCAACACCTACACCGGCACCTATCCTAACGCCTTCGCCCACACCTACGCCCCCACGAAGAATAACTGCATCAAGTTCTTCTTTTATAGATGGTGTAAGTAGCACGGTAAATCTGATCGACCAAGACACGGGGAAACAAATAAATTCAGTTATGCCATTTCCCGGGTTTTCTGGTGAGCTTCGAATCGCAATGGGAGACATGAACCATGATGGAAAAATGGAAACGATAATAGCTGCAGGGCCGGGGGGCGGGCCAGCATTAATGGTAATGGATTCCGAAACAGGAACAGTAATACAAACATTCTTTGCATTTGATCCAGCGTTTAAAGGGGGCATTTTTGTAGCAATCGCTGATTTTAACTCAGATGGAATCATGGACATTGTAGTTGGGGCTGGAAGCGGTGGTGGGCCACACATTAAAATTTTTGATGGGCTAACGCAAAATGTATTGCGATCCTTTTTTGCCTATCAAGAAAACTTTAATGGCGGGGTAAGTGTCGCAGCAATTGACATCAATGAGGATGGTTTTGCAGAACTAGTAACAGGAACTGGTTCAGGGGGAAATTCGCATGTAAAGGTGTTCGATGGAAAAACATTAGAAATAATCAGCCAATGGTATGCCTATCCTTCAGATTTCAGAGGGGGAATTTTTGTTGCAGTTGGCGATATCGGGAATGATGGAAGATTTGAAGTAGTAACAGGAGCAGGGGAAGGCGGTGGGCCGGTAGTAGCAATTTGGGACCCTTACACAGGAGCGTTGCTTAATCAATTTTTAGCATATGATGAAAACTTCGGCGGAGGGGCGAGGGTAGGAATTAGCGATGGAAATGGAGATGGTATCGCAGACTTGCTCACCGGTGCTGGGCCTGGCGGCGGCCCCCAAGTAAACGGCTACAGCTTCCCAGCTTTGGATCTGCTTTTTTCATTCTATAGCGGTAATCCAAACAACGCCGGCGGGGTATTTGTTAGTTAATGAAGATTTGGAACAAGCAAAAAACGAACACTTTAGATGCAGCGCGCCTATTTCTTAAGCACGACTTTAAAAAAACGCTTTCCACCTTAAACAAAAAAACGAATAATTTTACGCCAATTCCTGCACAAACAAGGGCACCAATAAAAATACTCATAGAATTGGCACGCTATGTGCAGAGGTAATATTGTCCTGGATTGATGTTTTAAAAGAACAGGGGGGAACAATCAAAAAACTATGGATAAAAACCGTAACTTTGCCAAGGGTGCAAATAAAACCAATTGCGTGCTTGGCTTCTATGACTCCAAATTTTAAAAAAGAAAAACATTTGGGAGGAAACATTACAATTAAAAAATCAAATAGTTGCGTATTGGAGAAAGAGTTGGGTGTTATTAATATTCAACAAAACCAACAACAGCAACAATAATATTTATGAATATAGGCATTCGCACTGGGTTTAAATTATCTTTAAAAAAGTGTTAAGACTCAATTAGCAGGATTCAAATAACTTATTTTATATAAACCAGTGCGAATGGCCTATTTTTAAAATCACCTTAAATTCGAGATAAGTTTTAGTTCTTATAAGCCACTTTGTGGTATGATTCTAGTAGAAAACTGCTTATGAATCAAACCTATGAATCATGTTATAACTCAACTACTGTTAATGACCTTAGGATTTTCTAATCCTGAAGTTCCTTTATTTGAACAGGAAGTAAGATCCCTACTAAAAACTCATTGTTTTGAATGCCACGGTGAGGGAGAAAAACTAAAAGGTGGATTAGATTTAAGGCTTAAGAAACTTATAGTAAAAGGCGGGGATACTGGCCCTAGCATAGTATTAAGTGCTCCCGAGAAAAGTTTGTTAATAGCTAAAGTAGATTCTCAGGAAATGCCTCCAGGTAAGAAGAAATTACATAAGCAAGAAATAGAGTTATTAAAGTTATGGATTAGCACTGGCGCCAAGACTGCAAGCATCGAACCTGATAAGATTGCATCTGGTTTCATGATAACGGAAAACGAAAGAAACCATTGGGCTTTTAGAAAAATCAAAGACCCGATAATTCCCCAGATTAAAAACACATCTTTAGTAAAAAATCCGATTGATGCATTTGTATTACACAAGTTGGAATCAAAAGGACTAACACTGAGTAAAAATGTTGAAAAGCACCTTTTATTGCGCAGAGCATTTATTGATCTTATTGGCATGCCGCCAACACCTCTTGAACTCGACTTTTTCTTAAACGACAACTCCACTGACGCTTACGAAAAGCAGATAGACATGCTGCTTAAATCGCCGCATTATGGCGAGCGCTGGGGGCGGCATTGGTTGGATGTGGCTGGTTATGCAGATTCAGAAGGTTTTGATGGATCTGACATAATAAGAACGAGCGCATACCATTATCGTGATTATGTGATCAGATCCCTAAATGAAGGCAAGCCGCTGAATCAATTCATCATAGAGCAACTTGCAGGGGATGAATTATTAAAGGCGCCATACCAATCCACCTCATCTGCAGATTTAGAAAAACTAATCGCAACCGGTTTTTTAAGAATGGCCCCGGATGGGAGTTCAGCAAAAGATGTAAACATAAAATTATCTAGTAATCAAACTATTGCAGATACGATTCAGATCGTTTCAACATCATTGTTAGGACTAACCACCCAATGTGCGCAGTGCCATAACCATCGGTATGACCCGATATCCCAAGCGGACTACTACAAGCTAAGGGCAATTTTCGAACCCGCATTGAACTGGAAGGCCTGGAAAACAATTGCAAGCAGAGAGATAAAAATCCAATACCCGCAGGACAAAACAAAAAGTGCGGAATTAGAGGCAAAAGCATTGGCAATCGACAAGAAAAAGACTGAACTCCTAAATACGATTCAAAAAGTGGAATTTGAAAAATCACTAGAAAAAGTTCCTACCAACCTACACTCAGAAATCAAAAAAGCTTTCGAAACTCCGATATTAAAAAGGAATGTAGCACAGAAAAAGATTCTATCGGATTACCCGAATTCCAATGTCAATGCGGCATTGATTATCCAAAGAGATGCAAAACTTAGCCTTGAATTTAAAGCCTACACTGATGAAGCAGAAAAAATCAGGTCATTAAAACCGGCGATTGCATCTTATCGAGTATTGACTGAAGAACCCGGTATAACCCCGACAACAAATCGGTTTGAACGCGGAGATTACGAGCAACCAAAAGAATTGATAAAACCGGGGCATTTCGACTTATTTGCAAGCCACAACCTTGGGGTGATACCAGAAGACGACTCTTCAATTCCGACGACGGGAAGAAGGTTGGCATTTGCCAAGTCATTGGTTTCGGAAAACCACCCACTGACATCTCGAGTTTTAGTAAATCGATTTTGGATGCATCATTTCGGTCAAGGTATTGCAGGTAATCCGGCAGACTTTGGAAAACTAGGCGAAGCTCCGAGTCACCCCGAACTCCTCGACTGGCTCGCTTTAAACTTCATGAAGTCAGGTTGGAACCTTAAGGAGTTTCACAAACTTGTAATGACCAGCAATACTTATAAACAAACAAGTTTGCGAACTGAAATGCTACAAAAGGTAGACCCTGCAAACAAATTATTAGGAAGAATGAATGTACGAAGGATGGAAGCAGAATCGATCCGCGATTCTATTTTAAGAATTAGTTCAAAAATTAATGAAAAGCTTTATGGCCCGCCAGTGCCTGTTACCCCAGACGATTATGGGCAGATTATAATAGGCACTGATACGAGAGATGGGGCTGGAAGGTTCACCGGAAAAAAAGTTGATCTAAAAGGCGAGGAATTCCGAAGGAGCATTTACATACAGGTACGAAGAAGCACACCGCTAGCGGTATTTGAATCTTTCGATGCACCAATTGTAACCCCTAATTGTGAGCACCGTAATTTTTCAACTTCCTCCACGCAATCGCTATTGATGCTCAACAGTCAATTCATCCAAGAACATGCAGAGCATTTAGCATTAAAACTGCAAAAAGAAGCGCCAGCTAATATAGAAGAACAAATCAAATTAGCATGGACACTCATTTATACATCAAGCCCAACCAAGGATGAATGCGATTTATCACTGGCATTTATCAAGGAGCAAACCAATTCTTTCTCAAAGTCTGTGGTCAAAAAAGAAAGCAATCCGGAATTACAATCATTGACTGCCTTTTGTCAGGGCTTATTAATTTCGAACCGGTTCCTTTATGTTGATTAATAAACGGAAGGCTTCTCAGGATGCATAATATTCATTCACGAAGAAAATTCTTGGCAGAATCGTCAATGGGTTTGGGAAGCGTTGCAGCAATGTGGATGATGCACAATGACGGGTTGCTGGGAGCCCCAATCAGGCCCGATTTGGAACAGCGGAAATTTGATCTTTCGGCAAAACAGCCCCACCATGCCCCCAAAGCAAATGCGATGATTTCACTATTCATGCAAGGTGGGCCCAGCCATCATGACCTATTCGATCCCAAACCAGAAATGGATCGCTTTAATGGCAAACCTTTTCCAGGAACAATCAAATACGATTCCACCGACCAAGCCAGCAACAAGGTTTGGGCCTCACCATGGAAATTCAAGAAACACGGAAAATCAGGCATAGAACTATCAGAATTACTGCCGTTCACAGCTCAGATCGTCGACGAAATTACCGTGGTACGATCTATGCATACAGGTGTAAACAATCATGGCCAGTCAATCGAAGCATTAAACACAGGGAAAGTCGGCGCGGGTCGACCTGTATTTGGAAGTTGGCTTGGATATGGATTGGGCACTGAAAACCAGAATCTCCCGGCTTATGTTGTATTAACCGATCCAGCCAGCCTTCCCGTACTAGGTGTTTCCAATTTTTCAAACGGCTGGTTACCATCAATGTTTCAAGGAACGGTGGTAAGATCAAAAGAGCCAAGGATATTGAACCTCGATCCGCCTACACATTTAAAGGGAAAACCTCAGGAACGGTTACTATCATTTTTGGATGCACTTAACCAGGAACACAAGCAGAGGCATCCATGGGAACTTGAGTTGGAAGCGCGAATTGCGACATATGAACTAGCAGCAAGAATGCAATCAGCGGGTAAAGAGGCGATGGATCTTTCTCAGGAAAGCGCATCAACTAAAAAACTTTATGGCATGGACAACCCAGCATGCGCTGAATACGCCGCCCGATGCCTGATCGCAAGAAGGCTGATTGAACGCGGAGTGAGGTTCGTACAAATTCTTTCGCGAAACCAAATGTGGGACAATCACGGAGGATTAGTATCAGCATTGCCCATTAACTGCAAGCAAGTCGATCAACCATCTATGGCACTTGTAATGGATCTAAAACAAAGAGGCCTACTTGATTCAACTTTGGTAACTTGGGGAGGCGAGATGGGTAGGTTACCTGTGATTCAAAACGATACAGGGCCAACAAAAATCGGCAGAGACCATAACACCTATGGTTTCACTTGGTGGTTGGCTGGTGGCGGGGTTAAAGCGGGGCATGTGCATGGTGCGACTGATGATTTCGGCCATCATGCGGTAAAAGATGTGGTGAATCATTACGATTTACTAGCAACCATACTTCATCTATTCGGTTTGGATCACAAAAAGCTTACCTATCAAAGAAATGGTCAGGAAATGGCTTTGACCGATAATCAACCGGGGCAGGTCGTCAAAAACATTATCGCTTAAACGATTTTATCTTACAGATATAGCCTTGGGTACTAATTCAAGTTTTAACTTTGCTTCATGGGATGAGTTAGTTTGCTTCAAGTTAGAATTTATGTAAACCGGAAATGCTGCGTCTAAAACTGAAGGAATGGGAACTTCAATTGAGACTTTACTAGTTTCTGCTTTTACGATTGCTGTAACATTTTTTATTCCGGTCCAATCAGGAAATACAGTTTCAATTGAAACATCTCCAATTAATCCGGGTGCACGAAATATTTCGAGATGAATCAGAGTGGTTTTTCCAGCCTCATATCCAATATTAGGCGATGCAGATGAAACATCAAGTTTACCTGATTCCAGCACTGCAATCATTTGTTCGTTAGGGTTAACAGAGCAGTAACTAACTATGTGATCAACGCCTTGATCTTTAATCGTAGCAACTCCTGCAACGCATATTCTACTTGTTCGACCTATTTCCATCCATGGTCCGAGTTGAACTGCATATTCAAATTCAACGGCGCCTGCAGGAATAACTTTAGGTACGCCATGAACCCCCTGAAGATGTCTAGCTTGCTTATCAGCAACATCAACAATAATAGGGCCATCATAACCCAAGCGCTCAAGTTTATAATTACGGGAAAGTGTACCGCCACGACTCCCCCACTTCATGTTGTATTCGCCAACGATTTTAAACGGGCAAGGCAAAGCTACAGCAACCCGAACTTTATCGACAGAAAAATCACTGGGTTTTGATTGTATATGGGCAACAACGGGCGATTGTTCTGGAATGGTTGCAGAAACACCAAGGAGGAAAGAATCTATTTTAGTTTCAGGGTTAGCTTTAATTTTTACTGCAACCTGACTTGCGCCCTTCGCAAAGAAAGGCGCCGCCGGAATAATAACAACCCCTTGGGGCAAAGCGCTAAATGATACGTCAATTTTAGAATCAAAACCTGGAGGACGTTCAATTTTCAAATTAAGTGTAGCCTCCCCAGATCTTAGAACGGTAAGTGAATTTTCAACGAAGTTAATAATGGGGAGTTTGCTAGTTTCGGTATGCACCAGAATACGGTAAGTGAAAGATACCCCGGCACGAGCAGGGATTTCCTCGGCAATTTTTAAAGTGTATTTCCCCTTGGCCGTGGGATTAAAAAGTAAAACAGGATCAAGTTCTGCAATTGAAACAGCAGAAGCCAACTCTTTTCCCGTGGCATCAGCAATTGAAATTTTAGGCCTGCAAGGGGATCCCAGAGCGAGCCCTCGTGATTCAAATTGAAGTTTTTGACCTGCTTCTAGATCTAAATGCCAAGAGTCAATTTCATCAACCTTTAGTATCCTACCATTGATTGCACAGGGAAAAGCAGCGATGGCAGAAGAATTAACACCGGTAGGATTTTCAAGATACTCCGTAACATTACGAACATCAAACAAAAGATTAGAATTGGGAAAAGCCTGATAACCAATGCGATCTGGGGTTTTAAGTTCTACAGTAGGAAGGGTAAGGTTGGAGCCAATGACTTCAAATTTGGTGGTGGAACCAATTTTAGCACCCATAGGATAGACAGATCTAACACTTGGATTTTTGGAAACAGAAAGCCTGTAAACATGGGCAGGACTACCCTTGCCTGAAGATTCCCTGATGCGAACAAGGTAACGATCATCAATTGGAGCGGTGAAAACAAGGGCGGGATCTACTCCAGAAGCATCATCATTATCAGCAATAATTTCACCCTTTGAATTAACAATTTCTAATCTTGCATCAAGAGGTGAACCAAATTTTTCAGCAGATACAAAGGCATCGATGGTCTCACCTTTATTTAGTTTTATCTGATAATCATCAAAATCATTTTTGGGATAAATTCTGCCATTGAGGGTGATTGGAAGCGAAATTGTGGTTGGGAAGTGGTAATGCTCGGATTCTTTTTCGATGATTTCGGGGAAGTCTCCTAGTTCAAATTTCCACCCGCCATTAACTCCTTCGGAATTCCAAACCCTAGCAAGCCTTTTAGAAATTAGTGCATCTTTATCGATACGAACGATTGTCGAAAGTTCTTTGGGATAATCTTCAGCTTGTTGGGATTCGGTAAGAGTTAGAAGAGGACCATCAAACCAAAGAAAAGGAATGCGCTTCAAGGGTGCCTGAATAGAAACGCCTGGACCAAGAATTTCAAATTGCGAATTAGCATGAAGAAAAAGCCCTCCCACCCGTACTTGAACATCAGTCCCACGCTGGCCTCCCGAGGGAAAAAGATATGAAAGCGTTGGAGGGTTAGCATCAGCCATTGAAGGAATGGCCACGAACATAAAGATCAAAAAAAGATATCTGCTGATAGGAAAAAGCATGGTTTAACTTTCAAAACAAGGGGTCAATCTTCCTGCCTTGGTTCACCGCCATGATGGGCCTGCCATCGGGAGTGAAAAATTCATGCTCAGGATTCATGCCCATCGTATGGCAAATAGTGGCAAAGAGATCTTCAGGGCCATAAGGATCGGAGGCAGGTTTTTCAGCCTTGGCATCGCTCTTCCCAACTACAACACCGCCTTTGATACCGCCACCGCCTAGGGCAACGGTAAACACGGGTCCCCAATGATCACGGCCTGCATTTTTATTAATTTTGGGAGTACGCCCAAATTCGCCAGTAACTACTACAAGGGTGTTTTCGAGCATCCCTCGTTCGGTCAAATCCTTAAACAAAGAAGCGATAGCCCTGTCAAAAATAGGTAGAAGATCCTGCTTAAGGGTACTGAAATTATTATCGTGGGTATCCCAATTACTATGGTCGATGGTGACACAGCGAACGCCCGATTCAACCAACCTTCTGGCAAGTAGGCAGGATTGGCCAAGAGTGTTTCTGCCATATTCATCACGGAGAGAATCTTTTTCTTTCTGCAATTGAAAAGCAGTTCGTGTTTCGGGGGAAGTCATTAGGTCGAAAGCTTTTTGCTGGAAGGTGGAAACGCTCTTGGCACCTTGATTAGCCTTCATTTCGCCTGTGGCCCTAAAGCGATCAAGTCTTTCGAGGATATGCTTTCGTGAATCGAGCCGATCTGCACGAATTTCAATTGGTGGTGAAAGATCAGGCACTTGAAAAGAAGGCGAGTTAGGATCGCTTTCGACAACGAAAGGAGAAGCCGTGGGGCCAAGATAAGCTGGCCCGCAACTTGAGTGCATTTTGGGAACGCAAACATAAGGGGGCACGCCCTGATTAGCAGGAGCAAGCTTGGAAATGATCGAACCAATCGAAGGCCTATGATTATTGGGGCTTAGGCCACCATTAAATCCAGCCTGTGGAAAATACCCGGTTAGCATGTAATGATCTGCGGGGCCATGATCAGAATTATTATGGCGAAACGATCGGATCAAACTCAATTTGTTCATCTGCTTGCCAATCGAAGGCAACTGATCACAGATACGAATGCCCGGAACCGCCGTATCGCCCTGTTTGAATTCACCACGATATTCAGCAGGGGCATCGGGCTTCATATCGAAGGTATCGATGGTGCTTAATCCACCATGCAGAAAAACATAGATGAGTGATTTCTGCGACTTGGAGGACTGATCATTGGCAAGGAGTTTGGGAAGGGAAAAGGAGTGCCCAAGGACGCCAGCAACTCCGAGACGCAAAAAGTCTCGTCTGGTTTTGCCATCACAATAACTTTTATTATTCATGTATGCACCATGTTCTTAATGATTAAACAGGAACTCGAGGGAATTCATCATGCCCCAGGCAAGATCTTCCAAAGCTTCCCGTTTTGATGTTGCGTCTTTTGCTTTTGCGAGAACTTCGTTTGCAAGTTCAAGCTCATCCTTACTGGGAAATCTTGAGAAATAAGAAAGGAACAATTCTTCAACGATTTCTTTTTGTGAGGAATTCGCTGCAACTAATTTGGCTATTTTGCCTTGTTCATGATTCAACTTCCGATGCAACTCGGGGGAGTTTAGCTCATGAAGAACCTGGGCAATTCCCGGTTCTTTCTGCCTTTCGCAAGAGCAGGACGATACTCGCAAGGGCCTGCCATGAACTTTCAGGAAGTAGTCCTGATATCTGGAATCCCACAATTGGATTGCTCTTGTTCCAATAGGATAGCCTTCAAAATTCCCTGAGACACCTGTGGTTTGCGAGATGGCATCAAACAAAACTTCCGCAGGCATAGATTTCAACAGAAATCGGGAATAGTTCCATTCATCGGATTCATTGCCTACTACTGGGGCAGAGGACCGCTGGTAGGTTTCGGATGCTGTAATTAACTTAATCAACGATTTAACATCGTATTTGTTTTGAATGAGGTGATTGGCAAGTTTAACAAGAAGTTCGGGATGGCTTGCGGGATTGGTATCACGAAAATCATCAATAGGTTCCACAAGGCCATGGCCAAACAAATGGGCCCAGATTCGATTTGCAGCGTTCCTAGCAAACCATTGATTTTCAGGGCTTATCACCCATTGAGCAAACAATTGCCTAGCATCACCCTTGGGTTGCACTTCAGGAAGGGGTTGACCTAAGGCATGGGCAAAAACTTTATCTTTGTAACGGGCATTGCCACCAGGCGAGGTATTATCACCAACCAAAATTTCCCGTTTACCTGCGTTTTTCGAACGCACCCCAGTAAAGAAAGATTGCATGCCTAAATAATCAGCCTGAGTCCATTTATCAAAGGGATGGTGATGGCATTCAGCGCAGGCAATTCTAACACCCAAAAAGATCTGGGCAAAGGAACTCGAAAGCTCACCGGGGCTTTTTACCACTTTATAAAAGGAACCCTCTGGATGTTCATCCAAGTATCCTTGTGCAGAAAGAAGTTCGAATGCCAATTTATCTAAAGGCTTGTTTTCACTGAACGAAGTCTTTAGCCATCGATAATAAGCATAAGCCTGCTTAGTACCAAGGGCCTGTCGGTCAACCCGGAGAAGATCACTCCAAACTAGGGCGCTGTAGTCCGAATAAGTTGGTCTATTAAGAAGATCTTCAACAAGTTTGCTTCTTTTATCCGCACTTTTATTAGCAAGAAAAGCTTTCAACTCTGAAGAATTAGGTAGGCTGCCTGAAATATCAAGAAACACCCTTCTGACAAATTCTTCGTCCTTAGAAAGAGGGGACGCTGGGATTCGAAGAGTATCTAATTTTGTTTGAATCAGTTGATCAATCCAGTTTTCATCAGAATATTTTTTGCCTGCTGTGTACTGATGAACTGCGGGAAGAATTGCTCTGAAGACTGAAGTTTTATTGCGATAGGTAACAAGAATAACTGCTTCACCCGGAATCTCATTCGTAGAAACAGTGCCATGAATATCAACTGAAGCAAGAGCTTCGTGGTTCGAAAAGAATCGAGCATGTGCAGTAACTTCTTTTCGTGAGCCATCTTTTAAAGTTGCAAAAACAGTAAGTCTTTGCTTGGATCCACCTTTTATAATTCTAAAAGGAGGCTGCACTTCGATACCAACAACATCGGGGATCGCATCATTGGTTTTAGGCGCACCACCTTTTATCCAATTGATCACCGTTTGATAATCAGGATTGTTATCTGGGATGCGGGCCCCACCGCCATGCGAAATCATCCCAGACATTTTCCGTACAAACAAACTATTGGCGGGAGATTCGGTCATCACCCTTCGACCACGACTTTCAAGAAATATGGAGCCGAAATCAAAATCTGGATCAGAGCCAAACACTGAAAGCTTAAACCCGTTTTGACCTTCCGCCTTACCATGGCAACCAGAAGAATTACATTGATGTCGGGCAAGGATCGGTTCAAGGTCATGATTGAAAGTCGGTGAAATTTCTAGCTGGGAAGGCTTGTAAGAAACAGGAACAACAAGTTGTTTGCCTTGTACATCAACAAGCAAACGAGTGTTACCTGCTTTTTTCCCATACACCCTGCCTTGAAAAATCATTGCAATTTCAGAGTTTTCGATACGGGCAGAAACTTCATCGGTTAGATCTGTGATCAAACCATTTTTGTTTTTACTTTCCACTATAAGAGTGGCATATGAACCGGGTGCGGTAAGACTGATTGAATCTGGAATTGGGTAAACAACATCACCCTGTTGTGAAGTCAAAGAACACAAAATTAGGCAAAGGGCTGAAAACAAAACGGCCTCCTAGGAGGGATCTAAGGCGGGAAGAAACCAATACAACACTATATCGATAACACAGGGAATGAATCAGGGCAACTGTTTTCCGCTAAATCCTAGGCTTTAATCAAGAAGAAAGCCATAACAACCATCTGATAAACAGCTTTAATCTTACCCATCTCTCTGGATTGTTAAAACCCTCACCTATTTAACTGTTGGCAATGGCACAGTAAGGTGATTTGAAGAAACCTCATAATCCCGCTCATCGATTATCGAAATATAAAAAACAATCGGTTTGCCCGCAGGAAGCTTAGCACTAACAACATCGTTTGAAATCGTCGCAGGGATAGTTTCCCAGACACGTTTTTGCCAGGGCCCCTCGTTAGTTGCATAATGAAGCATGGCTTTTTTAATCGGTACGGCATGGTGAACCTTCACAAAAGCTGATCCATCTACTACTTTCAAATCATCAACTTTGGCAAGAGGCTTGGCAGCCTTCAATTGGCAGTCAATAAAGGCATCCACCTCTTTAAAAGTCCAGATATGCCCATGAGGCATTCGCACTTTGATACAAAGTGTTTTCTTTTCTTTAACCAGATCGTAGCACTTTTTGTAACTATCTAGCGGGTAGGCAAAATCGTTGGTGCCGTTAATAAACATGATTGGGCACGTCACACCCGATAAGTAAGAGGAAGGATCAAAATTACGAACCCAATTTTCTCTTCTTGCAACTTCCATTTTATCTAATCGGTTTTCTTTCCAAACGCTGTTTTCATGCAGGTAGCCACAGCCATAAACAGGAACTGCAGCTTTCAATCGATCATCCAACCCCGCAATGATGCAGGTTAAATAACCACCCCAACTTATTCCAGTAACTGCAACTTTAGTTCGATCCACTTCCGGAAATGAAGCGATCATAGAATGGCCGCGAAGAACCGCAGCAACAGCATGGTAAGTCCACATATCTTTAGTATTATCCGCTGTGAAATCTAGAAATTTCTCTACATCACCTTGACCAGGCCCACCATCAGGGAGTCTTCCATTGGGTCCATTTCCTGCTAAATCCATTGCTAAAGCACAATAGCCACGTTTATTCCAATGTTTAACCCAATCAGGAAAAGCCTTACCCCCGCCGCCATGCACCAAAAGTACCGCCGGAAAAGGCCCCTGCCCTTCTGGTTTGCCGTAGTAGGCGAAAATCTGAGTAGGTTTGCCCTTATAGTTTTCCCCGGGGTAATAAACTTGCTTTACCCCATTAACAGTTTCGGCCCACGAGGGTTCAACCTTTGCCTTTTGTAAGGCAGGAACATCCCAAGGGCCGGTGACTTTAGCGGATTCAAATCCAACAGGGGATAGCGAAAGTAATAACAAGAAAGAAAATTGCAACATTGTGAACCTCGATGAATAATTCGTGACTAATCAGGTTGCATTA
>DBCB01000046.1 GCA_002303765.1 Planctomycetaceae bacterium UBA969
TTTTTGCCTGCTGATAGCAGTCGTTGGAGAGCAATAGTAAAATCGTGGCGAATACCATAAAGATTGCGAGTGCACTGAGAACAACAGCGAGGGGATTACCAAACCAGGTAAGAAATGCAAGGACGGGGATCATGGAAAAAACATAGGTGATGGCGATACGAATCCCGATTTTGTTTTTGCTGGTGCTTTTTTTGACATAAGGGTTAGAGTCTGTGCCTGTGGAATTATAAGCAGCCCGAATTATTATGAACTTAAAAAGATTGGGGATCCAAAGTTGATTGAGCAAAAAGTTGTAGAACTTTTTCGGAGAAGCAGGAAAACCCAACCAATGGCCGCTTGATAATAGTTGTGAGACATCTGGGTCGCGTTCTGGGTCATTTACAAATTGATGATGAGCCATGTGTTGCAGTCTGTACATATGCGTAGAACTGTAAACAGGAAACATGCAAAAAACATCAGAAGCGAATTCGTTCCACTTTTTAGTTTTGAAAAGAGAGTGATGTGAACCTTCATGGCCAAGGCCTGTGAGTTGATGTTGGCCAGCGCCTATCAGAATGATTGCAAGGATTGAAACAGGGATGTTTACCCAGAAGGGCAGGCCCCATGATTCCCGCTGATAGTAAAACATTAATGTGCTTGAAATCACCGCGGCTAAATAAATATAAATCATTCCGATGTAATATAAGTTTGTCCAATTGTCAGATTGCCTGAGAATTTGTAATTGCTGTTTTAGGTGAGCATCATTCAGAACTTTTTCGTTAATGATTGTATTTGACATAAAAGTAATACCGTAAAAATACGCAGGAATTAACTAATTGCTAAACCTAAGGATATTTTAGTAGTGTTTCAGTAAAAAAGGCAATTATTAAGGAAAATTGACCAAATTAGGGGGCCTAGGCTGCATTGGATCTGGTATTTGGGGTGTGATGTCCAAACATTTCGTGCTTGGGTGCCCCAGTATTGGCTTCGGTTTTTAGTTGCACTGCTCTAGAATGCCCCTTATGAATTGCAAAATTCTTTTTGTATAAGTCGACCAGTTCCGGATGACCTTTTAAAATAAGCAGGTTTTCCGCATTGTTTTGCTCTGCTTGATGCGTGAAATTAAAGCTTCCCGTAGCAATGGTTCTAGAATCAAAAATCATGATTTTGTTATGGGCAATCGGGTGATGACTGTCAATCACTGGGTGGATGTTATGCTCGAGTAGAAAGTGCAGTTCGGTGTATTGTTCTCTTTCATTGCTACCATCAAGAACGATGTCGATTTTTACACCCCTTGTTTTTGCATCCACAAGAGCCTGAGAAATTGGCTTGGAAGTAAAAGAGTAAGCTTGAACCAAGATTTCGTGTCTGGCTTTATGAATTTCGTTGATTAAAGCATCTGCGCAACCCCCGGCAGGAGAGAAATGCACAGCTATGGCTTTTGGGGTGGTAAAAAGGTGGGCTATCTTTTTAAAGATAAATAAAAAGGTAAAGGCACCACTAAAACCAGTTGCAATTAGTAACCATGTCATTTTTGGTCCTCCTTGACCTGCAAAAACACGATTAAAGTAATCTTGATCGCCTACTTCGATTTTGCTGTAGCGGGCTTGGTTGAATCCTCTGTAGGAATCAATTGAACCCGAACACGCTGTCCAATTCTAAGCAATGGCTGACCGGGATCTAACTCGATGATGCATTCAAGGGTTCGAACATCATTGAACTGCAAAGGCTCGAGAAGAATTGATCTTCGGTGTGTAAACCAGTCGGAAATGCGTACCACTTTTCCACGCCATGTTATTTCCGAAGAGCTGCAATCATCTTGAATTACTGCAACCTGATTGAGTGCGATTTTTCCAGCAAATTCTTGTTCAACTTCAGCACGAACAATGCGCTTAGCACTAGGGCAAAACATGATGGCAGGAAACTTAGGATTTGATCCAAGTGTTTCACCAACACTGGTGTTGATTCTAAGAATGGTGCCTTTAAACGGTGCCTTTAATGAGCATTCGCCTAAAGCATATTCTGCTTTTTGTAATCGTGCTCTTCGGGCGGTGAGATCATTCGTTGCAAGGTTTACGGGAAGGTGAGGGTCAAGAGCTTGGATACCTTTAAGCTTTATCGTCTCGCCCTCTACTGCAAATTCAAGAGCTTTAACAATTGCAGATGCTGCATTTACATCATCATTGCTAGCGAGCTTGTTGCTTGCCAAGCGCTCGGCTTGATCTTTTTTAGCAATGGCAGCAGCCATCTCGCTGCGTTTAGCTTCTATAGCAGATTTTTGGCCATTGATCTTTAATTCGTGCTGGGAGAACATAACTTTGGCTTGATCGAGTTGGGATTGGCCAGCTTGAACATCAGCTTTAGCTTCTTCGAGCTGGGCCTTTTGCAAGGTATCATCCATACGAATCAGAATATCGCCTGCTTCGACTTCAGTGTTTTCTCTTGCTGGGATAGCAAGAACTTTGCCGGGTTGAATAGGGTAAAGAGGTGTAACGCCCCCATCTACATCGACATAAGCGATACATACAGCTCTTCGCTCAGAATCTTCAGTGATTTTGGCTTTGGAAGCTGGTTTTGCTTGGGCTGTTACTTGATCTTGGATGCCAAAATTTAATTCAAGCGTGTCATTTTCTGGAGGTTGATAATAACTCCAAAAAATAAACCCACCTGCAATTAGGCTGGAAACAAACATGATCGAAAAAAGCTTTCTTCCCAAATGGGTCCAAGAAGCAACAGGTATTGGCTGAAATAACTTTTCCATTAAACATTCCCCAACAAGGATTTCGTCCTTGTGAATATAATTATAAAACTAGAGGATTCTAAGTTAATAATCTTAGCGATCCTCTTTAAGGCATCTTGCCATAGGTTTTGTGAATACTTTTGCCACCATCGTCAATCATTTTACCATCTTCAAGGTAAAATATTTTGTCCGCATAGGGTATAACTCTGGCATCGTGGGCGACAATAAGTACAGTACAACCGCGTTCATGTGCAGCAGACCGTAAAATATCAATAACTTGTTCGCCGTGTGCCCAGTCTAAGGCACTTGTAGGTTCATCAGCAAAACAGAAATCCGGGTTTTTGATAAGAGCCCTTCCAATAGCAACCCTTTGTTTCTCGCCACCGGATAGTTCGCCTGGGCGCAAATGGGCCTTTTTCAATAAACCAAGAACATCTAAGATTTCATCGGCTTTTTTCCTAGCTTCTCTTGAACTGGCCCCATCGCCCCATTGGGCCACGATTTCTAGCTGTTGCCTAGCAGTTAAAGAGGAAAAGAGGTTGTAGCCTTGGAAAATGAAGCTGCAATGTTTTAGGCGAAAATGCTCTCTTTCGCGTTCGCTCATGGTCCAAATATCTTGCCCTAAAGCTGTAACTTTCCCAGAATCCGGTTTTAATAGGCCTGACAAAATAGCTAAAAGGGTGGTTTTTCCACTTCCAGAGGGGCCCATCATCAGGGCAACTTCGCCTTGCTTGATATCAATCGAAACATCATTTACGGCGGTCGTTTGCATTTCGCCTTCGCCAAATGACTTAAAAAGTCCTTTACCCGTAATAGAGGTAACCGAAACGCCTGAGCGAAGCTTGATATTTGATTTTAAATTTGGAGATGTCGACATCCCTAAAAACCTTTGTTAATTACCTGAGTAAAGCAGCGGGCTCTACATTTCTAAGAGACCTTAAAGCAAACAACCCAGAAAACAAAGCCATCGTAAGCGTAACAATTGCAGCAATACTCTGCAACCAAATAGGCAGTTCGACCCGCCCACCAAAATAATCAGCAACGGCTGCAAGTCCATGGACAGCAGGCAAAGCCAAGCCAACACCTATTATTCCCACAAACAAGGATTGCTGCATAACCATAAACTGCATGCGCCATCTTGGGATACCCATGGCTCGTAAGACCGCAAATTCTCTTAAGGAGGCCGCAGTTGCAGAATATAAGGTCTGGCTGGTAACTACCGCACCAACTAGTAATCCGAGGGCAGCGGCGTAACCTAAAGCTATACCAGCTTTGGTTTTAAGAAGCCAATGCATTCTAGATCGAAGCGAAAATTCGGGGCTGGTAAAGGCAGAGACATTTTGATTTTCTTTTAGGCGGCTAACTACGGTAGCAGCATCTTTGGGGTTAAAGCATTTACCTAGAACATAAGTAATTTGGTCAGGGAAAACGCGTAGCAAAGGTCTTGCTGTGTTGATCGAACAAAATACATAAGGGCCTGCTAGGCTTTTTAACCCAGTGGTAAGGCCTACGATGCGTACTCGGTTACCAGCAACCTCGGCGTGATCTCCGACTCCTTTGACCCCTAGTCTGCCAAGGTCAGATTCATCAATAACAATAGTGCCGGGTTCGCTGAGTTGGAGATAAAGATCTTTTGATAGTTCTTTAACTTTGCCCAAAGCATTTTCATCGAGTCTGCTGCCAATTACCATGCAAAGTTCGGTGCCACCATCCGGTTTAGACCAATAAGAAAAGCCTTGGAGATAGATTTCAACGCGTTCGATTTCAGGCTGGCTAGCGAGTCTTGCTAAACTTGCCTCGCGAATGGGTCTGCCAAGATCGACGCTAAGAACTTCAGGGGCTCCAAGCCATATATCTGCGGTGGTATGATCCACCGGGATTGAGGTGATTGAAAATAAACCAAGCAATAGGCCGCACTGCAATGCGATAAGCAAGGCGCTGAAACCAACAGCTAAAACGCCCGGCAGGTATCGTTGCCTGTCGTACCATAATGTAGAGAGAGCATATGACATAACTATAAGGTTAACGGTTGTTAAAGGGTCTTGGAAGGTTAAAAGAGGCAAAGCGGGAAATAAGATGGTTACTGGGCGTTATACTGTAACGATTAGGGCCTCTAAGGTTATATGCAATAACAACTTATGAAAAAAACAGGCGTAGTGTTCAAATAGTCACTACAAAAATAGAACTTTTAAGAAATTTTAGGAGCTTGCCAATAATCCATGTCCGCAAGCGAATGATCAATAAAGGTATGGTGCCACATTTGGGTTGCTAAAACACCAACGAGTCCCATCTCAATTGAGACTCTAGAAAGGCCCCAAGAAGGGAGTTTTTTGAATTCTTTGCGCCATCGGATAACTTGCTTAACATCAAAATATCCAGTCTTTTTAAGGGATTCTTCGCTTAAAAGGTGATCGATAAAGGGTGGGACGTTGTCTAAATGGAAGCTATCGAAGGGCGCTCTAAACATGGCTTTCTTGCGCCATGCAATCGACGAAGGAAGGTAACGATCTGAAAGATGGCGAAGTAAATATTTATCGCCAAACAATCCACGGAACTTCCACTTAGGGTGAACTGTTGCCAAAAAGTTAAATACATTTACATCTAAAAACGGGTAGCGGGTTTCCACCGAGGAGTTCATTGCGACACGATCGCCCTTGGCATTAAGAAGTAGCCCGGAGAGATGGGCTCTGCCGCTTACATACAATTCCCGATTTAAAGGATGCCAGCTTTTCATTCGTTCAGAAGGAAGGTTTAAATCTTCATAGGGAGAAACATTTTTGACGAGATCCATCATTTCAGGGCTAAACAATCTGAACTTGGCCATGCTAAAAAGGTTATAAATATCGAGCCAGCCGTTAGGGCCACTCATAGCATTAATCGCCCGGTTTTGCATTGCTTGGTTGTATCTAGGGGCTTTGGTTACCCACAAGAAAAACCTGCGCATCCAATTGCTGACCTTTAGGCCAGGCACGCTATCTACCCAACTTGCAATGCGATGTACTTTGTGCCAAGGGTAACCAGCGAGCCATTCGTCGGAACCTTCGCCTGTAAGCGCAACTTTGTAGCCATGCTTGTGAACTTCCTTTGCAAGGAGCAAAAGTGCGGAACAAGACGTATCAACAACGGGAGCTTCAGCTGCACGGATTAGGGCAGGGTAGGTATTAAGAACTTCATCTGCACCAACATCAATAATGATAGGGGTGGTGCCAATGTGTTTTGCAACAATGGTGGCTTCAGGAGTTTCATCAAGTTTTGGAGATTTGATGCGGATGGTAAAAGAAGGAATCGGGGTCCCACGGATTTTGGAAGCCATTGCAACTACTAGGCTGGAATCAACCCCGCCGCTTAAATACGAAACAACAGGAACATCGGCTCGTAGGCGTTTTTCCACCGAAGCAAGCATTTCCCTATCGAAATCATCAACAAGTGATTTTAAAGAGGGGCCGGTTCGTTCCTGCCCTCTTTGAGGGAAGTCCATGCGCCAGTATGTTTTATCTTCGATGCGGGAAGCGTGCGATTGGCTACCCAATCTGATATCTAGGAAATGCCCTGGTTCTAAAGCAGATATACCCTTAAAGCAACTTTGTGGCCCGGGGACTCCAAAGAAGGTGAAAAGATGATTGATGCCTAATCGGTCGGGTTCTGCTCGAATCATTCCTGATGCGAGTATCGCTTTGATTTCAGATCCGAACAAAAGCCATTCGGAACCATCGTATTGCACCTTTGCGTAATAAAGTGGGCAAATACCAAATTGATCGCGCGCAAGAATTACCCTTTTTTGTCTGGCGTCCCAAACTGCGATCCCAAACTGACCTTGAAGGTGGTCTAGCATTCCCTCTTGATGATCTTCGTAAAGATGGGGGATAAGTTCGGTATCACAATGGGTGGAAAATTTGTGACCTCTGGATTCAAGTCGGGCTTTGACTGTTTGGTAATCGAAGAATTCACCATTAAATACCGTCGCAATGGAGCGGTCTTCGTTAAATATGGGTTGCTTGCCATCAGAAAGACCAACAATGCTGAGTCTGCGATTGGCGAACGAAATGCCAGGGGCTTCTAAAAAGCCATCTTCATCAGGGCCACGATGAATGATTGCCTGTGCCATTGCACGAATAATGTTTGGTGAAATAGTTCTCTGACCTGCTAGGTCAATTACGCCTGCTATGCCACACATATTTTTCTCTCCTGCGATTCTTGTCTAATTACTTTATATAAGGATTAAGCTTAGTTATGATCTTTTAGCGAGTGGCATAAAGTTGCTTCACGCGACGCGCCAGCAACCAATTCACAAGTTTTGGGAAGAATTTGTCCAAGCGAAGCATCCAAAGGGCATCCCAACCCAGAACTGTTTCTGTCTTATTTGATAGTATAGCGTTTAATATTCCCTTTGCTGCAACTTGTGGAGTCATCCCTTTTTCAATTCCAAGGTTTGCTCTTCCAGTCTTAAGTGACAGATTTTCCCAAAAAGGCGTAATAGTTAAGCCGGGTAATACCAACAGCACATCAATATCGAACCTTGCCATTTCCCCTCGTAATGCCTCGGTAAGGCCAACTAGCGCATGCTTGCTAGCGGAGTATTCTGTCCAAGAGGGCATTGCCCTTCTTCCCGTCATGGATGCAATGTTAACAATGGCAGGTTGAGCCCCATTTTCCAGCAGGGGGATGGATTGCCTGATCATTTCTGCTGGTGCAAAGAAGTTGATTTCCATGAGTTGGCGAACTATTTCTTCATTACCATCAACAAAATGATTCCATGAGCCAGAACCAGCGTTGTTGACCAAAATGTCGAGTTCGTGAAAGTGGTCTTTAATCTGTCGGAAAAGATTATCCCGCTCGATATTGCAAGTGATATCTATTGGAAAGGCTTTGGCATCAGCGCCAAGGGCTGTAAGTTCAGATGCAAGGTTTTCGAGTTCAATTTTGGAGCGAGCAACCAAAGCCAATCTTGCGCCAGCTTTGGCACAAAGCCTAGCGAGTTCAGCGCCCATTCCACGGGAGGCCCCTGTAATAAGAATTCTTTTTCCTTTTAAGTTGCGGTTCATATTAATACCTTTGTAGCTTGCTTTGTAGTCAACATTAAATGACCTGATAATAATTAACCAAATGCAAGCACTTTTCCCAAGGTTAATTAGCCCTCTTGCCGCATACTAATTAGTGGGGGAGATAGATTATTTATCCTAGTGCTTAGAACACTAAAAACCATTATAACTGAAGTAAGTGGAAAAATCGGTAAAGGGGTGGTTTTGTCATTAAGGATGATGAGGTGTGCTTTGGATGTTGTAACAGGCGCGAGCGGATTATTAGGCAGCCATGTTGTGGAAAAGCTTGTAAAGCAAGGCCGTAGCGTGCGGGCTTTGGTTCGATCTAGCAGCGACACCTCGTTTTTAGAAAGCCTTGGGGTTGAGGTTTTAAAGGGCAGTTTGATCGATCAGGAATTTTTGAATCATGCTTTAAAAGGTTGTAACACACTTTACCATTGTGCTGCCAAGGTTGGGGAGTGGGGGCCTTGGCAAGAATTTGTTGAGAATATTATTAAACCAGTGGAATCCCTGGTCATTGCCTGCACCGTTAACAAAGTGCAAAAAGTTGCTCATGTCAGTTCGATTACGGTTTACGGACATCCCAAAGATAGTAGTTTTCCGATTGATGAATTTGCGCCTACGGGCCAATATTTATGGCGGGCAGACAATTATATTCGTGCAAAATTGCAGACAGAAGCCCTTTGGAAAAAGTATCAAGGTGAGATCACGATTCTGAGGCCCACTTGGTTTTTTGGCCCCAGAGATCGCACCTCTTTGCCCAGGGTACTTGCTGCATTCAGGTTGAACCGCATTGCCCAGGCAGGCGATGGGTCAAACATGCTCAATGTCCTTTATGTGGGCGATGTTGCAGATGGCGTTATCAAAGCGGGGCAGAATCCAAAATCCGCAGGAAAAATTTACAACTTAAGTAACCCAGGTGAGATAACCCAAAAAGAGTTTTTAGCATTGCTTTCAGATTCCCTTGGGTATCCCAGAGTGCGGAAAGTTTACTCTGTTCGCATGGCATATATTGCAGGATTCGTATCCGAATTTATAGGCAAATTGATTCTGCTAAAAAGGCCCCCTCATATCACGCGCTATAGCGTTGGGTTGGTAACACGAAGCAATAAATTTGATATTTCGAATGCAATGAATGATCTGGGTTGGCAGCCAACAACCCCTGTTTGTGATGCGGTTAAAGGGACCATTGAATGGTATTTTGGGTCTGCAAAAAGGCCTGGGCCTCTCGCAAGGAGTTTGACATGAATTTTTCGGACAGGCTTGCAGAAAAAATCATCCTGAAGAAAACTCCCTTATGTGTGGGCCTTGATCCTCGCTGGGAAAGTCTTCCCAAAGCGATTCGCAGCAAGTTTGCGGATGCCACCCCGGAAGCCGTCGCTGAAGCTTATCTCGAGTTTTGTTCCGAAGTGTTGGATATCGTTGCACCATTGGTGCCCGTGGTGAAACCACAGAGCGCTTTTTTTGAAAACTGTGGACCCAAAGGGATGGAAGTGCTGCGCAAGTTGCTGCAGCATGCGAGGTCTCTAGGGTTAATTACTATAATGGATAATAAGAGGGGCGATATCGCTAGTACTGCCACCGCCTATGCAGAGGCTGTATTTGGTGGGCAAGTAGGGAGTCATGAATACGCCAGCTGGCCTGCCGACTCTATGACGGTTAATCCCTATCTAGGTTTTGATGCAGTGGAACCTTTCTTGAAAGCAGCCAGGAAAGTGAATGGCGGAATCTTTTTGCTGGTTCGAACCAGTAATCCTGGGGCCAAGTTGTTTCAAGATATTGAGTCTTCTGGTAAACCGCTTTATCACCATGTTGCAAAGTCACTTGCTAAATGGAATGAAGGGCATATCGGAGAATGCGGGTTGGGCGATGCTGGGGCTGTTGTCGGGGCGACATTTCCGCAAGAAGCTGCTGCTTTACGAGCAGAGTTTCCTCAGGTGTGGTTTTTGGTTCCAGGGTTTGGTGCGCAGGGCGGTGGCCTTGATGAGGTCCGGCCTTCGTTTCGTGAGGATGGTTTGGGGGCAATTGTTAACAGTTCCCGCGGGGTTACTTTTCCCACTTCTCCCGATGATCCCGATTGGAAAAGTTCGATTCGGAAAGCTGCGTTACAATCAGCACAGGCATTGGGTTCGCTTTTGAAAATTTGATTAAGACTGGATAAATCGCCCATGCGCATTCCGGTTCTAGCAGTTTTGACTTTAACAATTCTAATGGGCTTTTTGCCTCACACTTTATTGGTTTGGATCCAACAAATTCCTGTTGTGCAGATTCTTATTGTTGGCCCTGATGGCCCCATCGAAGGGGCGTTTATTACTTTTGAAAATAATCCTGATCTATATGAAACGGATGTATTGGGCCGTTGCGATATCCCAAACCCTTTAGCGGATACCAAGTTTGCGGTTGCTTGCGAAGGGTACTTCATTGCGCATGATCGGCTTAAAAAGAAAGGGAATACGGTTCGACTAAAAAAAACACCGACTGGAGATGCTGTCGATTATGAATGGGTTCATCCTTTGGAAGGGGAGCAAAATTGTGCGAGTTGCCATGCTCAGATTGCACAGCAATGGGCACAAAGCGGGCATTCTTTTAGTAGTTCAAGTCATCGATTACTTGACATGTATTCGGATATAAAAAAAGGTGGAGAGGTTGTAAAGGGGTGGAGCCTTTCGCGAGATCTTCCGGAAGGTAAGACTGTTTGTGCGTCATGTCATGCCCCCGGAGTTGGAGCGGGGCAACCGGGATTGGAAGATATCTCTGAAGTTAGCGGGATCAATAAGCTGGGGGTGCATTGTGATTTTTGTCATAAGGTTGCGGCGGTTAAAAAAGAGGGAGTAGGTTTGTCGCATGGCAGAGATTTGTTTAGATTGGCTCGCCCAGAAAAAGGGCAGGTGTTTTTTGGCCCAATCAAAGATGCGACTCGAGATGATAACTCTTTTAGTCCGGTGTACCAACAAAGCCTTTATTGCGCTTCCTGCCATGAAGGGACTTTGTTTGGAATGCATGTCTATTCAACTTTTTCAGAGTGGCAGAAAAGCCCCGCTGCTGCAAAAGGGTTGCAATGTCAGGCATGCCATATGAAGCCTGATGGGCATTTTAAAAATATTGCTCCGGGCAAGGGCGGCATTGTTCGTGAAGCCAAGGGATTGGCATCGCACCAGATAATGCCTGATGGATTACAGCAGATGTTGCAAAGTTCGATTCAACATGAAGAGGAAGTTGTTCGGGGCGAAACTGAATGTGTGGTAAAAGTGCAGTTAAAAGCGGTGAATGTGGGGCACAAAGTTCCCACAGGGTACATCGACCGGCATATGATATTGCTGGTGAGAGCGAAGTTTCAGGGGGAAGATTTTAAACCAATCGATGGCCCGACCTTGCCAGCTTGGGTTGATAAAACGCTTATGGGAAATGCAGGGGTATTATTTGGCAGGCCCCTGTTGAGTGCAGATAAGCAGGGAATTCAGCCTTTTTGGCAGGGAGGTACAGACTTTGTGGATTCCAGATTGGAGCCTGAGATGGCTAAAGTCTGGGCCTGGAGATTCCCGCACAAAATCGAATCAGTGCAGATTAGCTTGATTTATAGGCCATTCTGGAAAGAACAACAATTGATCAAACAGTGGGTTAATCAAGATATCGTTGTGTTTGAGAAATCGTTGGTCATTAAATAACAGCATTCCTTTGGTTTGTTTAAACAAGGGGATTTGATGAAGTCTTTCTTCTTAGTTTAAAAGTTTTTGTGGTTTGGCTTGCTAATACCACCCTGTTTCCCCTAAACTGCAAGATCGTAGGAAAATTGTATTTGTTAATAGGCATCAGGATGGATGGCAAAAATCTATGACTTATGACCCGACTAATCCGCTTATTGTTCAAGGTGACCGTTCTGTTTTATTAGAAGTTGATAACCCTAAGTATGCGCAGGCTCGTGAAGCACTTGCGCCCTTCGCAGAATTGGAAAAAAGCCCTGAGCATATCCATACCTATCGTCTTTCCAATCTATCTTTATGGAATGCGGCTGCTTCTGGTTTGACCGCTGCGGCTATGGTCGAGGTGCTTAAAACCTATTCCAAGTTTCCCCTGCCTGCCACGATAAGTGCAGATATTTTTGAAGTAGTAGGGCGTTATGGGCGGGTTTGTATTAGGCGATCTGATCAGCTTGATCCAAAATCCAATAGCCATATGCTTTTGATGGTTTGCGAAGATGCTCATTTAATGGAAGAGCTTTCACGCCAGCCCAAGTTGAAAGAGTATCTGCATGAACGCGTAAACAAAAAAAGCTACTTGGTCGAACCATCATTCCGAGGCGTGTTGAAGCAAGCGTTGATAATGATTGGTTATCCTGCGGAAGATCTTGCAGGTTATACCGAGGGAGCGAATTTAGACATTGGATTAAGGAAAGTATGCAAGTCGGGGGTTCCGTTTAATGTTCGTGATTACCAGAATGAGGCTTGCGAAGTATTTCATGCAGGTGGTGATGTTCGCGGTGGTAGTGGAGTAATCGTGCTGCCTTGTGGTGCCGGGAAGACCATCGTGGGCATTGTTGCGATGAGTATGTTGAAAAAGAACACTCTGGTTTTATCGACGGGTATTACAGCGGTAAAGCAATGGCATCGAGAAATTCTTGATAAAACGGATATTCCGGAACATCTGATAGCTGAATATACAGGCGAATCGAAGGCGATTGCGCCGGTAACAATAGCCACTTATCAAATCTTGACATATAGGCCCGAGAAGTCTGATGAGTTTCCTCACTTTAAATTATTTGATAGTCAGGATTGGGGCTTGATCGTTTACGATGAAGTGCATCTTTTGCCCGCTCCAGTATTTCGGGTTACTGCCCAGATTCAAGCAAGGCGAAGGCTTGGACTTACTGCAACCTTGGTAAGAGAAGATGGCAGAGAAACCGATGTGTTTAGTTTGATTGGCCCCAAGAAATATGATGTGCCATGGCGTGAACTTGAAACTAAGGGTTGGATTGCAGAAGCATCCTGCACCGAGGTCAGGGTTGGTTTGATTGAATCGGATCGCATGGATTATGCAGTTGCAGAATGGCGCAACAAATACAGGCTTGCAAGCGAAAATATTGCTAAGGAAGATATGGTTGCAGCCCTGTTAAATAACTACGGTGACAAAAGAGTATTGATTATCGGTCAGTATTTAAAGCAATTGCGTCAGCTTAGAGATAGATTTGATATACCATTAATCACCGGGCAGACTCCGAATTCTGAGCGTGAAGAGTTGTATGCAAAATTCAGAACAGGCGAAATAAAGAGTCTGATTCTTTCCAAGGTGGGAAACTTTGCACTCGATCTTCCCGATGCAAATGTGCTGATTCAGGTGTCGGGTACTTTTGGTTCCAGGCAGGAAGAAGCCCAGAGGTTGGGTAGAATTCTGAGGCCAAAACCAAGCGGTGAAGTAGCTTATTTTTATACATTGGTCACGCGGGACACCCGTGAACAGGATTTTGCGCACCATCGCCAAATGTTTCTTACCGAACAGGGCTATAGTTATAATGTAATGGATGGTGATGCGTTGCTTAGTGAATTCGGTTGTTCAGTTTAAGAAAGGTAATGCGAAAATAAATGCTGATTGTATCCAATAAAACAAGTATTGCCCGGATTCCCGTAAAGTTGCATCGAAGGGTATGCCTGGTGCTTACTGAAGATGCCTTGCTTGCAGAAGAGATCCTAGCTCGAAAGAAGCTTGCATCCGATATATCCGGAAGATTAACCAACGAGGTTCTTTTAGTTAGAACAGGCAGGCTTGAAAGCGTTGTTGCGGAACTTCAGCGCATGGGTCACACTCCTCAGGTATTACAGCGCTGAAAATGACAGAACCCATCCAGAAAATATGGCCTGAACTTGTTCGTCTTATTCTTGGCCGCTATGACGAAAAATTGTTGCGCGAAGTCGTGCAAAGATTCCTTCGCCCTAGAAATCAATGGCCTGTTGAAGAGCTTATCGACCGTTGCGTGGAAGCATTCGATAACACGGTTTTGCTAAATCGCAGATTAAAAGAACTTGATGAATCGCGTAAAACTCTTCTTGCTGCTTTGGCCCAATCCGGACAATGCAAATGGAAGCTTGGGCAGTTGATTGAGATTAGTATGTGCTTGGGGCAGGATGATGGTTTGTCTGCTGTATTTGATCTGCTGAACCAAGGGTTTTTACTGCCTGATGTTGTCAACCTTGAACAAAAGGATCGACTTCCAAAACCTTGCAAAAGCCCTTACATCAAAAGTTTTGAGCAGTGGATTGGGTTTCCCGGCCCTGAAGGATTGGCGATTTTCCTGCCTCCCCCCATCAGCCAAAGGTCGATAGCTTTCCCTTTATCCTTGCCCCAAAAATACGAACCACCCGAAGGCGCGGAAATCCTTGAACCCGACCCCATTGCGCCTGTCCTTCAAGCTGATGGTATGGAGTTTCCTCTTCGAATGTCGGTTCTTTTGCAGATGGTTCATAAAGATCCGCTGCGCAAAAATCAGCAGGGTGGGTTTTTCAAAAGAGATCTCGAAAATCTTCGTGCCAATTCCATGCTTTCTGCTGATCCATCAGACCGCTTAATCGAAGTTCCTGATCTCGGTATTCTTTTAACTGAAATAGGTTTGAAACTGGGCGTTCTTGTTCCCAAAGAAAGTGAATTGCACCCTGGAACTTTTCCCGCTTCTTGGGATGAAGGCTTGCTTGCAGTGCTGACTGAAATTTGGGCTGCGCTTCCCGCAATTGATTCTTGGAACCCTTCCACCGGCCTAAATGATAATCCTGAAGATCGAAGCAACCCCTACAACTCGGCTTGCCTTGTTGCGGTTCTTGCACTTGGCAATCTTCCCTCTAATCAGTGGGTGGATCCCGAACTTCTTGAATCCTGGGTGATTGATCATCATCCTTATTGGAAAGACCGGGAATCGATCAGGCCTTCCAGATTAAAAGGGTGGTTGGTTAAATTTCTTCTAGGCATCGCATTTCAAATTCGGATGATCCAGGCAACCAAGTTGCTGGGCGGAAAATATTTGGTCAGGCTCAGCCCCGTGGGGAGATCTATTCTTGGAATACAGAAAGAAAATGATCTCCAAGATGTGATTGCAAAAACTTTGCTGGTGCAGCCCAATCTTGAAATTCTTGCTTTTCGCCAAGGATTGAATCCGGCACTTGCAAGAGACCTTACCAATCTCGCAACTTTGAAAAGCATTGGCCCCGCTTGCCAGTTGTTGTTGGAACCCGAATCGGTCTATTTTGCTTTGGAAACAGGCTTACGCTACGAAGATATTTGCGGATTACTGGAAAGGCATGGCACTCGTCCAACCCCACAAGCGGTATTGGATGCCATTAAAACTTGGTCGAATAAACATGAACGAATAACGATTTATGCCTCTGCAACGCTATTGGAATTCCCAACTGCACAAGATCTCGAGAACGCACTTTCGCGTGGGTTGCCTGCATTAAAAATTTCGGATCGCTTTGCAGTTGCTACAAGTGAAGAAGGTATTGATTTTAGCCAGTATAGATTGACTGCGACCAGAGATTATGGGTTGATGCCTGAAAAATGTGTGCAAGTTGAGAGTGATGGCGTGACACTTGTTGTTGATATAAGCAGGTCTGATCTTTTACTTGAAACAGAGTTGCCCAGATTTGCAGATTTTGTTGAAGATGCTTCATCGCAGCAAAGAAGAGTTTATAAGCTTAGCCCCGAGACGCTGAAAAAGGCCGATCAGGTTGGCTATACCCCAACAGCCTTGGACGATTGGTTTCAACAAAGGTTGGGGCATTCGCTGACCCCCGCAATTCAATTGATTCTTGGTGCAAAATCGGATGCAGTTCCTCCAAGTTTTGAAACCATGTTGGTCGTGCATTTAGAAAATGAACTGATCACCGATGGAATTATGCAATGGCCTGAAACAGCGCAGTGGATTCATTCCCGACTAGGGCCCTGTGCTCTAACTGTTAATAGCGAATCATTAGAGAAATTAAGGAAAGCACTCTTACAAGCTGGCCATAAACTAGTTGAATCTAGTCCCGTACAAGAAGCATGATGTTAAATTAGCTATTTCTTTTGCTCAAGTGTTTTTGAAATGTCAGTAAGTGTTTCATTGATCATAAAAAAGACTATGATTAATTCGCAGTAAATGCGAATAACCAAGGGGCCAAATAACATAGTTAGAAACCCGATTAGTATTCCTTGAGAATTAATATTAACAAGCGAAATGATAAATAGCCCCAATCCAATCACCATACTTATAATTGTTCCAATCCAAAAAAAGATGCTGACCAATTTGGGGGTGATCATCCTCTTAAAGGAAAGGTAATCCCAAAGATTGGTCGGAATCATTTCAAAGGGGATTTTCATAGCGGGGCTTGCGGCAGTTGGTTCAGTTCGATTCACTGGCATTGAAGTTTGAGATAAAGCTTCAGGCGGTTTCTCAGCAGTTGCAAGAAATGCAAAAGCAGGAACTTCTCTCCAGCAAGTCCAGGCGGTCATCGTGGGTGTCCAAACTAAAGCCTCTTTTGAAACCTTGCCTTCTTTTATCATGGATTGAACAGTCAAAAGGGGAAAGGGGCCCTGACCTTTTCCTTGAATTACCACGTGCCATTGTTGCTCAATCATTTATAAATCCTTTTGGGGCGATCAATTTGGATAATTATAATTACAGGTATGGTACGGTAAAAAACATCAAGGCAGATTTGCAATCGGACTGTCTTTGCTTTTTTTCAGTACATAAAAGCAAGGGGCATCAGGGTTAGGATTAGGGATAAATCCTACAAGTTCCCAGCCATTTTTGCCTTCCAACCCAAGGGCTCGTTGCAAAATAAGCATGTCTTTACGGGTGGCGATGGGTGAGGTTCCAACCACCTTATATTTCCATTCTCCGGTAATAGTTGACAAGATCCAATTCCTTGAAAAGAACATAAAAATAATTATGAAAGAATAAATTTGTTTTACTTTAATCTTGAAAGTAATGCAACTAAATAGGGGTGTCATTAATGAGAAATTAGTAGGCAATGGCCTCTGATTGTAATGTGTGTTATCATAATGCTTTGAATTAAAGTATGAATGATGTGGATTTTTAAAAGGTTGCAACATGCCCCAAAACTTAGACCCGAGCGCAAGTGATCAGCTTAAAATTACAGATGTTTTTTCAGGGCTATTTAGGTCGCTTACCCATGAAAATGTAAGCAATGTGGAAGGGTTTGTCGAAAATGCTGTGCAAAATATTCGGATGGTCAACAAAACCCTAGGCATGCTGAATACCGACTTCAGCAAAGTCTTTGAGGATTTATTGCAAACCATTCAATCGAAAATATGCCAGTTAACTTCTTCCGATCGGACTTCGATTTTTCTATTGGACAAAGCACGGCAGCAACTTTGGCTTATGGTGGAAGGGCCAAATAATACCAATGTCGAAATTAGACTTCCGTTTGATCCTTCAACAATTGCTGGCGAGGTGGCCACATCACAAAAAACCATTAACATTCCCTTCGATTTTTTTGATGACCCGCGATCCGGGTTTGCTAAAAAACATTTCAAGCAGACAGGTTATCGTACCTACTCAATGCTGGGTCTTCCTTTATTTGATGAAAAAGGTGAACTTGTCGCAGTTGTTGAGCTAATCAACAAAGTAAAAAACAATGACAAAAACGAGCAACTTGAAACTCGAATAAATAAGCTCGGTTTCACCAGTGCCGATGAAGATATGTTTCGCAAATTTTCTGTTCTCATCGCTCATATTATTGAAAGCTCAAATTCATTTTATCATGCTGCCCAAAAACAGCGTGTTGCAGATGCTCTTATGAAAGCAGTACTTTCGGTGGGGCAAAGCCTTGATCTTGAAGATACACTTAAAACAGTTATGGATCAGGCGAGTTACTTGCTTAATGCTGATAGAAATGCGTTGTGGCTTATTGATAAAGAAAAATCAGAGCTATGGACCAAAGTTTATAACGCAGGGGTATCAACTGTTTTGCGCATCCCTATAGGGGTAGGGTATGCCGGGTATGTTGCCAAAACAGGCGAAATATTAAATATACCTTTAGACGTGTACGATCATCCGGATTCAGGCACCTCTAAACAAATGGATAAGAAGAATGGGTACCGGACTTGCAGTTTGCTATGCATGCCTGTGTTTAATCCGAAGAAGGAATTGATCGGGGTTACTCAGGTTGTCAATAAGTTGCAAAGGGGGGATTTTCCTCCTTATGATCCTAAAACCTGGCCTTTGGTTCCTCCGCAATTTAAAAACAGTTTCACCAGCGAAGATGTTGAGTTTATGAAAGTTTTTAATACTCAAGCCGGTATAGCTCTTGAAAATGCGCGCCTTTTTGAAAAAATCAAACACGAGCAAATGATCCAAAAAAGCATTCTTCGTAGTTTGTCGGATGGTGTGATATCAACCGATACCCATGGATCAATCATTGCTGCGAACCAAAAAGCTTACGATATTCTTGGTTTTAATAAAGCGGATGGCAGCCAATTGGAAGGGTATTCGATTCATGAGAAGATTAAAATCGAAAACGCCAATTTTTCCAAATGGTTTAATGCAAGCTTAGAGGGCGTTGATGAAAAAACCCGAAATCAGTATTACCCTGACCAAGTTTTGAATTCGCATATGAATGAAAACCACAACGTGAATGTTTCCATCAACACCATGGTGGATGCGGATCAAGGGGATAAAGTGCAGGGGGCATTGGTGATCCTCGAAGATATAAGCCAAGAGAAACGTCTTAAAACTACCATGTATCGCTACATGACGCAGGAACTTGCAGAGCAATTGCTTGCAGATGGTAGTGCAAAAATGGGCGGAGATCGCAAAGAAGTATCTGTGTTGTTTTCTGACATCCGGGGCTATACCTCTCTTTCTGAGGTGCTTTCCGCTGAAGATGTTGTTTCTATGTTGAACGAATATTTTGAAACCATGGTCGAATCGGTGTTGATCCATAAAGGCACGTTAGACAAGTATATTGGGGATGCGATTATGGCGGTTTTTGGTACCCCGCTTGCTCTGCCCGATCATGCCTGGCTTGCAGTGCAGACCGCAATTGATATGAGGTGCCGCCTCAAGGAGTTCAATGCAAAGCGGGTTGAAAAGCTAAAGCCCAAGGACCAGAAAGAATTTGATCTGGTAAATATCAAGATTGGAATCGGGGTGAATTCTGATTCTGTAATTTCCGGAAATATCGGATGTACGAAACGAATGGAGTTCACCTCGATCGGAGATGGTGTTAACCTTGGCTCGCGTTTGGAAGGAACTAGCAAGGTTTATGGTACAGATATCATAATTAGCGAGACAACTTATAAAAATTGTGCAGACCGGATTTGGACTAGAGAACTCGATCGAATTCAAGTTAAGGGTAAAAATCAGCCCATTAGTATCTACGAGGTTTATGGGTTGCGTTCCGATCCATTAAGTGCAAGTCATGAACAAATTATCGAGCTTTATCACAAAGCCAGAGATTTTTACCATCAGATGAAATTCGGCAAGGCGATTGGACTATTTGGAGAGGTTCTTGAATTGGATAAATTAAATAAGGCTGCCAGCTTGCATCTGATGCGATGCCAGCACTTTCTTTCTAACCCGCCTCCTGCTGATTGGGATGGGGTATGGCGTTTTACCGAAAAATAGGAAGAGCCGTAAAGCAGAGATGTTTCTGGTTGCGTTTGCTTGTGATTGATTTACCATACATATAGAAGTCTAAGCGTTCCATAAGTGGGAAGGGAATGATCATGCAGCAAGGCAAAACTGGCTTTGGTAGGCGTCAATTTTTAAAGCACACAGCCGTTACGACTGCAGGCGCTTGCACCTTTTTGCCCGAGGTAAAAGGAATTGAAACCGGGGGTAGTTCAGGCATCAAGAATTGTATCTTTCTTCTATTAACGGGTGGGCCTAGCCAAATCGATACCTTTGATCCCAAACCGGATGCTAGGTCGGAAATTCGTGGCCCGTTTAAGGCAATATCTACTAGGGTTCCAGGTACTTTTTTTGCTGAAACTCTGCCACTTCTAGCTTCCCGGGCTGATAAATTTACAGTGGTTCGTTCTTTGTTTCATGATGAAGCACCTATCCATGAAACAGGATTGCAATTGATGCAGACGGGTAGGGTTTCCACCGTTCAAAATTGCTTTCCGAATTATGGGTCTGTTTGCGCTTCGCTTGCTTCCTCCTCCTATTCCCAATTGCCAAGCTTCGTCGTGCTCCCCTCTAAAATTGGACTTACAGGCGTGACCATGTATCAGGGGCAGGAGGCAGGTTTTTTAGGTGATCAATTTCAGCCCGTGAACATTAAATCGCACGCCAACGATATCAGAAATATTAGTGAAATCACTCACAGCAATAGTGAATTAAATCTTGGGATGATTCGTTCAACGGTTGCAAATCTTAGCTTTGATTCTCGCTATGGCAATACCAGATTTGGGCAGTCCTGTCAGGCGGCTTTGGCGCTTGTTGAATCGGGCGTAAAGTTTGTCACTGTTAATATGTTTGAAACTGTTTTTAACGAAGTCACTTGGGATTGCCATGCCGATGGCGGGGCGCTTGCGAGTAATTTGAATGATTACCGCACTAAAATTTGCCCCATGTTTGATGCTGCTTACGCTGCGCTTTTAGATGATCTTCAAGTTAAAGGCTTGCTTGATTCTACTCTCCTTGTTGCGGTTGGTGAATTTGGTAGAAGCCCTTACCTAAATATGCGGGGTGGCAGAGATCACCATAGTGGCGTTTGGAGTGGGTTGCTTGCAGGGGCAGGTTTACCTGGCGGAGCTATTGTTGGTTCTTCTGATTCCATCGGTGGCGCACCTAAAAACAATCCTGTAAATCCTGCAATGTTTGCTGCTACGATTTATAAGGCGATTGGAATTGACCCAAGGCAAAAAATAAATCTCGCTAATGGAGTGTCAGTACCGCTAGCTGATTCCGCACCTATTCCTTCTTTGGTATGAATACGAATAAATGATTAATTCTGAATGGATATACGCAGTAGATGAAAAGAACTTTTCTCCAAAAGTAGTGGAGATGTCGAAGAATGTACCTGTGGTGGTGGATTTTTGGGCGCCTTGGTGCCAGCCTTGTAAATTGCTAAAACCCATGCTTGAAACTGCCATTCAAAATCTCAATGGCCAAGTCATGCTTGCTGAAATCAACACCGATGAGAACCCCAATCTAGCAGCATCATTCAAGGTTGAGGGAATACCTGCAGTTTTTGCTTTGAAGGATGGCCTTGTTGTTAACCGATTTCAAGGCTTATTAACCGATGAACAACTACAGGAGTTTCTTGCAACGCTTTTACCCACCGAAGTAGATAAGCGATTGGTTGAAGCTGTTGAATTAAAAAAAACAGATCCTGTTGCAGCAGAAGAAACAGTAAGGGGTTTGTTTAAAGACAATCCAAAGCATGATAAAGTTCGATTGGCCCTTGCAAGGATGTTAGCAGGAAAAGGGGATGAACAATCCGAAGTGCCCGGCCTTTTGGAGCCTTTTGGTTCGGATGGAGATACAGGCAAAGAAGTTCAGAAAATCATGGCGGAACTAAAGATCTATAAAATAACAAAACCGCTTCCTACCGAGGCTGAAGTCCTTAAGCAAATCGAATTAAAGCCTAAAGATGGTTTAGCTTATTACCAGCTTGGATGCCTTAAGGCCGCTTCAGGAAGTTACGAGGAAGCTCTGAAGCTTTTAATTCAAGCAGGCGAAAACGATATGAACCTTGCCAAGAATTCTGTTCGCGAGGCTATGGTCAGCATCTTTCATTTGGTTGGTGTGGGAAGTCCGCTAGCTAATCAATATCGATCAAAATTGTCGAGCCTACTTTACTAGAGGTTTTGTCCCCAGGACGCATTTTGCTTGCCTTCGCCTAATGTCTTATCGATAAAGAAAGCTAAAGGCAGACCTGCAATAAATCCGCCTATATGCGCCCCATAGGCTACGCCACCACCTTCTCCAGCGCCCAACTCCATGAAGCTACTAAATAACTGCATTGCAAACCACAATCCTACTGCGACGATTGCAGGTACCGTGGTAACAAACCTAAAGATTAGGACCGTTACACTGTTGTTGGGGAAGAAAAGAAGGTAAGCACCCATGACCCCCGATATTGCCCCTGAGGCGCCCAAACTGGGTGTTAATAGGTCGGATTTTAGAAGAACACAAGTTGCAACATGTGCTAAAGATGCCAGTATCCCTACGATAATGTAAAAAAGCAGATATTGCAGATGTCCTAGTCGGTCTTCAACATTATCACCAAAGATCCAAAGGAAAAGCATGTTGCCTAAAATATGGCCTATGCTTCCATGCATGAACATGGAGGTGATAAGTGTGATGTAAACCGTGAAGGGGGTTGGCTCTAAACCAGGTCGGATAATCTCTTCGCCTGAGTGGGTTTTTCCCAAAACAGTGGGGCTTGATTGAATATCTTTTCCTGAAATGATTTCGGCGGGCACTGCAGAGAAAGTATAGACAAAGCGCTCGTTCTCGCCAAAGTTTTGAAACATGACGAAAACAAAAATATTGATCGCTATTAAGATGTAATTAACAAAGGGTACTCGAACTCGTTTTGAGTTGTCATCGTACAAGGGCATGATCATTTTAGTTACTCTGGGGAGATATCAAGCAAAAACGGATTGTACAACACGC
>DBCB01000286.1:0-9948 GCA_002303765.1 Planctomycetaceae bacterium UBA969
CTGGATTCCACCCAGAAAAAAGAACTGCAAGGTGTTCTCAGCGGATTGATCGAGCCATTCCGATTAAATGATCAAAACGAAGCGATGGCTTGCTTGGAAAAACAAGGCGGCATAGATAGCTGCAATCTAAGTTTTTATCAACAGGGCGATATCGGCAAAGATGGTGTTTGGGATAACTGGCGTTTGGAAGGCCCTTCTTTTGTCTGGTATTTTAGAGGCAGCCCCCATGTTCATGTTTGGGTTAATGTCGCGGATAACTCGGCTATTAGGCTTAACGCTAAGGGCTAAGATTCAGCGTAACATCATTGGCACTTTCCCCGGTTTTAATTGTAATAATTCCGGGGGAATTGAAATGCCAGGTATTGTTACTAAATGAACCCTGGCCAGATCCCTTAACATCAACGGGTAATCTGGCCATTTTCCTTCCACTAACTGAAGTTTAACTTTTTCATCATCCTGCAACATTTGAATTAATTCGTTCTCCACAACCGTCCTAGTATCTTCTGGCAAGTCTTCGAATTTACATGCACCGAATTCATAATTAAATGATGGGTCACTTCTTCTAATTATTTCTGTCACTCCACGGGCAAATGCGGGCCACTTCTTCTCGATTTTTGTTAATTCAACCGGTTTATAAACCCCTCTTTGTTTCAGGCTTTTCAACTGCGCTGAAACCTCAGTCGGAAGATCCTTAGACGATAGATATTTAATGCCCATTTTGTTTAATGGCAATGGCGGATTATCTTCAGCAAAGTCCAGAATCATTTTCACAAACGCAGCTTTTTTACCCTCCAACTTGCCAACTTTTTCCAATTGTTCGCTACTAAGCTGTTGTTTGATTTGGGTAATAAACTTTTGCGTTTCTTCCAAATACAACCCACCTTTTTTCTTTTTGTCAAATGATTGCGCAACTCTTATCTGCTCTTCTTTCTTCATCTTCGCTATTTGAATCGCACGCATCGGTTCATCCAAATTAAGCAATGCCAAAGAATCTCCCTTAGGTAGGCGCGATATCCATTGGCTTGTCAAAATCTTTTTAATCTCAGCAATACGCCCATCAGGATGAGAAGCTTTTGCTAAACTATCTTTTTCTGTTTCATCCAATGCTTCATACCATTCCCCAAACTTCTGAAAAACTTCAATTAGCCTTCCAGCTTCCTGAGAATCCGACTTACCCGTTGTTTTCTTTAGTGCAATCTGTTTTTCCTTTCCCAATGTCTGGTAAGAATCATAACTCTTGATCAGTTGATAAATGGCATCATCAAGGTCTTTAAGTGTCTTTTGTTTTTCCTTGGGTAAGGCTTGGAATGATTCGTAATTCTTCAACAATTGATTGTAATGCTCGGGAGAGGCCTTAAGCTTTTTAAGAATGCTTTGGTACTTTTGTTCTTGCTCACCACGGGCATCAGCAAAAATTCCCGCGGGTGTCCCAAAGGTAATCAAAAACCCCAACATCAGCAAAATTACAGACAGTTTCATGAAGTTCATAATCGTTCTCTTTCACAAGCCGGAGGGTTCCTGACCAAACAAATCCGGTGCATCTAATTTTTTCAGAAACTCAATGTTTTCGATTTGCTCGTATAGATTTTTATTTTCGTAGAGGCGCAAATTATTTACCAACTCTGTATCTATTCTGGTCGTGTCATTAAAAGATAATGAACCAACTCCAAAACCACCTGCAAATAAAACCAACAATGCAGCAGCAATCAACAAGCCTCTGTCCCCGTATGAATACTCTTTTATTGCGACAGTTGGATTACTTAATGCCTTCATTTTCTCCATGGTTTTTGCGGTAAACGCCATGGTTACATCGGGTTTGGGAAGGTAATCAAGCATTTCCCAAGTTTTCTTCATGGCTTGAAAATTGGCACGTTCCTCAGGGCTTGTAGCCAACTTGGCTTCAAACTCCCGAGCTTCCTCTTCCGTCAACTCGCCATCCAGATAAGAAGAATATAGTTCTTCTTTTTCCAGCGAATCATCAGGGTGCTCTGGTTCAGTCATATCTTTAAAATCCTTAAAACTATGGTTCGCAATTCTCTGGCGCAGCGCCATCCATGTAGATGTATTTTTTTAATACCTCACGCAGATTAACCCTTGCTCTGCTTAAAAGCGATTTCACTGCTTTTGGCGTTAGCCCCATAACCACTGCAATATCTGCATAATTCATATCTTCGTATTTGTTCAAAACAACTGCCATTCTTTGGCGCTCATTCAACCCATCTAACGCCTTTGCAATGACATCTGCAAGTTCAACATTATGAAGGTGAATTTCGGGCTGACTCTGCTTTTCAGGAAGGCGCTGATCAATTCCGACTTGCTGCTGCTGGCCTGATTCTGAAGTAAGATAAGAGACTTGAGGGCGCCGCTTTTTAGAACGAATGCTGTTTAGTGCAAGATTATTGGCAATGGTGAAAAGCCAAGTGCTAAATTTCGCTTTCGGATGATAGTTCTTACGCGATTTGTATACCCTAAGAAATGCTTCCTGCGCAAGATCCTCTGCTTCTTCTCTGCTTCCCACCATCGGCTTCATGATTACCACAAGCCTTTGTTGAAACAATAGCACCAATTGTTCAAATGCACCTGCCTCATCCGCGCGCACCCTAAGCATCAATCTGATGTCGGGGTCGCGTAAAGCATATTGGGCACTGGATTGGCCAATTGCTGTCAACATCATCTCCTAGATTAGTGCCTTGCATAAAAACTTAATATGTGGATTATTATAACACTCAACGAAGTGAACATTCAAAGGTTATTTGCAGCTTTAATCAGTCTTTAATCTTTTGGGCGCTTGCTCTTCGCAACTGGCCGCAGGCTGCATCGATATCTGCACCCTTGCGTTTTCGAACCGTAACGGTTTGCCCAGATGCCTTTAAAATCCTAACAAACTCATGCACAGCTTCCTGTTCCGGCTTCAGGAAAGGCAATCCCTGAACACGATTAAACGGAATCAGGTTTACATGTGCTTTTCTTTTCCTGAGCAATGATGCAAGTTCTTGCGCATGATCATTCTGATCATTAATCCCGCCTAACAATATGTATTCAAAAGTCACCTGCCTGCCTGTAACTTCTTGAAAATAATCCGCAGCATCAAGAACTTCGTAAATACCAATCTTAGCGTTAGTAGGCACAATTTTAGATCGAATCTCGTCGTTTGGGGCATGCAGAGAAACCGCAAGATGATACTGCTTTCGGGTATCAGCCAATTGTTTTATTTTTACAGGAAGCCCAACCGTGGAAATTGTGATGTGCCTTGCGCTCAACCCAAGACCTTTAGGGGAACATGCAGTTTCAAGGGCTTCGAGCAAGTTATCGAGATTTGCCATCGGTTCGCCCATGCCCATGATGACAACATGGCTCAGCCTTTCACTTTCAGGCAATAAGTTCCGGGCAAGAATCATCTGCTCAAGGATTTCATAAGCCTTCAAATTTCTTACTACACCATCAATTCCACTGGCACAAAAAACACAACCCATGGCGCAACCCACTTGGGTACTTACGCAAACAGTTCTCCGACTCTCTTCTTTCATCAACACACATTCAATACGGTTACCATCCTGAAGCTTTAGTATTAGTTTTCGAGTATCATCCTCTGCGATTTTGTGAATTTCAATTTCTTCGGAATACAATGCAAACGTATTAGCTAGGTCATCTCTTAACGATTTGGGTAAATCGCTCATGTCGGAAAAAGCCATGCACCGTTTTAAGAGCAACCATTGTTGAATTTGCACCAAGCGGTGTGCAGGTTGTTGTTTTTCCATGATCCAAGCTTTAAGGCTTGGAGGCGATAGAGAAAGCAGCGCAGGCTTGACGGGTGTTGAAATCACATCAAGCGAAATATTGTTGGTAGACATATTTATATTCTAAGTAGACTGATCTGGCTTGCAATGAATCTCGCTTACCTCTTCTTAAATTTCTGCTTTTTTATTTAAGAACACACTATTACAATCAACTTAAAGCGTTAAACATCAAACACTTATGGCAATTATATAACCCCATACCCCACTTTTATTCTAAGTTTTCTATACTAACATTGGTGTAAAAAATGCATTAATGCTTCGATTAACCCTAATAAATTGGGGCCCTACCATGGCGGAACCCGAATACCGTCCCGGATTGGCTGATGTGCCAGTTGCGGAATCTGCAATTAGCTTTATTGATGGCAAAAGAGCTCGTCTTGAGTACCGGGGGATCGCTGTCGAAACCCTTGCCAAAGAAAGTTCCTTTGAAGAAACATCTTGGCTCCTCCTTAAAGGTGAGCTACCTACGCAAAAGCAACTTGCTACCTTCGACAGCCAACTGCGGGTTCATCGCAGATTAAAATACAAAATCATCGATCTGCTCAAATGCCTTCCCGAATCTGGGCATCCCATGGATGCATTGCAAGCTGGGGTTGCAGCATGTGGCATGTTCTACCCTACAAAGGATCGAACTGATCCTGAAAAAAATTGGGAAGCTGTCATCAGGCTGATTGCAAAACTTCCTACGATTGTTGCGGCATTTCATAGGCTTAGGCGTGGCGATGAGGCGATTCCGCCCCGAGATGATTTAGGTCATGCTGCAAATTTCTATTACATGCTTACCGAAGAAGAGCCTTCTCCTTCGATAACTAAAGTGATTGACGCCTGCCTGATCGTTCATGCAGAACATACGATGAATGCATCGACTTTTAGTAGTCGAGTTACTGGTTCAACCTTAGCAAACCCTTTCACCGTGGTAAATTCTGCGATAGGAACTCTTGCTGGGCCGCTTCACGGTGGTGCCAACGAAGAAGTGCTTGATATGCTTGAAGAAATCGGCACTGCAGATAAGGCCAAGGGTTGGCTTGAAGATGCGGTAATGCACAAAAAGAAAATCATGGGTTTTGGGCATCGTGTATATAAAGTTAAAGATCCCCGGGCTACGGTGCTGCAGGAACTTGCAGAGCACATGTTTGCGGAAACCAGCAAGCCTGAAATTTACAACCTTGCGGTTGAAATCGAGAGGATTGCAACTGGTATTTTAGGGCCCAAAGGCATCTTCCCGAATGTGGATTTCTATTCAGGGATTGTATACCAAAGCATGGGAATTCCCCGCGATTTGTTCACTCCTATTTTTGCAATTTCCCGGGTCGCTGGGTGGACTGCCCACTGGCTCGAACAATTGAAAAACAACCGAATCTTCCGCCCAGAACAAATCTTTGTAGGCAAGAATGATCAACCCTACACGCCAATGGAAAAAAGGCCCTGATCAACACCCTTGTTTTAGTTCTTTTTCTGTTTTGGAGGCCTGACTTCTCATGCTTGATGCTGCTTTTATTCGTGCCAATCTTGAGGCGGTCAAATCCAATTGTAAAAACCGCAACCTTGTTGCGGATGTAGATAAAGTTATCGTTATCGATGACGAACGAAAAAAATTACTCTCCAACATTCAGGCCATCCAACAAAAACAAAATGAGTTATCCAAACTCATCCCCAAAGAAAAAGACCCAACTTTAAAACAACAACTTGTTAGCGAAGGTAAAGCTCTTCGCGAACAAGCTAATGCAATGGAAGCGCAAGCAAAAGAAATCGAAAGCAATCTGAAATCCGTACTGAATATCATCCCCAATATGACTCATCCAGATGCACCGGTTGGCCTGCTTGCGGATGATAACAAAGAAATCAAACACTGGGGTCAGCCAAGAAAATTCGACTTCACACCAAAGGATCATGTTGCGCTTTGTGATTCATTGCAACTTGCAGATTTCGAAGCAGGCGCCTCTGTAGCAGGCCAGAAATTTTACTACCTTAAAAACGAAGGTGCTTTGCTTGAACTTGCACTTGTTCAATACGCAATGAACACCTTGGTTCAAGAAGGCTTTATCCCCGTAATTACTCCAGATCTTGCTAGGGTTGAAGTTCTTGAAGGAATCGGTTTTATTCCGCGTGACCCAGACCCCGAAAAACGCCAAGTTTATACCATCGCTGATACCGACCTTTGCCTTGTTGCCACCGCAGAAATCACCCTCGGAGGCATGCACCGGGATCAAATTCTTGATGAAGCTAAGATGCCTTTGCGCTATGCGGGGCTCTCCCACTGCTTCCGTACCGAAGCTGGTGCTCCCGGAAAAGATACCAGGGGTTTATATAGGGTTCATCAATTCACCAAAGTCGAAATGTTTGCATTCTGCACCCCCGAACAAGCCGAAGATATTCACCTCGACATTCTTCGTATCGAAGAAAAAATATTCCAAGGCCTTGGCCTTTGCTACAGGGTTATCGACACCTGCACCGGCGATTTGGGCGGCCCAGCATACCGAAAATACGACCTCGAAGCTTGGATGCCTGGCAGAGGTAAAGACGGGGATTATGGCGAAGTTACCAGCACTTCCAACTGCACTGATTACCAATCACGAAGATTAAATATTCGTAGCAAATCACAGGGTCAAAAAGGTACACGCTTCGCCTACACGCTCAATGGCACTGCTGTTGCGGTTACGAGGGCAATCGTTGCAATCTTAGAAAATAACCAGCAGGCGGATGGATCTGTTATCATTCCAGAAGTGTTACGGCCAATGATTGGCAAAGACCGGATTATTCCCCGGTAAATTTGCTCTATTTTTCTTCTGGACTGGGGTTAGATGGAAAACAGCTTGCCTCCTTGCGAAAAAGTCAAAACTTTCCCTACCACTCCTGGTGTTTACATCATGAAGGACGGTAAGGGTGTTGTTCTCTACATAGGCAAAGCTAAGAATCTCCGCAGCAGGGCATCGCACTACTTCACCAAGGCGGCCGCTGAAGACCCCCGAACCCAAAACCTCGTGCCCTTGATTGAAGAAATCGAATTCCTGCAGGCTGAAACCGAAGTGGATGCGCTTCTTCTTGAAGCTAGGCTAATCAAAGATATTCAGCCCCGGTTCAATGCTGCATTAAAAGATGGAAGAACCTTTCCCTATTTACAAATAAGGGTTCGCGAAGAATTCCCACGGGTCGAATTTACACGCTCGCCTCGCAGGAAGGGCGTCAGGCTTTATGGCCCATTCACCAACTCTAAGGCGCTTAAACACGCCCTTCTAATACTGCAACGAGTATTTAAGTTTCGAACTTGTAGCCTCGATATTAAATCCGATGAGAATCGATGGCGCTGGTTCCGCCCATGCCTGCTTCACAGCATTAGGCAATGCACCGCACCTTGCAATTTCAGAGTTTCCAAAGAAGAGTATCGTGCCCAGATCAAATCATTGATTCATGTACTAGAAGGGCGTAAAAAGAAACTCCTTAGAAAAATGCGCAAAGAGATGGAAGCAGCAAGCAAAGAACTTTTGTTTGAAAAAGCAGCACGAATCCGAGATGAAATCCTATCCCTGGAAAAGCTTGAAGATCGAGGCGACAATAAACGCGATGTACAGCCTGGGGCCTTTCCTATCGATCCCAAAAAAGGCCTCAATGGATTAAAAAAAATCCTTGGGCTCGCTACAACCCCCAGAACTATTGAAGGGATTGATATTGCACATCTGGGGGGAACCGAGACGGTGGCATCGCTTGTGCGCTTCCTCGATGGTTTACCTTTTAAGCCGGGTTATAGAAAATTTCGAATTAAATCCGTCCAAGGGATTGATGATTACGCTTCCATTCGAGAAGTGGTTTTCAGGCGCTTCAGAAAACAACGCGATTCAGAAGAAATATTCCCTGATGTCATTCTCATCGATGGGGGAAAAGGCCAGCTTAACGCAGCATTAGATGCTTTTAAGCTTTTGGGCATCGAACCTCCCTGCCTGATTTCGCTTGCAAAGAAAGATGAAGAGATCTTCCGCCCAGGAGATTCTGAACCCATCCGATTAGGCAGGCATTCATCTGCGTTGCGTTTGCTGCAATATGTACGTGATGAAGCACATCGCTTTGCACAACATTATCATCATGTACTAAGGCATAAAAAACTGGAAAATGAGATCGAGTCCGCCTTTGAAACAGAAAAGGAGCCCAAAGATAATGCGAATCCTACTGACTAACGACGATGGTATTTATGCTCCAGGCCTTAGGGCTTTGCGCTTAGAACTGCAAAAAATTGGAACAGTCGAAGTTGTTGCACCCGCAACTGAACAAAGTGCCACGGGCCATTCGGTAACACTTAACAATCCGATTGTGGTTCAAGAAATCTACGACGAAAAAATGGCTCGCATTGGCTGGGCCGTCGAAGGCAGGCCTGCAGATTGTGTTAAACTCGCTTTAAGAGAACTCCTTGGCTATCGACCCGACATTATCGTTAGCGGGTTGAACGCTGGCTCTAACGCCGGTATTAATGTTCTTTATTCTGGAACGGTTGCTGCTGCAATTGAAGGTGCTTTTTTTGGTATCACCAGCATTGCTTGTTCATTGGAATACACCAAGCCTAGGCCGCTGGATTTTAACACGGGTGCAGGTTTGGCGAGGCAAATCGTAGAACAAATAATCAACAAAAAGCCCGCACCAGGTGCCTTGTTTAATGTCAACATCCCCAGCCTTGAAAATGGACCGGTTCTTGGCGTTCGTGTTGCACCTCAAAACATCTCTACCTATGAAGAGTGCTTTGATAAACGCACCGATCCCAGAGGCAGAACTTATTTCTGGTTAGGGGCTGATTTCACCTGCCCTAATCCAACCCCAGAAACAGATACCGCTGCACTTAGAGATCGATATATCACCGTCACACCTCTGCAATTTAACCTTACCGAGCATACGCAACTTGAAGAAATGTATTCTTGGAATTGGACACTTTGATTTGTTAGATTTCATGCTATGATTCTTTTCTAACTTTCACCCTAAGAGGAAACACAATGAACGCGATCGAAATTACAGCTTCTACTTTGGAATCCACCGGGCAAATGCTTTCCATGTTCCTTTCTGATTTATCTGATGCTGACCTGCTGGTTTGTCCTGTCGAAGGGGCTAATCATATAGCTTGGCAGATAGGTCATTTGATTTCTGCTGAAAGAATGACTGTTAATAATCTTCCTGATGTTTCCTACCCAATTCTAACTCCAGAATTCGAAGCAACCCATAGCCGCGATTCCACTACAAAACAGAGCCATGCAGGATTTTTAACCAAGGCCCAATATCTGAAGATGATGGAAGAATCTCGATTGGCTACTCTTACAGCGTTGCGAAAACTTAAAGATGCAGACTTGGATAAACCAACCGTAGGAAGGCTTGCAGCAAAGGCCCCCACGCTTGGAAAACTTTTGCTCCTTTGCTCTAATCACACTTTGATGCACATGGGGCAATTCAGCGTAATTCGCAGAAAACTAGGCAAACCGGTACTATTCTAAACTTATGTATTATTCCTTTCTTGCAGATGCGCTGGTCATTCTCCATCTTGCCTTTGTTGCATTTGTGGTACTTGGCCAGCTTGCAATTTTAGTTGGTATTATCTTCAAAAAAACATGGGCCAGATCCTTTGCTTTTAGAATCATCCACCTCATTTGCATCGGTATAGTCGCGACCGAGGGCATGCTTGATATCGAATGCCCACTCACCGTTTGGGAAAGAAACCTACGAACCGAAGCGGGGCAGGATGTTTCTGAAGCTCCTTTCATTCCTCAACTTGCCAACCGAATTCTTTTCTATCCCGATATTCCTCATGTTTATTTCGAGAGAATGCATATCGCATTCGGTTGCCTAGTTCTATTAACCTTCTTAATTTGGCCCCCTAGGCTTCAAAAAAAACCGAAAGAATCCTTGAATTAACAAGATTCAAACCTTTGTTCTTTGAAATTCGGGATGTTATAATGCGGGTTGAACTTATAAAGCCATACTTGACTATTTCGGAGTTTATTCCAATGCGATTTATTTGCTTTACTTTTTTAGTTCTGATTTCACCCGCACTTTGCTTGGCTGAAACAGCCAACTGGTCCAGATTTCGTGGCCCCAATGGCACCGGAATTTCGGAATCCAAAAACATTCCCCTCAAATTCTCCAACACCGAAAATATCCTCTGGAAATTACCCCTTGCTGA
>DBCB01000286.1:10031-44395 GCA_002303765.1 Planctomycetaceae bacterium UBA969
CCCGATGGCAGCAAACGATTCCTCCAATGTATCGACTCCGAATCCGGAAAACTCCTTTGGAAAAAGTCCTTCAATGCCGGTGTCGCTAAAACACATATTAAAAATTCTTTAGCTTCCTGCACCCCTGCAACCGATGGCGAAAGAGTTTACAACATCATCTGGGATGGTAAAAACATCGCGTTGTATGCGCATGATTTCAAGGGGGAAGAAGTTTGGAAAAAAGATCTCGGTGCCTTCAATAGCCAACATGGCCCAGGACATAGCCCCATCGTTCAAGGCAACAAAGTGATTTTTAACAACGATCAAGATGGCACTGCTCAACTTCTTGCATTTGATTCCAAAACAGGAAAGACCCTTTGGGATATCCCCAGAAAAGCTTTCAGAGCTTGTTATTCTACCCCGTTGTTCAATACTCTTGAAAACGGAAAATTGGAACTCCTCGTCGCTACCTCTGCGGGTATCACCAGCTATGATGCAGATAAAGGCCTCGAAAACTGGAACTACACCTGGAGCTTCTCAAAAATGCCACTGCGCACCGTTGCTTCACCCGTTGTTACCTCTGGCGTTGTTGTAGCGTGCAGTGGCGATGGAGCTGGCGACAGGCATCTTATCGCTGTCAAACTTGGTGGTACAGGTGATGTAACACCAACCAACCTTCTTTGGGAAAACCGCAAGTCGTTTCCTTATGTTCCTTGCATGATCTCCAAACAAGAATACATTTTTAGTGTTACAGACAAAGGAATGGCCATGTGCAACCTTGCTATCAGTGGCAAAGAATTATGGAGCGAAAGGCTGGACAGTCCCGTTACGGCTTCTCCACTGATGATCGACAACAATATTTTTGCAATTGGCGAAAATGGAGATGTCTATATTTTTCAGGCTGAAGGTAGTTTTAAAATGATCAGTAAAAACTCTTTGGGAGAACCTGTTTTCTCGACCCCGGCTGTAGCTAATGACAAGCTTTACATTCGAGGCAAAGACCATCTTTTTTGTATTGGTAAACCCGTCAAGTAACTTTTTTAATAAGGATTCACACATGATCGCAAGCTTTATGAACCGAACAATTGTTTTTTTGGCAATCTTAACCACGCTTGCCTTTTCAAGCGTTTCTTCCATCAGTGCACAAGAGGCTAAAACTGTGAATGCATCCAAGACCGAGCGAATTTTCGAAATGCGAACCTACTATGCTGAACCAGGCAAAATGGACGCACTTCATGCTAGATTCCGTGATCACACATGCAAACTTTTTGATAAACATGGGATCACCATCATTGGCTTTTGGAAGCCTACCGACAAAACCAAAGCTGAAGACATGATGGTTTACATCCTTGCTTACCCAAGCAAAGAAGCTGCTGACGCCTCTTGGAAAGCCTTCCGAGCTGATCCTGTTTGGAATTCCGCAAGAGATGCTTCTGAAAAAAACGGGAAGCTTGTCAAAAAAGTTGAATCGGTTTTCTTAAACCCTACTGACTATTCTCCAATCAAGTAATTGGAAGAAAGTAATTCTCTGATGCTCTTCATTCGCAAGGCTTGGATCGCTTTTTTTATTGCTCTTTTACCTATCTTGAGCATGGAAGCAGCGGACCAAGCATTGCCTATTCATATCCCTTTCCGCGTCAATAAATCCAGCCATTTAATTGTCAGAGCCAAAATCAACAACAAAGGCCCTTTCAACTTCATCCTTGATACGGGTGCACCTGTCACTTTTTTTGCTGCTGAACCAGGCAAATCACTCGGACTAAAATCTGATGAAAACGGCTGGTGCGTTCTCGATAAATTCCTTCTTGAAGGCGGACTCCTCTCTGAAAACCTGCGGGTCAAGCTCGAAACCCCATTCCAACTTGTTGGCATGAATGGCATGGCTCTTGGCGGGTTAGAAATTCATGGCCTAATTGGCTACGATTTACTCGCAAAACACAAAATAGAAATTGATGTCGCCAAAGATACCATGACTTGGACACCCCTAGATTTCAAACCTAGGTTTCCCCTTGGAGTTTCAGGCAAAAACTCCGGATCAAGCCTTGATGCTCTGGGATCTTTCATGAAAACCGTTGGTGCTTTAACAGGAAAAAAGCAAGATTCCGCCCCCGTCCTTCGTGGATCATTAGGCATTATTATTGATCCAGATTCAAAACCCTTGATGGTTGTCGATGTGCTAAAAGATAGCCCTGCGTACAAAGTTAATATCCAAAAGGGCGACTTAATCCTTAAATATAATGGTGCTGAAATAACTTCCTTGGATGATCTTTCAAAAATGTATCGATCAACTCCAGAAGAAAAAAAAATACAAATCGAGATCATGCGAAAAAGACAAATCCTCACATTGGAACTTACACCTGGGAAAGGGTTGTAACCATGCCTTTCATAAATCGCTTGGGTTTACAATCAAGTATTTTCTTTTTACTTCTCTGCTCAACAGTAAGCGCTCAAAAACCTGTCAATGTTCCTTTGGAAATCTTGAAAACAGGGCATATAGTTGTTTCCGTTAAGGTTAACGACAAAGGCCCTTATCGGCTGTTATTTGATACTGGCGCCCCTGTCACCCTTATCAGCAGCAAGATTGCCACCGAAGCCAAGGTGATCAAACCTTCGTTGGGCTTTGCCCTGTTTGGCGCAGGCGGACAAGCGAACATTGAATCACTTGAACTCGGCAATCTAAAAACTCAAAACAATTCCGTAATCGTCATGGATCATCCAACAATCAAAGTCATGTCTAAATTTTTTGGGCCCATCGAAGGCATCATTGGATTCTCAACCTACTCACGATACAAATTAACCATTGACTACAAAAATTCGTCCATCGCTTTTGCACCAAACGGATACATCCCTCAAGATACTGTCAAAGCCATGATGGATCGCCTTATGGCTAACAATAAAACCCGCGAAACTTTATGTTCCAAAGGTGTTTGGGGGTTCGAAGTTCAAAAGCTTGAAACTGATACTGCGGAAGGTTTGGATATTATTTCCGTAGTGCCTAACAGCGTGATGGCAAAAGCAGGACTTAAAAAAGGCGACCGAATTCTTTCATTCAACAACATTTGGACCGACTCACTTGAAGATCTTTTTTACGCTACCAGCAAATCCAACACAAACGAACAATCGAAGCTTCGAATTCTTAGCAATAACGAAATAAAAACAGTTCTCATAATTCCAGCTAATGGCATTTAACACTACTCCGGGTGCCTATCTATGTACAAACTCATTCATGTTTCACTTATTTTGCTTTTCATAGGGTTTAACCCCTGCGAATCAATTGTTTTTGCACAAGCCAGCAAAAAATTAAAATCAAACATGATCGATCAAGGTGAATTTAATCCGGCACTTAAAGGCATCTCAGTTCTTGAAGGATTTAAAGTCGAAGTCGTTGCGCAAAACCCAAACATCGTTAACCCATCATCAATTTCTTTTTCAGACGATGGCAAAGTATTTGTCTTAGAGCGAAGCCCAAATTTTACCAAGAAACTGAAAGCCTCCTCTTGGGCCATAGGGAACTTAAAAGAAGGGACTGTTTTAAAAAAAAACATACCCGACAAAATTAAAACCCTCTCTATAAACAAAACTACTGGGCTATGGGAATCCCCTATCACTCTACTGGAACCCTTTTCCCCTTCTGCTTTTGTCTCCAACGATTCTTTTATTTACCTTGCAGATTCGGGATCCATTCTTCGCTATAAAATCAAGCCTGATGGTGGACTTGAATTGAAATATGAAATCATCATTAAAGGCATCGCAGGTTTTAATGAATATCAAGTTAATGCGCTTACCTTTGGTCCAGATGGCTGGCTTTATTTTCATTTCCCTCCCGGGGATTCCATCCTTGAAGGCACCGATGGTAAAAAAATAACCGTCCTTCGAACCGGTGGCATCGCCCGTTGCAAACCAGATGGTAAAAACCTTGAGCTCTATTCGACCGGCATTCGCCAAGCTCACGGGAATCTTTCCTTCGATTTACAAGGCAACTTGTTTTCAGTCGATGATCAAATTTCCTCAGGTGCAAAACCTGCAGGCGCTCGACTTCTGCACCTAACGGAAGGATTCGATTTCGGCTGGCATATTGCACACCACTCCAATTGTTGCGATCCAGACCTTTTCAGGATTTTAATGGAGGGGGATGATGCTCCTTACTCTGCCATCAATTTGCCAAAAGTTCATGCAACTTCATCTCATGCTTATACAGATAACAAGTTACCTCAAAAATTTAAAAACCTATTTCTTGTTACAGATGATTTCTCCCATGAAATTCTTGGTATCTTTCCTGCCAAAGACAAAAGCACCTTCCTTTCCAGCGAATATTTTACTTTCCTAAGTTCTACCGACCCCATGTTTTTCCCTTCCCAGATTACTCAAGGCCCTGATGGCGCAATCTATATTGTGGATCAAGGGTGCTCCAACGAAACTGAAGGATTAGGAGTAGGTGGGAGAATTTTAAGAATCCGCTGGCAAGGAACTGCCACGGATCCTGAAATCCCTCTCCGAAGCTCAGATTCTTTTTCTTCGTTTGATCAAAAACCAGTTGGAGATTTAGTCACTCTTCTAGATTCAGAAGAAAACTTCATAAAAATCGCAGCTAGAAATGCTTTAATTCGCAAAGGCAAAGATGCGTTTGATTCGTTAGTAAAACTCCTTAAAGATGAGGATAAAGCTTCGGAGACAAAACTGCGCGCACTAGAAACTCTTGCCCATTTCTGGAATAAAGAAGTGCAATTAATATGCGAAAACATACTTGCAGACGGAGACCCAAACCTTCAACTTCTGGCAGCACAATATTTATGCCGGTTTGCCTCTCTTGGTAGCGATTCAATTTTCAATGTTCTTCTTAAACATCTGGGATCTGATACCCCCGAACTCAGAAATGCAATCACACTTGCTATGGGAAAAAACAACGCCCCCGGATCCGCAGAAAGCCTAGTGAACTCGGTCTTATTTTATGAGGGATCAGACATTAGAATGCTCGAGGTTTTTGCTCGTGCCTTGGAATTAACAGGCAAAAATGGCATGGATCGCATACTTGCGGTTGGTGATACAGGCGTAAAAAAAGATATCAGAAAAATTCTAGAAGTTCAAACTATAATGCGCACTACCCCCGCTTTAGAAGGAACCCTTGCATGGCTTGAAAATCAAAACATAAGTGGTTCTGAGATAGTCGATTTACTAAAAAGTCTTAAAAACCATAAACAAATTCCTGATGCCATTCTTTCTCAACTCGCTCTTTATTGTTTTAAGCAACCCACCATGGAAGCGCCCATCAAAATTGCTTTACTAGAATCTTTAAGCTGTTTCCCTAATGCATCATTTAAAGTGTGGGAAAAATTTTTGGATGCCTGCCTTGAAGATTCAGACATCAAAACCAAAATAGCCTGCATTGGTATGATTAAAAACGCCAACATTAGTTCGTATTCAAAAAAACTTAATTCAAGGATAAGTAGTCAAGAAATTCAAGACGAAGAGAAGATCCCGCTTTTAGAAACCCTTGCAGTTCTAAAAACCAAGGAATCTATTCCTATTATCATCAACATTTTAAGCGGCACTAGGTCGCAAAGAGAAAGCTTGAAAGTAAGACAAGTTGCATTACAGGCTTTATTTGCAATTGACCCTGATAAAGCATCTGAAAGTATTCAAGGTTTACTTGGTTCGGTTTTATTCCCTGATACTTTAAAAAGTGAGGCTTTGCAATTATTAGAAAAAACCCCATCAGGTGCCAAAGTCCTATTTGCATACTTCGATTCTGGAAAATGCGACCCTAATTTATTGCCAGCTATATCCGAATGCCTAAAAAAGTTTGGCCTAAAATCGTCTGAAGGCAAAGGTTTAAACAGCTTGCTACTTAAAAAAGCTCTCTTAGGAGACAATAACCTTTCACAGCTACAGCTTTTTGAAGCATCTATGAAATCTTCCGCAAGCATCAAAAGAGGAAAAGAAACTTTTCTAAATGCCAACAATCATTCTTGCATCAGTTGCCATGCAATAAACAAAAACGATACCACAATAGGTCCGGATTTAGCCTTTATTCAAAAAATGGAAACAGCAAAAATAATCCGTTCGTTGCTAGATCCTGCGCATGAAATAAACCCAGCTCATAGCACTTTCGAACTAAAAACCAAAACAGGCAAAACTGCCATCGGGGTAAAAATCCGATCTGCACAAAATCAGATCATGTTGGCAGACGCAACCGGAACTGTATCAACTTTCAGTAAAAATGAAATTGCTTCTTTAATCCCCCTCAAAAATTCCATCATGCCTGATAGCGTTTCCAGCGAACTAAGTTATAGAGAGTTGTTGGATTTGGTTTCTTTCCTGAAAGACCCCACAAATAGCAAAGCCTTTTCGGGTGCATCTTATGCTGGCCAAATAAAGGTAAATAAAGGTTTGGATGATTCCAAAAGTGTTTTGATCTCTGCAAGAAATGATGGTTTTTTCGATTTACAGAAGTACAGCCAAGGTACATCTGAACAACTTTCCTTTCACTTCTATTTAAACTCGAATAACCAATCTAAATCCTTAGTATCCGTTACCTCTCGTGATTCCTTGGAATTAAGAATCAACAGTGTCCTAAAAACGGAGCAACAAATTAAAAAATCAGCTACTACTTGCACTTTTGATTTAGATCTTAATCCCGGGTCGAATCTTATCGAAATTGATTTTTCAAAGGGTAAAAAGCTGGAGGGGTTTTATTTGCATTTCACAGGTGATGGGATAAATGGTTCAAGTATAAACAATAACCCGGCTCCTAAAGATTAAGAGTCGGGTTCAATCTTTTAAAATTAAAACTCGGTTTACTGCAAACCGCCATCCACTCGTTCGTTTGTAAGGTGGGAAGGATGATCCGTGAACCAAATCCTAGACCATTCCTGCTCGATCTGCCTAAGATCTTCAGACTGATTAACCAAAGCCTTTATACGCATGCTAGGATCAGAAGAATAAGCATTAATCAGGCAACCAGTGTTGCATAGGATAGCCAAGCCAACTGCGGAGAACAAAAAAATACGGCTCATGATTAAATCCCTTCAAGCATTCAAGATCTATCAAAAAGATCTAAAGGTTTGTTGCCCTAGCAGGAAAATAACTGGGAACTCAACTAAACCTGAATGATATATCGGATGTAATGATTTTAAGCTTGAGAGGAAAATAAGGAATGATAATGGATTTAACGAAAAGGCAAGATGGCAACTTTAGGAAACTTGGGACAACAGATTTTCGGTTGGATTTAGAATTAAAATATTAGGATGGGTATTATAAAGATGGCCCGGGCTTAGAAACTTCGTCGGTATCGCCCAAGATGAGCCCTTCGCCATCAAGATTAACTGGTAAACTGGTAAGTTTTTTGACTCTTTCTTCCATCTCTTTACCGGGTTTAAAAGTTACAACATATTTAGGAGGCACATCAACGCGTTCGCCGGTCCTTGGGTTCCTTGCTTTTCTAGCCTTCCGCTGTTTAACTTCAAAAACCCCAAAATTTCTTAATTCAATACGCCCCATCTCTAAAAGAGCATCCACAATCGCATCAAAAGTTTGCTGTACGATGTCTTTTGTCTTAAGCTGTGTCAAACCGATTTTGTCAGAAATCTGCTTTACGATTTCTTTTTTAGTCACGGTCACCACTCCTGAAGTTGTACGGTAAGGAACAAACTTATTTCCACCGCCAAGTGACTTAAAGTTAAATCCAGTTAAGGATTATGTCAAGTCTAAAGAGAATATTCCTTAATATTCATCGATTCTTTTTAAAAGAGAATCGAAAAATGATCTTCCCAAACACCATCGAAAAAAGTTACTTCATACCTATTACCTTTGGCATACATAAAGGATTGTTCATGGAAAAGTTAGTTGTTACCGGTGGTTGCGGATTTATTGGCAGCAATTTCATTCGCATGATTCTAGAAAAAGAGCCCACGGTGGAAGTAATCAATTTTGATCTACTCACCTATGCTGGCAATCTTGCCAATCTTAAAGATTTGGAAAAGAATCCCAGGCTAAAATTCTTCAAGGGCGACATTGCCAACAAGCAAGATGTTGATGCAGTCCTAAAGGACGGAGTTTCTTCGGTAGTACATTTTGCTGCAGAAAGCCATGTTGATCGAAGCATTTTAGATTCCGGGCCTTTCATTCGCAGTAATATTGTTGGCACCCAGGTGCTTTTAGATTCTGCAAGAGCCCACAACATCAAAAGATTTGTCCATGTTTCAACAGATGAAGTATATGGCAGTTTGGGTGATACGGGGTTTTTCACAGAAGATACTCCACTTGCTCCCAATAGTCCTTATTCCGCAAGCAAGGCCTCTTCGGATCTTATTGTTCGCAGCTATGTTCATACCTTTGGTTTTCCTGCAATGACCACACGCTGCTCTAATAATTATGGGCCTTATCAATTCCCCGAAAAGCTGATTCCACTTTTCATCAGCAATTTGCAACGAAATGAACAAGTCCCGGTGTACGGGGATGGCTTAAATGTGCGCGATTGGATTCATGTAAATGATCATTGTTCAGGCATTCTTGCTGTACTGCGAAAAGGCCGTGTAGGTGAAGTTTATAACCTAGGCGGAAAAAGCGAACGAACCAATCTTGAGTTAACGCATGCACTCCTAAACAACCTGCAAAAACCCCACTCTTTAATTCGCTATGTTAAAGATAGGCCAGGCCACGACAAACGATACGCCATTGATTGTTCTAAAGCAGAAAAAGAATTAGGATGGACTCCAACGGTTATTTTTGAAGAGGGTTTAAAGCATACTGTAGAGTGGTATCTTGCAAACACCGATTGGATTAATTCCATTCGCACAGGTGATTATCTTTCGTACTATCAAAAGCAATATGGGCACCGATAATAAAAAACTTGGTAGCAGTACGGTTCTTATTACTGGGATCACCGGATTTGCTGGTTCGTATCTTGCAGAACATCTTCAGGGGTTCGCTGGGGAAATCCATGGGATTAGCAGGTCTGGTATCTGGCCTAAAACTTGCCCTGAAAATCTTCATAATATCCCTCTCCATACCAGCAATTTTCAAGATTCGGCCCAATTGGCTTTACTTTTAAAAACGATCAATCCAACACACATCTACCACCTAGCTGGATTTGCCCAGACGGGAAAATCTTTTGTCAACCAACATGAAGCTTGGTTGGGTAATCTGAACGCCCCACAGACTCTTTATGAGGCCATTAAAAAATCAGGCATTAAGGCAAAGGTTCTTTTCGCTGGGTCCGGTTTAATTTATGGATCTGCTAGATACGACAAAGAAATTAAAACCGAATCTTCAGAGTTAATGCCCCAAAGCCCATATGCATCTAGCAAAGCTGCGGCCGATCTTTTGAGCTATCAAGTTTGGGCAAACGACAAGATAGAAATAATTCGTACAAGGCCTTTTAATCACATCGGGCCTAGGCAATCCATTGATTTTGCAATGGCGAGTTTTTCTAAACAAATTGCTGAAATAGAACTCTTGGAAAAAAAACCTGTCATCAAAACAGGCTCGCTATCTGCTTTCAGAGATCTCACGGATGTACGGGACACGGTAAAAGCTTATGCGGGCCTGATGGAGCATGGAATACCAGGCGAAGCTTATAACATCGGATCTGGTAAAAACACTCGTATTTCTGATGCTTTAAAAATGCTCGTCTCTTTTTCAAATAACCCCAACTTAATAATTGAGGAAGAATCTTCCTCTTCCACTCAAGATTTTGAATTGCTCGTAAGCATCGATAAACTTAATAAAACCATTTCTTGGGAACCGGCCTTTTCTCTTGAAGAAACTCTTACTGACACTTTGAACTATTGGCGTCAGGTTATTGCCGCCCAATTGCAAAACCCTAAGGAATAAAAATGAAAATTGCTGTAGTTGGAACTGGTTATGTTGGCTTGGTTACTGGTACTTGTTTTGCAGATAGCGGGAATGAAGTCATATGCATCGACAAGGATGAAGCAAAAATTGCGGTCTTAGAAAAAGGGAAGATTCCAATCTATGAACCTGGCTTGTTGGAAATGGTACATCGTAATTCCCGGGATGGCCGACTTGTATTCACAACGGATTTACAAAAAGGCATCCAAGCAAGTGATTTGGTATTCATTGCTGTAGGCACGCCCCAAAGTGAAACAGGAGCTGCTGATCTTTCCACAGTTTTTGCTGTTGCCAAATCTATCGCACTTGCTGCAAACAAAACCAAAATTGTAATCATAAAAAGCACTGTTCCAGTAGGCACCAATAAAAAAGTTCAAGACATTGTAAATGCGAACAGCAAATTCCCCATCCATATCTGCAGCAATCCTGAATTCCTTAAGGAAGGGGCTGCAATTGAAGATTGCACCAAACCAGACAGGGTCGTCATAGGAATTCGCTCTCCGGAACTATCCGAAATTTTCAAAGAGTTATATGCGCCTTTTTTAAGGACTGAACGCCCTTTATTAATCATGTCGCCTGAAAGTGCTGAAATGACAAAGTATGCAGCAAATGCGATGCTTGCCACCAAAATTAGTTTTATAAATGAGATGTCAAACATCTGCGAAAAAATGGGCGGAGATATCAATGATGTCCGCAGAGGTATTGGGCATGACATCAGAATTGGATTTCAATTTCTGTTTCCGGGCGCGGGATATGGAGGCAGTTGTTTCCCAAAAGATATTCGTGCATTGATACACATGGCAAATGAAATCGGAATTGCCCCCACCATGCTTGCTGCAATTGATGTGGTAAATGAACTTCAGAAGGAGCTTCTTTTTTCCAAAATACATGATCATTTCAAAGGAAACATTAAGGGCTTAACTTTTGGAATCTGGGGCTTGGCTTTTAAACCACGAACAGATGATATCCGGGAAGCCCCCGCATTGGTGCTAATCGACGCCCTTCTTAATGCAGGCGCTAAGGTTCAAGTTCATGATCCGGAAGCAATGCCCAATGTTAAAGCGATTTACGGAGATAAAATTTCATACTGCAGTAAACCCTATGATGCTCTTCAAGGGGCAAACGCCCTGGCTATCGTTACAGAATGGCAGGAGTTTCGGAATCCAAACTTCCAATTCATGGCAGGAATGCTTAAAGAAAATGTCATTTTTGATGGACGAAATCTATACGAACCTAAAGTTCTTTCCTCAGTTGGTTTCACTTATTATTCTATCGGAAGAAAAACAGCCTTTCCAAATTCTTAACTCATGATCCCCAAGATGAAAATCTTTACAATGGGCCTATCATGAATTACATGGAAAACAAAAACACACCAAACCCATGGGATCTCGATGCAGAAGCCATCGTTGTGAAAATCCGATGGTTTGGCGTTTTGATAGGCTACTTTTTAGTTAATGCAACAGATATGAGCGGCGACCGCAGGGGTTTATTAAACGCAATCCTTGCAATCGGGGTTGGATACACGCTTTTAGATACTTACTTCAGTTGGAAAAAAAAAGTTTTCTTAGCCGATTACCCTTTGTTTATCGCAGCTATGGAATCCCTTTTCATCGGCCTACTTTGCTACTATGAAGAAGGCCTTTCCAGCACTTTCCGTTATTATTATTTTCTTTCAATCTTATGTTGCGCATTGCGATATTCTTGGATTGTGACTGCGCTTTGCTTTACTTTTCATTGCATCAGTTACACTACCTTAGTTTTTCTTTTGAATGATAATTCACAAAGTAAACTGTTCATCTCACTAACAATGATTGTCATGGGTTGGTTGGCATGGGCATCAACGTCATTAACCTCGCTTTTAAGAAGAACCAGCTCCTCTCTGGAAGTTTTAAATCAGGAGTTATTAAAAAACCAATCCGAGCTTGAAGCAAGAATTGCAGAAAGATCAAAACAGTTACAAGAAGCACAAGCACAAGTATTACAGCAAGAAAAAATGGCTGCGTTTGGACTATTAGCAGCAGGAATCGCACATGAGGTTGGCAACCCACTCACCTCTATTTCCTCTATGGTGCAAATCCTTCAAAAAAAAGAACTCGATGATTACACAAGAGAAAAGCTTGACCTAATGAGTGGCCAATTAATACGGATTCGCGATACTCTTCGAGAGGTAATGGATTTTTCCAGGCCAGCTAATCTCGAGCGAAAAAAAATCAAACCTCTGCCAGTCATTGAAGAAGCAATGAACATTGCAAAATATTACAAAAGGACCAGAGGTAAGGTTATTTTGCTTCCTGTCCCTCAAAACCTGCCAACCATCAACGGGATTCATGATCAATTGGTACAGGTAATTCTCAACCTTATCTTAAACGCCATTGATGCTGCGGGCACAGGGGGTATTATTGAGGTTGGAATCGCAGTCGAAGGTAACACCATTATTTTTCAAGTAAGCGATAATGGCCCAGGGGTCTCAAAAACTGATGTCGAAAAACTTTTTCTTCCTTTTTTCACTACTAAAAAACATGGGACCGGGCTTGGTCTCTTTGTGTCACAAAAAATAATAGAGGAACATCAGGGAATGATTCGCTATTACCAAAAACCCGAAGGCGGATCACTTTTTAGCGCAACTATTCCTTCAAACAATTTTGCACTTTCAATCGAACCAACCAAGGTGCCCCATGACTGAATTAAAAAAGAATCCATCCAGTTCAAAAGAATCACTCCCAAACATTCTTGTCATTGATGATGAACCATTGATCCGCGAAACTCTTACAGAATTCCTGAATCAAGAGGGATTCAAAGTGATTTGCGCAAGTAGTGGCGAAGAAGGTATCAAGTTGGCAACAAGCACAAGATTTGAATTATGCCTTTGTGATTTACAACTGCCAGGGATGGACGGCATCGCATTTTTACAGGAACTTCAACGAATTAGCCCTGAAGTATTTGTCGTGATGATCACTGCGTATGCCACTGTTGAAAATGCAGTTGAAGCATTCAAACGTGGTGCGCAAGATTATCTTATCAAACCGGTTATCCTTGCAGAGTTATCAGAAAAAATAAAAAGATTACTCGAACAAAAAAGGTTGGCACTTGAAAACCAATGGTTGAGAAAAGAACTCAACCGCATCTACCCTGAAACCAAACTCATTGGTAAAAGCCAGGCAATGCGCCAAACCATTGAATTGGCAAACAAAGTTGCCCCAACAAGATCGACGGTATTATTAACAGGCGAAAGTGGCACGGGCAAAGAATTACTGGCACGGGTAATACATGATGGAGCAAACCCAGCCTCAACCAATATAAAAGATTCTCCGAGCAGATTTTTGGCAATGAATTGTGCTGCAATTCCTAACGATTTACTGGAAAACCAATTATTCGGTCATAAAAAAGGTGCGTTCACTGGTGCAGATAAAGACCAAAACGGTGTCTTTATGCATGCAGGCAAAGGCACCGTTTTCCTTGATGAGATTGCTGAACTTCCCCTTGCAACCCAGGCTAAACTTTTACGCGCAATTGAATTAAAAGAAATACTTCCTGTTGGCGCCAACGAACCCATCACTGTGGAAGCGAGGATTCTCGCTGCTACCAATAAAGATTTGCAAAAAGAGGTAGAAGCTGGTCGGTTTCGCGAGGATTTGTTTTATCGCCTAAATGTTGTAGCCATCACGATTCCGCCACTTCGAAACCGAAGGGAAGATATCCCGGAACTTGTCGAGTATCTTTTAGATAAGCACGCAAAAGCAATGGGTAAAAGATTCACCGGGGTGAATCATGAAGCAATGCAAATATTAATGGCGTGCCCCTGGAAAGGAAATGTACGCGAACTTGAAAATGTATTACAACGAGCGGTAATTCTTTCTGATGGGCCCTTAATTACTCCTACAGATCTACCACCTGGCTTGGCCCCAGCAATAGGAGAATTTGTTTTAATCGATGGATTGGATGAAGCAGTAAAAAGGTTTGAAAAAACCCATATCGAGCTAATACTAAATCAAAATAGCGACAAACGAGAAGCAGCTAAAAAACTAAAAATAGCACTCAGTTCGCTTTATCGAAGAATGACTGAATTAGGAATCGCTACCTGATTGATCATACCATTCGCGTGAAACCCAATAGAGTATCGACTTCATCTCAAAAGGTTTTATCGTGGGGCATAAAGAAGCAATTTTAGCAGCAGTGCCTGCAAGGTGGGCGGTGGCCCAAGATGTTTCAAGATCTGAACCAATAGGCGCAAGATCTGCATAGCCGTGCCCTAAAAATTCGAGCCCTGCCTGAGGAAAATATTTAAACTTTAGCATCCCATCCAACAACTTCTTGTTGACCGAAAAAAGTGAGGATTCAAAAACTGCAGGAAAACTTCGGGTCAATGGATGATCGTTATTTCCTGCAGCAAAAACTAAAACATCATTCCGATAGGCGTCTTCCAGCGCATTTAAAAACTGCAATCTACGCCAAGGTTGCTGCAGCCTTTCTTCGGGTAATCCCAGCGAAAGATTGATAACCTTGCATTTCCAATCATGGATTGCAACATGAATTGCATGAAGCAACAAATCAAGTTCGGTAAAGGATCGAAATTCAAAAACATTTGCAGAATACAATTGGGCCTGGGGCGCATGGTTTAAAAGAATATCTGCAACCACTGTTCCATGAGGCAGAACCGGGGGTGCAATGGAAGAATAATCAATTACTCCATTGGATTTAAACAATGCGTTTGTGATGGTTTTAAATTTAACACCATTGCCATCAAATTTTCTTTGCAACTTGCTTACATTCACCCCGGTATCAATCAAAGCAATATTTACACCACTCCCATCCGCAAGTGGATTACCAAGCAATCCATCTCGAAAGCCGAGTTTAATCAGATTCTGCAAGGCCTTAAAAAAATCAAAGGAAGGCTGCCCCTCAGTCACTTGGAAGCCTCCCCAAAAGATGCAAGGAGCATTTTTTCAACAGTTTTCAAGAGTTCAGCACTGGAAGTTAGAGCACTTTTCCCAAAACGATTCTGCAAAGCCCGGACTTGATTTAAAAGCTCGATTTCTTCAGGCGGGATACCAGTTTCAGCAATTGCATTATTAATATTATCACCTAAGCTTTGACTACTAATTTCCATGGGACTCAACGAGTCTGAAAGTTTTAATGCTTTTTCCATAATAAGAAGAAGATGGGTTCTCGCCTTATCGTGACCCATTGATTTAGCAAGCAATTCCGCATAAATACCAGTCAATTTTTCCCACTTGATTAGGGCAGATTCTTGGGGATCGACAAATTCAAGAATAGCGATCAATTGAGAATCATAAACGAGAGGCAAAAACAAAGCAGTTTGAGCGTTGGCTTCAAAGGGATGAATAACAAATAACTCTTGCTTCCCATTTTTAGAGAGATCAACCCGAAGTGGGATAATGGAATTTTGGTTGCAAACCGCAGAAGCTAGGCTGGAACTAAAATCCACATTGGAAGAAACAAAACTTCCCCCATCGTAGGTAATCACGGGGCAACCATTATTGGGAATAAAGCCGCCCGCATTGATTTGATACACCGAGGCATTCTTCATGGGGAAAAATTCAAATGCTGTTTGAATTATTTTATTACACGTAGCATCGAGGGTGTTTTCATTTTTAAAAGCACTATTGGCATCAAGCAATTCTAAAGAACGAGCCACCATATCCTTAAATGATTCAAGTTTCTTTTGAAATATTCTTTGATTTTTAAGGGGTCGAAGTTTTTGCAATTGCTTCAAGACTGCATCAAGGAATTTTTCCCGAGTAAGATCCTGACTTTTATCAAGATAATCTCGCACACCAATTCGCATTGAATGTAAAGGAGTAGCCTGATTGGCATATCCAGTGACAAGAATCGCAACAATATCGGGCTGAAAAACAAAAAGGTCTTCAAGTAAATCAAGGCCGTTCAACCCTGTACCTAAATTCCAGTCAAGGATTGCGAGATCGACTTGAAATTCTGCTGCGATTTTAAGTGCCGTTTCTGCATCCCTGGCACGATAAATATTGATATCAAACCCTGAGGATTGCAACCATTCTGCAAAGGTCTGCAAAACGCCGGGCTCATCTTCCACTAGCAAAATATTATCGTTGTTTTTCATATTGCTATCGATCGTTAAGAACCATGAATGTTAGAACCCACCCGCTTCTAATTTACCCTAACCGACAAAGATTAAAATCTATTTATTATTATGGGCCTAGAGATGTGAGGTTATGGTTAATTTTCGCAAGTTTAACTTGACTGGTCCCAATACGCCTTTATAAATAGTTTATTAATTTCCATGGATGGAACATTTGTCATGGCAGATAATTTCAACTCTCCCTCATTGTTGCAAGCGGCATCTATTCCGTATTTTGAAGGCAATGTTTGCCTTGTAACCTCAAAAAGTGGTAAAAGGTGGGTAATTCCCAAAGGCTCGATATCCAAAGGAAAAACAGCCGCCGAAACTGCCCTCCTAGAAGCTTGGGAAGAAGCAGGTTTAACAGGTAAGCTAAACAATAACCCCTTGGGATCATACCGCTACTCAAAATCTGGGCTCTCCTATCTTGTTACGGTGTTTTTAATGCAGGTTTCTAGTGTTGCAGAAGTTTATCCCGAACACCGACAAAGATTGCGAAAATGGGTCTCAATTTCAGAAGCCAACACGCTTGTTCAAGAAAAAGACCTATTAGACCTCCTTCAATCGTTACCTTTGGACTTTGCATTACAAGATAAAAGTAATTCTAAAGCAGAAAACTCGCAGGGAGAGGTAATTTCCAGATAACCACCTATAATGTTTTAAGGTGAGATATTAACCTTTAAAACATCAATGGTGTGGATTTTAATGCCAGACAGCACTAAAGCAAAAAAAAACCGATTCGAACTACCTTTATCTGCAGATAATAGTGCCCCCCTATGCCCCACTACCTTTGAAGAAATGAAGGCCCGAGGCTGGTCTGAAGTTGATATCGTTTTTGTAACGGGCGATGCCTATATTGACCATCCTAGCTTCGCAATGGCCATTCTTGCACGCAGTTTGGAGTATGCAGGATTCAAAGTTGCAATGCTCAGTCAACCCGATTGGAAAACGGTCGAACCTTGGCGTCAATTTGGTAGACCAAAATTATTCTTTGCGATAAGTGCGGGCAATCTTGATTCACTAATCAACCACTACACCGCAAATAAAAAAGTCCGTAATGATGACGCTTATTCCCCAGGTGGAAATATCGGGCTAAGGCCCGACCGCGCAACTTTACCTTATTGCCATCGTGCTCGAGAAGCCTTCCCAGGCGTACCAGTTATCGCAGGTGGAGTTGAAGCCTCATTACGAAGATTGGCGCATTACGACTACTGGAGCGATACCGTACGAAAATCTATTCTCTTAGATTGCAAAGCCGATATCGTCGCTTATGGAATGGGCGAAAACACAATTGTCGAAATGGCCCAACGGTTGGCAGCAGGTGAAAGTGTTCAACAATTACGCGACATGCGTGGAATTGCATTCGCACTGGGTGCAAAAGAAACTCCACCCGTAGGGCAAGAGCATTTGATCGCAGAAAAGTTTTTAATCAAAGACGAAAATGGTATCAAAGCAACAGTTGGCTTTGAAGTCCTACCCACTTTCGAACAGGTCAAGACAGACAAGCTTGCTTTTGTACAAGCGACAAAAACCATTCATCTAAATACCAACCCGTTTAACGCTAAAACCCTGATCCAGTACCACGACAATCAGGCAATCGTTGCAACCCCTCCTGCATTTCCAATTTCAACAGCAGAGATGGATCGGATATACGGATTTGCTTACACTCGAAAAGCACATCCGAGTTATAAAGAAAAAATCCCTGCGCACGAAATGATCAAAGATTCTGTAACCATCATGCGGGGTTGCTTTGGGGGTTGCACTTTTTGCTCCATCACCGCACATCAAGGGCGAATAATTCAGTCTAGGTCTGAAGAATCGGTACTCCTAGAACTCGGAAAAATGGGCAAAGATGAATCCTTCAACGGAATAGTAAGCGATATTGGTGGCCCTACCGCAAACATGTACAAAATGCGTTGCACCCGCCCTGAAGTCGAAGCGAAATGCAAAAGGTTATCGTGTGTACATCCAACGATTTGTAAATTACTGGGAACGGACCACGGGCCTATTATCAAGCTGATGCAAAAGGCACGGGAAATACCAGGCATCCGAAAGGTGCTGGTTGCCAGCGGTATTCGTATGGATTTAGCACAACTATCTCCAGAATACTTGGAAGAGTTAACAGCTCATCATGTGGGGGGGCATTTAAAAGTTGCACCTGAAGCCGCAGACGAGAATGTTTTAAAGCTGATGAAAAAGCCCGCACACGACAACTTCAAAACCTTTTCTGATGGTTTCAAAAAAGCTTCACAAAAAGCTGGTAAACCAAAACAATATCTCGTACCTTATTACATCGCCAGTCACCCAGGGTCTGATTTACATTCGATGATCGCACTGGCCCTATTTTTAAAACGAAATGGCTACAAACCAGATCAGGTACAGGATTTCATACCTGCGCCTTTCGATATAGCTACCTGCATGTACTACACAGGGATCGACCCAATGACGGGCGAGCAAGTGTACATAGCAAAAAACATTCGTGATCGAAAGATGCAAAGAGCACTGCTACAGTTTTTTAAACCAGAAAACTACTTCGAGGTAAGAAAAGCACTTGAAGCTGCGGGCAGAACAGATTTGATAGGAAATTCTTGTGATGCCCTGATCCCGGCAAATCCTCCAAAAGAAGCGTTTGAATCCCGAATCGCCAAAGCAAATAGCACCCTTGAGGGCGAGTACTACCACGCCCCCGCAAACAATCCCGCAAACAAACAAAACAAAGGTTACCGCCCAGGTAGAGCATCAGTAAAGAAAAGGCGAGAGAGCTAGATAATGACCATTTCCAAAAATATTCAACATAAGGTGTCACCTGAAAACGAAGGTGCAACCCTTGCGACTATCGTTCGCAATCTTATGCCTGATCTAAGCTGGTCTAGGATAAAAAAATTAATCGGCCAAGGGCATATTAAAATCAGCAATGATGTATGCCTTGACCCTGCAAGAAGAGTCCGCACTGCTGAAGATGTTGAACTACTAGTAAAACCAGATGGCAAAGCATCGGATAAACAAGAAATAACGATTAGGTTCCTAGATGAGCACCTAGTCGTGGTAGAAAAACCACCCGGTGTAAATTCCGTCAGACACCCAGCAGAACGTACTTGGAAAGAATCGCGAAAATCGCTTAGCCCAACCTTGGAAGATCTGGTTACCAAGCAAATAGGTTTTTTGACCAAAAAAGGTGCAAAAGGCAAATCTTCTAGGCTTCGTGTGGTTCAACGGCTAGACAAAGAAACTAGTGGCTTGCTGGTCTTCGCCCGCACTGCGGATGCAGAGCGTGGCCTAGGAATGCAATTCTTTAATCATTCCGTTGAAAGAAAATACCTGGCATTAATACCGGGCACCATTGCGCCTCAATCCATTGAATCTATTTTGGTTCGCGACCGAGGCGATGGCCGTAGAGGCAGTGCGCCATTTTCCCAACCTGGAAAAAAAGCAGTCACCCATGTACATATAGTCGAAAAATTCCAGGCTTTTACTCTTGTTGGATGCCAACTTGAAACGGGCCGTACTCATCAAATCAGAATTCATCTGGCGGAAAAAGGTTCTCCCGTTTGCGGGGAAAAAGTATACAGAACCACAGTGAATGGCACCCTTCTACCCGATGGCAGTGGGTTCCCTAGGCTAGCTCTACATGCTGCAGAACTAGGTTTCATTCATCCGATATCTGGCAAGCCAATGCACTGGAACATGGCTTTACCCGAAGATTTTAGCAAGCTTCTTCAACATCTAAGAAAATAGTAAAGAGGCTTTCCTAATGATAGAAATCAAATGGCACGACATCGACCCCGAAATGGGCGAGAAAAGATACATAAGCGCAGAAAGATTTGCAGGGGTCTGGACCTTCAAATTCAAATTTAAAAAACGAGGCGAATGGACCAAAGGCCTTGTCGCTGACAGGGCAATGTGGCTTCATGTCCTTGACAGCCTAAAGCGCAGGTATCAAAGGCGCGAAGGCGTTGACGAGAAAGATATCAAACTGGTTGAAAATATCCTGTTGAAACACCCACCTGAAGTGTCATCATAAGCTAATTCCCGTGTAGCTTTACTTCTGTTCCGGGAATCTTTTTATAGATCAATAAACTTGCAGGCGGTTTGGATTGCACAAAAGTAGCAAGTTGTGGGACCGCTGCTTTGTCAAGTTTTTCCATATCGCTAAGGCCAAGACCGATTTTCTGAATCATTTCGACTACATACGGAAAGTTTTTGACTTCTTTATTAAGCTCATCAAGGGCGTCAGTAATTCTTGCAGCATAGTACTTCCAAGGGAACAACTTTTCCGCATCGGTATCATTGCGGGAATTAAATCGCTGAAAATAATCGATGAGAAATGAGCTGAATTGGTATAAGGCTGCTTCCATATTGTATTCGCTTGCATCGGGATCTTGAAGGCGAAGATTAAGCAGGCCAATTGCGGCCTCGGCCCTTTCATCTAACCTAGGTTCAGGTTTAATATCCGAACCATTGGCGAATTTAGCCAGAATAAATGCAGTTCTACCTTTTTCACCTGAAATTGGAGCCCTTGATTGAGCAAGAGCTTTCAGAGCTTCACGCCTTAAAACCCTGTACCCTTCGACAATTTCGGGCGCAGTTCCTGCTGGGTAAACAGTAGGCGTTTCAATAATTTTTGCTAAAGTTTCAGCAACTTTAACTTCTACTGCGGGGCTTAAGGTGACCCTACTGCTAGCTTTCTTCACCACAGCCATGGGTCGGATAACCTTGTAAGTGTCTCGTATACCTTTTAAGGCATAAAGCTTCATGCCATCATCGGGAGATTTTTGTAATACTGCGATGAAGGATTCCATGAATTGATCAGGAAGGATTTTCTGGCCAGCAAGATCGCAGTTGGCGATTTCTGCTGGACACATTGCTTGCATGCGAACAGCGTTAATGCGTGCGCTGATGGAAGTATTGGGAATTACTTCCTTGGTTTTCTCAAGGATTTTTTCAAGGAAGCTAGTATTAAAAGGGTTATCTGCTTTAGTTTTAAGTTGCTTTAAAACGCTTTCATACTCTTTGAAAATGGAGTCCATCTTACCAGGTTCTGCTTGAATTTCTGGCCTTGTCACCCTATAGACAAAAAATCGGGCATTAACATCCACTGCTTTCATATGAGCAGGATTTTTAGCATCGAAAGCAACTTCGCCACGCAGGGTCTTGTTGAAAATTTCTGCGCTTGTGGATCTTTCCTTTAAAACATCTTCCAAAGGAATAGGTTGCGCCAAGGCAAACATTGGTATTACCAAGGCAAAAAACCCAAGAGCTTTGATCAATCTAATGGATAAAAACATGAATAATTCCCTAAGCAGCGACAACTCAAATAAAAAGCAAATCATCTGCGATAATAACACTTTATAGCGAAAAATGTTGGAATTATTTTCGAATATGGTCTGATTCAGCGAATTTTCTGACAAGATGGAAATCTTGAAATTCCTTGGGGGTCAAACATTCCACCGAGGCATCTTGGGCTGTAATTCGATACCATCGCTGGGCGGGTTGCGAACAAGCCAACTTGTTCCAAACTAGGTAAAGATACCAGCAAGGCCGGATTTGATCATTTCGAGTCAATCGGGCTTGGGTTAGTTCTCCTGCTGCGCGAAAAAGCAACGCTTCCAAGTTTTGATCATTAGGTACTTCCTGCTGATCCTTTTTTGTTTTCTCCAAAGCCAGCAAGTACAAACCAATTCCGCGATTCAAATGCTCTTCATAAACATCGCCCAATTGCTCTGAAATTGCCATCAATCTGCTATGGGCATGAATCATATGCCGATTGGCTTGTTCGCCAAATTGTTGGGTATCTTTAATGAACAAGTTAAATTGGTCCCTTGCCTCTTCAAGCTGATTCATCCGCAAGAGAAGGTCCGCATAATTTTGCCTGACAATCACATTACTAGGTTCAAGTTCGAGACTAATTTTCAGATGAATAGCAGCAATGGAATCGTTACCCTGAGCTAGGCAAGCTGCGGCCATCGAAAGGTGCGTTTTAGCTGAATCAGGATTAATTGAAAGGGATTGCCTAAAAGATCGAATAGCATTTACCGGGTCGCCTGCATCTAAAGATTTTTGGCCCGCTCGCCAATGTAAATCTGCAAGTGAATCAGAGGTATCAGCCAAGGCAACAAGAGGGATGCCTGCCAACAAGATGATTAAAAAGAAATAAGCAATTATGAAGTAACGCATCATCTCCCCAAATTACAAAGGAATAATTTTCCTCATAATCCTTATCGGCCAGTAAAGGCCGGGAGATAACCCGTAAAACTGATTGAATTACAATGGAGAGAATGCCGACATGTGGAAAAGAGGGCAACTTTCATTGCCCTTTTTACCTAAATTAAGAATTAACGCCCATACTGACGCCAAGTTTTTCTAGAGCTTCGCTTTCGATTTGTCGAACGCGTTCTCTGGTAAGGCCCAAACTTTCCCCAATTTCTTTAAGGGTTTTAGGTTCTTCATCATCGAGCCCGAATCGCATTTTAAGAACGATCGCCTCGCGGGGATCCATTTTGCCTAGCAAATCTTTGACATGAACCAAATCATCAGCTTCAACCATTTCATTATCAGGTGATTTGCTGTTTGAATCCATGATCATTTCTTCCAGAGACCAACCACTATCGGATTGTTCTGGTTGAGGAGCAGAATGATAAACCTTAATGGCTTTCTTGATGATATTGAGTTTCTTTTTGGGTAAATCCAAGCTTGCTGCAATTTCTTCATGGGATGGGGGCCTGCCAAGGGTATCATGGAGAATGGCATTGGCTCTGCGCCATTTGGCAAGAAGTTCAACCATGTAAGCAGGAACTCGAATGGTTTTCGCAGTGTTCACCAAAGCGCGTTTTATGGATTGTTTAATCCAATAGCTAGCATAGGTGCTAAAGCGTGTATTCATGGTAGGGTCAAAGCCTTCAACAGCCCTTAAAAGCCCGAGGTTGCCTTCTTCAATAAGGTCTTGTAGTGCAAGGCCTTTCCCGGTGTAGCTTCGGGAAATATTAACGACTAATCTAAGGTTGGCACGAACCATACGGTCTCTGGCCTCTGCATCGCCTTTTTCAATTCGATAAGCAAGTTGCTTCTCCTCATCTGCATTAAGAAGAGAGGTTTCGTTAATTTCCTTTAGATAAGTTTCTAAGGGAGATTGAACTGCTTCAGTGCGTGGGCGACTTGGTCGAGTCATGGTGTTTTCCGGTGGTTACTAGGTCGCTAAAGTTCAATGATCGTTACTTACATTTTAACAAAGGGAGGTAATTTTGTTCATGGTGTTGAAAAAATCAGCAGCATGTTAAAACTACCAAGCCCTCACTTAAAATAATTATCGACATGAATAACGCATCTCTGAAAAGGTGTTACCGGTCTAACAAGGTTGAAGTTGTCAAAACGATATCAATAAGGAACTAACCCTTGTAAGCTACCAAACACGCAAGACAGGAATAATTAAATGATAAGGGATGATCGTCACAACCGGAACAAAAAAAATAACCGCCCCGGGAATAAATCCACAGAGCGGTTAATATAAAAGGAATAACCCTTACTGTTGATCAGATTCGGACTCGGGCATGTTAATCAAATTGCCCGCACCAGCAGAGCCGGTTCCGCCTCGAAGCTCTCTTTGTGGCCTGTTTGAATCATCACCAGCAGTTTCTTCAGGTTCTTCCACATAAGGCTCGTTCAATTTTCTGCGAGAAAGGCCGATCTTGCGATCTGCAGCATCAACGCGAAGAACTCGAACTTCGATATCGTCCCCAACCTTTACAATTTCCTCTGGGCTTTCGATTTTATCATCGGAAAGCTCGGAAATATGCAGTAGGCCTTCGAGACCGGGTTCAAGTTCAACAAACACACCAAAATTAGTGAGTTTGGTAACTTTACCCTTACGAAGTTCGCCTGCTTTGTATCGGCCTGGGATATCACCTTCCCAAGGGTCGTTGTTCATTTGTTTCAGGCCAAGCGCAATTCGCTTTCGTTCCTGATCAACATTTAAAACAACGCAAGTGACAGCATCGCCCTTATTCACAACTTCACTTGGATGAGTGACTTTGCGAACCCAGCTCATATCGGTTACATGCAACAAACCATCGATACCCTCTTCGATTTCGATGAAAGCACCATAATTGGTAAGGTTGCGAACAGCGCCTGAAACAATGGTGCCTGGAGGATATCTCTCTGCAACTTTGTCCCAAGGGTTGTTCTGAACCTGCTTCATACCAAGAGAAATCTCTTGTTTATCTTTGTTGATGTTCAGAACTTGAACTTCAATCTGGTCGCCAATCGATACCATTTCGTTAGGATGGTTGATTCTCTTGGTCCAGCTCATTTCGCTGATATGAACAAGGCCTTCGATGCCTGATTCAAGTTTAACGAAAGCGCCATAGCTCATAACATTGACAACTTCGCCATTGTGACGGCTGGCAATTGGGTATTTATCAGCAACGCTAGCCCAAGGGCTTTGGGATTTCTGCTTAAGACCAAGAGCGATTTTTTCGCGATCTTTATCAACAGAAATAACATAAACCTCAAGCTGCTGATCGATATGAACAATTTCGTGAGGATTGCTGACACGGCCCCAAGTCATGTCGGTGATGTGCAACAAGCCATCGATACCTCCGAGGTCGACGAATGCGCCGAAGTCTGCGATATTCTTGACCACACCCTTGCGAACTTGATTGGGTTCGATTTCTGAGAGCAACTTTTTCTTGAGGTCTTCGCGTTGATCTTCAAGCAATTTACGCCTGCTAACGACGATATTGCGACGCGCTTCATCAATTTTGAGAATTTTGCACTCAATACTGCGATTGATGTAATCACCGATATCAGGGGGCCTGCGAATATCAACTTGCGAGGCTGGAAGGAATACATTGACGCCAATGTTTACAAGCAACCCACCCTTGATTTTCTTGGTGACCAAACCGATGATGACATCTCCTTCTTTGTGCTTGGAGATAATCATTTCCCATTCTTTTTGGCGCTTTGCTTTGCGATAGCTAAGAAGAATGTTGCCTGTTTCGTCTTCAACGGATTCAAGAAGGACTTGAACATCTTCGCCAGCTTTGGGCATAACGATTTCGCCCGTAGCTTCATCAAACCATTCATTAAGCGGGATTACGCCTTCGCTTTTGTAACCGATATCGATAACAACATCATCGCCTTCGATACGGGCAATACGCCCTTTGATAACTTTATTGGATTCAAATTCTTGTTGGTCGTCGAGCAACCAGTTTTCAACATCTCCGCCGGTTTCAGGCCTACTAAAGGCTTCGGCCAACTCGTTGTCTAATTCAGAATCTGACAAATCATACTGTCGTAAAAGATTTCGATTTACCATGGATATGACCAAACTCCAAAGCAGTTCCTTCTATGAACCGTTTAACTTATCCTACTGCCAGCGATAGTTTTGAAGGAAACAGCGATAAAAAGCCTGACAAAGCGGATGAAAAGCATTTTTTCATCTTCGTCGCCTGCCACAAGAGTTTATTATAGAAAAAGCAAGGAATTGAACCAGAGAGGAAGTATGAATCCTCTCTGGTAATAAGCAAAAACCACGAAAAGGGGCTATTCTGGGAAAAGAGGCGTACTTAGGTACCTTTCGCCAAGATCGGGAAGTACCACAACAATCAATTTGCCTGCATTTTCTGGTCGGTGCGCTACCTGAACAGCAGCAAATGCAGCTGCACCACAGCTAATACCGCACAGAAAACCTTCTTCTTTCGCCATTCTTCGGGTCATATTAAAAGAGTCTTCATCGTTAACCAAAATCACTTCATCAATAATACTTAGATTTAAAACCCCTGGAATAAATCCTGCACCAATGCCTTGAATTTTATGCCTACCGGGCTTAATATCTTCACCCTTCATTCTTTGAGTGATCACGGGGCTCGAAGACGGTTCAACCGCAATTGCTTTAAACGAAGGTTTTCGGGCTTTAAGAACCTCGCTTATCCCGGTAATCGTACCCCCGGTGCCTACGCCCGAAACTAAAATATCAATTTTCCCATCGGTATCGCGCCAAATTTCTTCCGCTGTTGTTTTCCGGTGGGTATCTGGGTTATTTGGGTTCATGAATTGTTGTGGCATGAAGGAGTTCGGGGTGTTTGCAATTAATTCCTCGGCCTTGGCAACTGCACCACTCATCCCTTTTTCGCCAACAGTGAGCACGATTTCCGCGCCAAAAGCTTTAAGGAGGCGCCTTCGTTCCAAGCTCATGGTTTCAGGCATGGTAACAATTAATTTGTAGCCGCGCGCTGCACAAGTAAACGCCAAACCGATACCAGTATTCCCGCTGGTCGGTTCAATTATTACCGTTCCTTCCTTTATTTTACCCTCTTTTTCAGCAGTATTGATCATATGCACAGCAATACGATCCTTGACCGACCACAGAGGATTAAAATTTTCCAACTTGGCAGCAACTGTTGCTTTTGCATCACCCACCACTCTTCGCATCCTTATAAGAGGCGTGTCGCCCACACATTGGGTAATGTCATCGTAAATTTTCCCGCGCAATTGTTTTGATTCCATGAAACAGCTCCTGATCTTGTAGGCCTTGCAACTTCTCAACCTATATTAAGTTACACCATTACACTGAAAAACGGTTCCTAGCAAGAGATTCATTATGTTTTGCTAATGGCCTATTTAATTTAAGTCAAACTTTTCCAATCAATTCAACAACATTTTCCGCCTTTAACTTTTCTGATAACCGACTTCATTTTTAAGGAACTTACTTTCTGATTTGCAACAAATTTTAACCTAAAGAAACACTTACAATCTTTTCATCTCATTATTGGGTTGTCATTTTTTTAAGCTCGGATAATCTTCCTTATATGAGTAATAAAGTTTTGGTTTTTGATTTTGGCAATGTAATCGGCATGTTCAGCCATTTGAAAGCTGCTGCGCAGATGGCCCAGCATTGCAACAAAAACATTGAAACCATTAGAACGGTTTTATTCGAAGAAACTACTGAAAACGAGCTAGAAAAAGGCAATATTTCGCCCGAGCAATACCGAAAATTCATACGCGACTCACTGCACATCAACTGCCCAGATCAAGAATTTGACCACGCTTTTAGCGATATGTTTACAGCCAACGATGCGGTTTGCAACATCATCCCTCATTTGGCAAAATCACACAGGCTGGTTTTGTTAAGCAACACCAATTGGTTCCATGCGAAGCGTTTTCTTACCCAGTTTAACCACGTGTTGGGCCATTTTGATTTCTTGATTTTGTCTCATGAAGTGCGCTGCAGAAAACCTGCCCGACAAATCTATGACATCCTCAATGAAAAAACAAACACCAAGCCCGCTGATTGCTTATTTGTTGATGACCTTCATGCCAACATTCAAACTGCTAAGGATTGCGGTTGGGACGGAATTGTTTATCATCCAGAAATGAATCTTGTAAAAGAACTGGCGAGTAAGGGTATTTCTTTTTAACTACGCTTGTGGACTATCATAATTAAAACAAATGGAGAGAACTATGAACCTGATCGAAAAAGCAGACCCAGAAGTATGGAAAGCAATACAGCACGAAAGAGCCAGGCAGCAAGAAGGTCTGGAAATGATTGCCTCCGAAAATTACACAAGCCCTGCAATCATGGCGGCTCAGGGTTCTGTTCTTACCAACAAATATGCTGAAGGGTATCCAGGTAAAAGATATTACGGCGGATGCGAGTTTGTTGATGAAGCCGAATCTCTTGCAATAAGTAGAGCTTGCAAGCTTTTTGGTGCTGAACATGCCAATGTACAGCCTCATGCAGGCGCCAGCGCCAACATGGCCGTTTACTTTTCATGCCTGCAACCAGGCGATACAATTCTTGGTATGAATCTGGCCCATGGCGGGCACCTTACCCATGGAATGCATTTGAATTTTTCGGGCAAGCTTTACAAGATCATTCCTTATGGTGTTAAGCAAGACGATGGCAGAATTGATTATGATGAAGTAGCAAGATTGGCCAAAGAACATAAGCCAAAAATGGTGCTAGCTGGTGCTAGTGCTTATTCCCGAGTGATTGATTTCGCTAAGTTCGCAGAGATTGCCAACGACAACAAATCGATTTTCATGGTGGATATGGCACACATCGCAGGATTGGTAGCTGGCGACCAACATCCTTCACCTGTACCATGGGCAGATTTTGTAACCACCACTACTCACAAGACATTGCGCGGCCCCAGAAGTGGCTTGGCAATGTGCAAAAAGCAATGGGCGGATAAGCTCAATCAAGCAGTTTTCCCCGGAATGCAAGGTGGGCCGCTTATGCACGTGATTGCTGCAAAAGCAATTATTTTTAATGAAGCAATGCAACCAGCTTTTAAAGTTTACGCCTCGCAAATTGTTGCCAATGCTAGGACTGTCGCCCATGAAATTATGTCGCGCGGGCATCGGATAATTTCAGGTGGTACAGACAATCACATGATGCTTGTTGATGTCAACCATAAGGGATTAAGTGGCAAAATTGCTGAAAAGTCACTTGATGCAGCAGGAATTACCATCAATCGCAATGGCATCCCCTACGACACGAGGAAGCCACTAGATCCTTCAGGAATCCGAATTGGAACACCCGCCTTGACTACTAGGGGCATGAAGGAACTCGAAATGAAGCGAATTGCACATTGGATTTGCGATATTTTAGAAAGCCCCGATGATAAGACTTTGCAGTCCAAGATTCATGGAGAGATCAAGGAACTTTGCAAGAGTTTTCCTGCTCCCTCGGAACTAGCTTGATAGTTGCCTCGAAAAGTTTTAATGTTTGAATTATGTTAAAATACCAAGGGCAATGCCAGCTGATATTTTGTTTTGGCAATGCCCTTTCACTTACCTTTGCAGAGGCTTCATGGCATTAGAGACAGCGCTTCATTCTTGGCATTCTTCGAATGGGGCACGCATGGTCGATTTTGGCGGCTGGGATATGCCCGTCCAATACACAACCATTGTTGATGAGCACACTGCAGTTCGCAATGACTCCGGGATTTTTGATATTGGCCATATGGGCAGGCTTAAAATTCACGGCCCAGATGCCACAAGTTTTCTTCAGATGATCTGCACCAACAACTCTGCCAATCTTAAACCAGGCCAGGTTCGATACAATCTCGTTTGCAATGAAAAAGGGAGCATTCTTGATGACATTCTGGTTTATCAGCATGGCTCAGATTTCCTCTTGGTCGTAAATGCTTCTAATCGCATGAAGATCGTATCTTGGCTTTTAAGCAATTCAGGATCTTTAAATGTAAAAATTGAAGATCAAACTCTTTCTACTAGCATGATTGCTGTTCAAGGGCCAAATGCCATCGCTCTTGCCAAACAGCTTATAATCGATGACCCATCCAAGTTGGGCTACTACTTCAGTTTTGATTCCAAAACAATGGATGTACCCAGCCTTATAAGCAGAACAGGTTATACCGGCGAAGATGGCATCGAAATCATTCTCCCAAAGGGCGAAGAAATCAAAGTTTGGGAAAAGCTAGTGGCAATGGGTTGCAAACCTTGCGGATTAGGGTGCAGAGATACTCTTAGGCTTGAAGCAGGCATGCCTCTTTATGGGCATGAAATCGATGAAAACACTAATCCTTTGGAAGCTGGATTGGGATGGGCAGTTAAATTTGACAAAGGCGAATTCATTGGCAGAGAAGCTTTGTTAAAAGAAAAAAACACTCCATCTGGTAGAGTTCGCGTCGGCCTTGAACTTCCTGGAAAACGAATTCCCCGCGAATTATATCCTGTCACTAAAAACGGTGCGCCCTTGGGGAAAGTTACCAGTGGCACTTTTTCTCCCACCTTTAATAAACCCATTGCAATGGCTTATGTTCCTGCTAATCTATCTGCCGTTGGTACCGATTTGGACATCGATATTCGTGGTAAATTCGAACCTTGCAAAGTGGTTCCTTTACCTTTTTACAAGCGAAAAACAACTTGATGACTATGTTTGTCATCTTGGGATTTGGTAAGTAGCTGTTTGGTTGCTTATTTATATTAAATAGAAGCGAAAGTGCTTCAGGGAGTATTTGTTATGGATCCGATTAAACTCCGATATGCCAAAACCCATGAGTGGGCTTCCATCGAAGGCAACATTTGTACAGTGGGGCTTACAAAATTTGCTGTCGACCTTCTTACTGATGTAATTTACATCGATATGCCCGATGTTGGTGATCCTGCATTAAAAGGTGATAGTTTTGGTGAAATCGAGTCAGTAAAAGCGGTTAGTGATATATACGCCCCAGTTGAAGGCGAAATCATTGAGATCAATGATAAATTGGTACTAGACCCTTCAACAATTTCAAAGGATCCCTATGGCAAAGGCTGGCTTGTAAAAATTAAAATGCCAGGCAAACCAAATCTGGATCATTTGATGAACCATGCAGCCTATGAAAAACAGATTGCATCTGAATCTCACTAGTATCTTTCTGCAAGAATTTTAATTAGCACAATTTGAAGGAGTTGGATCGTGCCTTATCTTCTTAACACGCCTGATGATAAAAATGAAATGCTCAAAAGCATTGGTGCATCTAGCATTGATGATCTTTTCAGCAACATACCTGAATCAGTAAGGCTGAAGCGGCCTCTGGATATCCCCAAAGCTCTTACCGAAATTGAGCTTACAAGGCATATTGACCGCCTTGCTAATTCTAATCTTTCTGCAGACAGTGCAGTTTGTTTCCTTGGTGGTGGCAGTTACGATCACTTCATTCCTGCAGTTGTGGACATGGTCGCTTCCAGAAGTGAATTCTATACCGCTTATACCCCGTATCAGGCAGAGGCCAGTCAAGGAAGCTTGCAGGCTTTTTACGAATTTCAAACTATGATTTCGCAGCTAACTGCGATGGATATTTCAAATTCGAGCCTTTATGAAGCTGGTTCCGGTCTTGCAGAAGCCATTTTAATGGCAATGTCGGTCACAGGAAGAATGGGTAAAGTTCTGGTTGCAGAATCAGTTCACCCCGAATACAGGCTCTCCTTTACCACTTACCTTGCAAATCTCGAACCCACAGTGGTTACAGTTTCATGCCCTGAAGGAAAGATTTGCTTGAATGACCTTGCAAGCAAACTTGATGAAACAGTTAGCTGTGTGATTGTTCAGCATCCGAACTTTTTCGGTAACCTTGAAGAAGTTGAAGAGATTGCAAAACTTGTTCATTCCAAGGGCGCACTTTTTATTGTCGCCTACGACCCGATCAGCCTTGGGATTTTAAAAAAGCCAGGCGATTACGATGCTGATATAGCAGTAGCTGAAGGGCAGTGCTTGGGCAACCCAATGATCTATGGCGGGCCTTACCTTGGATTACTCTCGTGCAAAGAAGCATTTGTAAGAAAAATCCCTGGCAGACTTGTGGGTCAAACGGTAGATCGCAAAGGCAAACGATGCTGGGTGCTAACCCTACAAACTCGCGAACAGCATATACGCAGGGAAAAAGCCACAAGTAACATATGCACGAATCAAGGACTTTTTGCCTTAAGAGCTGCGGTTTTTCTTGCTGCCATCGGGCCCAAAGGCCTTACTGAAACAGCGGAACTATGCTTTAGAAAAGCGCATTTCCTCATGGATCTACTTTGCAAAATCCCTGGGGTCAAACCAAAATTTAATCTCCCTTTCTTCAAAGAATTCACTATCGAACTTCCTTGTAACGCGCAAATGGTTATTAATTCTCTTATTGAGGATGGCATTCTTGCTGGCTTATCTCAGGGCCGTTGGTCTAAAGATTTAGCCAATGTAATGACTATCGCTGTGACCGAAAAACGAACTCGTTCAGAGCTTGAAAATTATGCTGCCGCATTTGGTGCCGCTGTCACTGCCGCTTCTTCTCAGGAAAAGTCTAAAGCTTTAAAATCCTGATTACTCCAAAACTCCAAGTATTATTCTCGAGGGCATTATGGATAAGTCTCAGTCTACCGGTTTGCTATTTGAAATCAGTCACAAAGGCAGGAGATGCCACCTCCTACCCGATTGCGATGTCCCCACCAAGACTTCCGCAGAACTTCTCGACAAAAAATATCTCAGCAATGATCCGACCCATTTGCCTGAGATGGCAGAAATCGACATCGTCAGACACTTCGTTAATTTATCTACCAAAAACATGGCAATTGATTGTAACTTTTATCCTCTGGGAAGTTGCACCATGAAATACAATCCCAAGCGTCATGAAAGGCTTGGGTCTTTGAGTGGGTTGGCACATGTCCATCCTCTTCAAGATGATCAAACCTGCCAAGGAATGCTTGAAATATTATGGGAGATGCAAAATTATCTGGCCGAAATAGCTGGGCTTGATGGTGTTTCCCTTCAACCTGCTGCAGGGGCCCAAGGCGAATTAACAGCGCTTTTAGTTGCAGCCGCTTACTTCCGCGACAAAAAAGAAAAACGCACCAAAGTCCTTATCCCTGATAGCGCACATGGAACCAACCCCGCTAGTGCTGCAATTGCTGGCTTCGACACCATCACCATCAAAAGTAATGCCCGTGGTAGAGTCGACATGGAAGATCTTATTTCCAAAATCGACTCGCAAACTGCAGTATTCATGATCACCAACCCAAACACTCTTGGCCTTTTTGATGAACAAATCGTTCAGATCACCGAACTGATCCACAAGGCTGGCGGCCTTGTTTATCTTGATGGCGCAAACATGAATGCCATTCTTGGTATCACCAGACCTGGTGATTTTGGTGCCGACATGATGCACTACAATGTACACAAAACATTCACTGGGCCACACGGAGCAGGTGGGCCTGGATCCGGACCTATCGCGGTCAGAAAGCAACTTATACCTTTTCTTCCTGCACCTTTAATTATTAAGACAACCGAGGGTTTTAAACTCGACTATGATCGCCCAAAATCGATAGGCAGGGTTCGAAGCTTCTTTGGAAATGTCGGTATTCTGCTTCGTGGCTATTTCTACATCCGCACACTTGGACCCGATGGGCTCAAACAAGTTAGCCAAAATGCCGTATTGAATGCCAATTATCTTCTCAGCCTTGTCAAAGAGGCCTTTGATGTTCCCCACGGCGACAGGTGCATGCATGAATTTGTTGCAAGTGCCAGAACCCTTCGAAGAGACAAAAAAATCAGCGCAATGGATATAGGCAAGCGCTTGCTGGATTATGGATACCATGCTCCTACGGTTTATTTCCCTTTAGTGGTTTCAGAAGCAATGATGATGGAGCCTACTGAAACTGAAAGTAAAGAAACCCTTGATCACTTTGCCAAAACTTTGATTAAGATTCGTGATGAAGACGCAGATTTCCTTCATGACGCACCTCACACTCTGGATATCAGCAGACCGGATGAAGTGAAAGCCGCTAAAGAACCTATGCTGCGCTGGAAGAAGTAATCATTTTCAGGTATTTTAATTGATCGAGTGCAGGCTTTTGCCTCTGGAGTCCAATCTTGGGCCATACGCAATGGCCTCAGATGAGTTATTGCTTGAACTCGCAGAAGAAGGCATTTGCTCGCTTCGTTTTTATACTTGGGCTGAACCCACCGTTAGCCTGGGCTACTTTCAACCCTCCTCCCTTTTATCTAATTCACAAGAATTAAAAATGCTGCCTTGGGTTCGAAGGGCTACTGGAGGGGAAGCTCTGGTGCACCACCATGAACTAACATACGCCTTGGGGCTGCCATTGGACCTTGCCGGCCAGAAATCGACTCTTTGGCAGAAAAAAATGCATTTTATCATTCAAAAAGCTTTGTTTATTCTGGGAGTATCTCTTCCTGAAATCAACCTGCCCGAACAACGAAATGATCCAACTAACCTACTTTGTTTTCATCATCACGCACCACAAGATCTTATTATTAAGAAGCATAAGGTTGTGGGGAGTGCACAGCGAAAAAAGAAAAGAAGTGTAATCCAGCATGGAGGAATTTTACTTGCCCAAAGCATTTACACGCCCTCGTTGCCTGGGATACTTGAACTTTCAGGGATAAAACTTTGCCCAGAAAAACTAGCTGAAACTATTGTTAATGAATGTCGACATGCTTTAGGTTGGGATTTTAATGCTTTGAAATGGTCGCCTGAAGAGCAGGCAAGAATACAACATTTTGTCGAGCTTCGTTTTGCAAACAAAGATTGGAATAACAAAAGATAAAAAAGAAGCCCCGCAAATTTCTTTGCGGGGCCCAGCGGTTGAGGATTATCAGGATTACCAGGCTGAGGACAGTTTGATTTATTAAAACCAACTCCGCCCAACATTAATGTTCATTTTCATGAACAAACCTGCCCATCACACACCTCGAAGTATCTTTCTAATTTAGAAAGCGTTTACTTCTGAGATAGTGGGCACAGGAACGATACTAGCAGATTTACCTGCTGGCAGTTTTTCGGCACCCTTAGGAGCTGCTTTAGGAGCGCTCTCTGGGGCAACTACTTCGCAGCAATCATTCTTGTGCAACTTGGCACGAAGTTTGTCAAGAAGGCTTACCTTGCATGGGTCGCATGGATCAGCTTTCTTTTCGCACTTCACT
>DBCB01000299.1 GCA_002303765.1 Planctomycetaceae bacterium UBA969
ATTGAGCTAGATGATGGCACCTTAGCAAGAGTGTTTTGGTTCGAGCAGGAAAATGGGAAAGATATTTCCCGCGAATTAAACTCCAACGAAGAGATCATTTTAAGTAATCAAGGAGAGTTTGAAGAAGGCATTGCAGTCGAACCCATGCTTTCCAAGTTTGGTGATTAAGTAAGGTTTAGAAGGTGAATTGGAAACGGCTGCCAAAAGAGTGAAAAGCTGCATTGTCTGGGCCAGTAGATGTACCTGGCGGAGTAGCTCTGGTATTATCTTGGCCAAAAAAACCAGTGGTGTAGACATAATTGGTCATGATCATTGCGTTGGGATTAAGGTACCAATTAAGGCCTAGGGTAATAGAGCTAAGATAACCCCCACGAGGATTGGCATCTGGAACATCAAATTGCGACTTGATAAAGTCGAACTTGGTGCCAATCTCCCACGCTCCACTTCCTTCTTCGCCTTTTCCATGCCCGAAGGAAAAATTCTTGACCGGAATGACTTGCGAATACATGGGGTCCATTTTGTTGATGCCCCGATGATCGCCCTTGGTAAGGAAACAAAGCATTTCTATCGAGTAACCATCAAAGTAAAGATCACCTATGGGTTTAACATTTGCGGGAAGGGTACCGTTGGAATTGGGCAGGCCACCAACATAAGAGTTATTCAAAAACTGACCATTATATTGGCCACCCAACGAAAAAGGGCCGTTAGCGTAATTAAGACATAATGTGTAAAGCTCGGTACCATCTCTTGAAAAAATAGCCCTTGTATTAATCAGGTTGGGAACTTGAAAAGAGTTACCTGCCCTAACCAATGGGGCCACAGTGGAGCTGGCTACTGGCAGACCTTTGTTATCCCCCAATAAATCTCGTGGATTTGCGCGAACTGAACCTGCCGAGCCAAGGTTCAGCCAGTGATTGCTTGCCTCATCGTAAAAAGGCATTACGCAAAGCCTGGCATCAAATGCAAGTTCCGCCGTATCGCTCGCTGCAAAAGCGCCTGTGCGCGTGTTGGTTTGAAATAAACCAAGCCAGGAATAAACATGGTCTTCTAAATAAGTGTTACTGATGGTGATACCATTGCTAAAAAGGTAGGGGTCTTCAATGGAATCCCAGACACTGGGGCGTTCCATAAAGGGGATGTTTCTACCACTACTTGCACTGTAAAAACTTAATTCTTCCTTGATATGGCCCACTCTGATGGTTCCAAAAAATGGGATATCATGCATACCAACAAAGACATTATTAAAAATAACATTGGGATCAGGCGCAGTTAGGATATCTCTTCGATTATCTGAGGCCCTAGAGAAGTCCATTTCAAAAACCCATTCCATGTAGGTGCAGAAATTTCCATCACTTCGCAACCTTGCCCTCCTAAACTCGGAGCCTTGTTGTAATCCAGAATCTGGTAATAGGTTTTGGGCATAGGGATCAACGCTATAAAAACCAAAATCCATTTGGAAGAGCCCGCCTATGCGTGCCTTGAAGGCTTTGTCTTCCGATTCGAAGGTAAGTCTGCCATCTTTTCCCCAGGTGGCCATCATCCCATTATCTTTCACAGGCCAATTAGGGCCACGACGATTAGGCGTGGTTTCTTTGGTAATGTCTGTTAACTCTTCGAGGGATGGTAATTTTTGGAGTTCTTTAGTCTCTAAGGAAAATTTAGGTGTGGTTGGAACTTCTGGACCCGTGGGCGCTTTTTGTTGTTCGCTTTGTTCTTTAAGTAATTTGGATTGTTCTAGGATTAGTATTTTTTGTTGTTCTAAAACTTTGGATTGTTCATCCATTTTAGCTTGTTGGGCTTTGATGAAAAGTTTTAATTCTTCTGCTGGATCTTGTGCGTGTAGGGAAGAAGAAACGAGTATTAAAACACCCAGCATAACAAACAATAAAGCTACGCTTTTCACCAGGTGAAAAGTATGTTTGGTGTCAGAACGCTCGGAGAACTTAAAAACCAAGATTCAATCCAGTAGTGACGATTATGTAACCTGTAGTAATTAATCGGCTCACGAAGGTAGTTTTAATGAGAAAAGCAAAATTATAATTAAAGATTCAGAGAAAAAGACCGAACCTAAAATCCCACTCTATATATTTCCCCTATTTTTACTTTTAAGCCGGTTTATAAAAGTCGTGTTTTATCAACTTTAATGAAATTAGGTAAATTCATTATTTCTTTGGCTGGAGTTTGCCGATTAATACAAGGATGCAGATTGTAGCATCGATATGAAGCTTCCTTAATATGGATGTGCTGAATTGAAAATTGATACAAAGTTCTGGATAACTCTAATGGTGGGCTTTTCGATCAGCCTGACCGGATGTATTCCAGGCCCAGTAAAAGAGTATTGGGATCACGGAATGAAGGTGGGGCCGGAGTATTCTAAGCCGCCCGCACCAGTTTCCGTTGATTGGATTGATAAAGATGATACCCGTATTCGGACCGATCCTGAAGAGCACAGGAATTGGTGGAAGAATTTTAACGATCCTAATCTGGATGAACTGATTTGTTTTGCAACGAAACAGAATTTGAATTTGAAACAAGCTGGTTACAGGGTAATGGCATCTCGGGCTGACCTGGCAATTGCAATGGGTCAATTCATGCCCCAGACCCAAAGTATGCAAAGTGGTTTTACCCAATATGGTTTGAGCACCGCGGTTGCAAATAGATCATCGCGGGGCTTAAGCCTTATCCCTAACAATTATTACCCTCAATATAATTTTGGGTTTAATTTGGCTTGGGAGCTGGATTTCTGGGGACGCTATCGCAGAGCAATCGAATCTTCCAGTGATCAACTCGATGCATCAATAGAGAATTATGATGAAGTGATGGTTTCGATGTTGGGAGATATTGGCGAGAATTATGTACTGTATCGATATTGTGAGCGTGTTGTGGAATTATTGAGGGAAAACATTGAGTATCAGAAAATTAGTTTGCAAGTAGCCAAAGCCAAGTTTAATGCTGGTCTCTCTAGTGAATTAGATGTTGATCAAGCGCAGAGCGATTTAAGTTATATTGAAGCTTCGGTTCAAATGTTTCTTCGTTTCCAGCGGTTGGAAAATAATACGCTTTGCACCTTACTAGGTATTTCACCGGAAGACCTCGGTAAAAAGATGACAAAAAAAGGAATTCCCGTTCCGCCTAAAGATGTTGCAGTAGGCATACCCGCACAACTCATTACAAGAAGGCCGGATGTTCGGATGGCAGAAAGGCAAGCCGCCGCTCAGTGCGCCAAGATAGGTGTGGCAATGTCGGAACTGTTCCCCCATTTATATATCAATGGTTCCTTTGGTTACAATGCGATGAATAATACGTCATTGTTTACCACCCCTGCGGCTTATGGCACGATTGGACCAGGCTTAAGTTGGAATATTTTCAATTATGGCAGATTGTTGAACAATGTGAAAATGCAGGATGCGAACTTTCAGGTGAATGTTGCAAAGTTTCAGCAATCGTTGGTTGGTGCTGGTAAAGAAGTAGAAAATGCTATCGTGGAGTATGTAAAGAGTGCGGATGCGATCAAGGAAATGGACGTTTCGGTTGCTGCAATTCGTAAGGCAAGCGATATTGTAATTGTGCAGTATAAGGCGGGTACCGCCGATTTCAACAGGGTCTCCTTGATTCAGGAAAAGCGAATATCGCGGGAAATGGAATTAGCCCTTTATCAGGAAACTTATGCCCGAGGGATGGTGAAAATTTATAAGTCGCTCGGCGGTGGTTGGCAGGTAAGATTAGATGGATGCGACGAAGGCGGAGCAATTGCAGGGGAACCCAAGGAATTGCCTTTGCCAAAAACTGAAATACTTCGCCCTCTGCCCGATAGCAAGCTAGAGGAACCCAAAAAGTGATGCGTTCATTTGCAAGGTTAATGATTGGGGTTGGGGTCATGCTTGGTTCGCTTGGTGCGTTGATCGCCTCGGATTCCTATTGTGCAAAATGCCCGGATGATTACAAAACCAAACCTATGCCTATTGCTTTGGAATACTTTAAAACAAATGGTAAAGAATGTTACAAAATAAAGAGCTGCCCGCCTGTGCATCCGTATTTTAAACCAAATGGTTTTGATGATTACAAGATGAAAAGCATGCCTTGTGTCAAGGCGCTAGATAAAGGCTCATGCGTTCCGGATGGTGGTACAGGAGTTAACTTTTTTGGTTTACGCCCTAGGTTAGAAACACATAAAAAACTAACTCAGCCATGATGATTATTGTTGGTGTCTGGTGTCTGGATTATGGTTTGATTTTCGAGTGGGGTAGTTCTTTTTGCTCCTGTGATCCACAAGATAGTATAGAAGAAAACTGGGGTGTAAAAAATCCCTAGGAATGTAACTCCAAGCATCCCGAAGAAAACTGCAATGCCCAGAGCCTGACGCATTTCTGCGCCTGCGCCTTCTGAAAGCGCCAAAGGTACTACACCAAGAATAAACGCAAACGAGGTCATTAAAATTGGCCTTAATCTTAATTTGCTTGCTTCCACGGTAGCTTCCCTTAAAGGTTTACCCTGCTCGAATAATAGCTTTGCAAATTCCACAATGAGGATTGCGTTCTTGCTGGCGAGGCCTACCAAAACAACAAATCCAATCTGCGTGAAAATATTGATATCCATCTTGAATAATTGCAAACCCAATAAGCTTGATAGTAAGCACATGGGAACCACTAATATCACCGCTAAAGGAAGGCTCCAGCTTTCGTACTGTGCTGCCAGCACTAAGAACACAAATATCACCGCAAGGCCGAATACGATCGTTGCAGTATTGCCCGAATCGAATTGGAGAAATGAAAGTTCTGTCCATTCAAAAGCCATGTTTCGAGGAAGGTTCTTGTTGGCAATGGTTGCCATTTCTTGTGCGGATTGGCCTGAACTAAAACCTTTGGCATTATTCCCGTACAATGCGGTTGCGGGATACATGTTGTAGCGAATAAGAAAGTTAGGACCGGAGGCGTTTTTAAAACTCATGAATGCGCCCATGGGAACCAATTGGTTTGATTTGTTGCGGATCTTGATAAGCGTTAGGTCGTTTATTGATTGGCGAAAATCCTCATCTGCCATCACATTTACCTGCCAAGATCTGCCAAAGAGATTGAAGTTGTTCACATAATATGACCCTAGGAA
>DBCB01000205.1:0-1096 GCA_002303765.1 Planctomycetaceae bacterium UBA969
TGGTACATCAGTAAAACTGGTAACCACACCTAAAGCTGAGTTCGTTGTAAATTGACCGCCTTGAAGGATTTGGGCTGCACCAGTACCAGAAAGATTTGCCATACGATGGAATAAATCATCCGTATATGCATTATTCTGAGCATAACTTAGAAAGTTAGTTACAGAAACAGGAGCGGCGGAATCCAATAAAGTCACATCAATAGCACCTTTGGAGGTGTTGAAAGTGATCGTGGTATTCGTGGTATCAGGACTTAAATTAAAAGCTGCAAGATTGTAATACGTTGTTGAATTTTTTGCGACCGTAGAGTCAGTAAATGCTTTTATCTGAGTCATGGTAAAGCCAGTTGCAGTACCAGAACCAGCAGTAGGGGCTGTAACCCCAGTGTTAACGCCTGAAGCCCAAAGTCCTAATGAAACCTTTGCAGGGGTAAGCCCGCCAAGACCAAGATTTTGGCTAATGCTCTGCCCTTCAGAAATATTCAATTGCGCAGAGGTTGCGGTTGTACCAGATAAAAATCCTGCAGGAGTTGAGCGAGTAACGGTGTAAGAACCAGGAAGAAGTTGATCAATGGAGAAATTACCATTTGAATTAGTGACAATAGAATAATTAACGGAACGACCAGTTGTGGTTTCACCCGTAATTCCAATATTCACCCCCGAAACACCTTTGGTGCCACCATCAACTATTACAGACCCAGTTAGCAAGCCGTTGGCATATATGATATTTGTTGTGGGGGTAATTCTTTCTTCAAAAGATTCTAATTCCGGCCTAAATGAAAATAAACTGGATGGCTTCTTGCTTTTCTTAACTTCAGCGCCTCTAAACAGTTTTAAAAATTTGTTTAACATCAATATCTCCCCAAGTAAAAATAATGCCATCTATGAACTCACTGAACAATCCCTACGGATTACTTAATCGGCATAAAACTTAATGAATTATAGGCGAGAGACTGAAAAATGATCAAAAAAATTAAATAAATCCAGACCTGCCAACCTATTTCCCCAGCTTTAACTAGCCTTACAACCCTTATTAAGAACATTTAGTGCAAAATTGGTGCAATCTGTATTTCCAATAAAATTAGCAAAGTTAACCCAG
>DBCB01000205.1:1191-11006 GCA_002303765.1 Planctomycetaceae bacterium UBA969
ATTATGAAGAATTTAAAGGCATTATTTGCATTGTTGGCGATCACTTCTTTGGCTTATGGTCAAAAAGAATTACCTGGAGATAATGCACCTGCAGCCAGCAAAACCGAAGTCGCTGAAGTAAACGACGCACTTAATAATGCTCAACCAAATGCTAGAAGCAAATCATGGGCTGATGCCGAATTTTTACTTTGGTGGATGAGGGGCCAAAATTTACCTGCTATCGCAACCACCAATCCTGCCGGAACAAGTGCAGCCCAAGCTGGGGTACTAGGAGCCCCTGGCACCTCAACTATTATGGGGGGGGCGTGGGCCAATGATGGCATGCGAACTGGTGGAAAGTTCTCCGCAGGCTATTGGCTTGATAACGCACCAGATATTGCGGTAGAAGCCGATTTCTTTTTCTTGCAGAATCTCACCGAATCTTACAATCAAGTCTCGGATGGATCCACAATTCTTGCACGCCCATTTAATAATGCACTTGATGGGACACCTTCTGCTGTTCGTATTGCTTATCCTGGCGATGTATCCGGGAGTATTTCTGCTCAGGTTGCAACCAACGGATTTGTAGGCGGCGGTATTGGCTTAAGGCAGAACCTTACATCTTTTCAGACTAGCAATTTTAGACTTGATGCCCTTGTTGGTTATCGCGCAATGACTTTTTCTGACAAGGTAAATATTGACTCAAACTTAACCAATATAAACCCTGATAATGCAAATTTCGTAGCAGTTGGTACCACAATAAATGCATCAGACAGATTTAGCTCATCGAATACATTTAATGGTTTTGACACAGGATTTGCCGGTGAATACAACACCGGTAGATTTTCTTTACAATCTTCGTTTCGAATTGCCTTGGGTATGACTCAAAGTAATGTGAAAGTTAATGGTAGCACTACAACTTCTGTACCTGGAACCGATAGCATCAGCTCGGTTGGTGGGCTTTACGCTTTATCAAGTAATATTGGAGAAGTAGGCAATAAGGCAGTTTCAATTATCCCACAAGTCAATACTAGAGCAGGGTATATGATCACTGATTCAATCAAGGCGAGTTTGGGTTACAACTTCTTGGTTTGGACCGGTGTGGTAAGGTCTGCAAACATGATTGATACCACGATTAACCCAAATCTTATTCCTGGCTCTTCAACAACTGGCGGACCAGCTAGGCCTTCAGTTAGCATGGCCCAAAGCGCAATCTGGGCTCAAGGCCTTACTTTTAGCTTGGAATACAACTACTAATAGTATGGCCCCAAGCGCAATCTGGGCTCAAGGCTTTACTTTTAGCTTGGAATACAACTACTAAGCAGCTTAATGGTAATGCCTGGCCAAGCCAGAAACAGGCATGTATCATAAAGTGGCAATAATCGCTTAATAAATAAGCATCATGGCTATATGTTGAACATCTAGAAAACACATCGCAAAATCATTCAGCTTTTTAGCTCTCATTTTTCCAGTCGTTTTAGCTAATCAACTCATTTCTCGCCTTATCAAGCAAAAAAAATCCCATTGGCATGCAGTTTGCTCTTCTTAAATTTAGGGGTGCTCCATATTAGTTTTTTCTAGGGTGTTACAATGGGTTCACAAACATCTGCATCAAATAGAATACTTGGAATTGAAGATTCTTCTGCAATTAGGCAACAATCTATTTTTCATCCCTACAAGGCTCACCTTAATGCACGAGATGAACTTATTGATTGGAATGGAAAACCTCATCCGCATTGTAAAACCCTCGTAGATTCAATCGGAAAACTATCTTCAAATGAGTTCCAAGACAAAAGGTCTGCTGCTGATCTAGCTTTTGTTACCCAAGGTATAACTTTTTCGGTTTATTCAGACTGCAGAGGGGTTGAAAAGATATTCCCATTCGACCTTGTTCCTAGGCCGGTAGAGAGAAAAGAATGGACCCGACTAGACATGGGCCTTAAACAGCGAACCAAAGCCCTTAATCTTTTTCTTTATGATGTTTATCATGAACAAAATATCATTAAAGACAATGTGATACCAAGGGAAATGGTTGAGTCTTCCAAAGGTTTCCGAAGAGAAATGATTGGTTTTACACCGCCAGGCAAGCAATATATACATATTGTTGGCACTGATTTAATTCGAAATCCTGAAGGGGAATTTTTAGTACTTGAAGATAATTGCAGAACACCTTCAGGCGTTAGTTATGTAATTGAAAATCGCGTCGTCATGAAACGGATTTTTCCAGACTTATTTAAAAATATAAAAGTTAGAAGAGTTGAAGATTACCCTCAAAAACTTCGAGATGCTTTATGCTCGGTGGCACCAGAAAATTCTGGCCCTAATCCTCGGCTAGCTTTATTAACTCCCGGCCCTTTTAATTCAGCTTATTTTGAACACACCTTTCTAGCTGGGAATATGGGTATTGAACTTGTTATGGGTAGCGATCTCTTTGTTCATAAAGATCGTGTCTACATGAAAACTACAGGTGGACCTAAACGCGTAGATGTCATTTATCGAAGGGTAGATGATGAATTTCTTGACCCCAAAGCATTCAGATCAGACAGTATGCTAGGTGTGCCTAATCTTTTTAATGCCTATCTAAAAGGAAATGTTACCATTGCAAATGCTATTGGCACTGGGGTTTGCGACGATAAAGCAATCTATCTTTATGTTGAGGATATGATTCGTTATTACCTTTCTGAAGAGCCGATTCTTAAAAACGTACCAACCTACATTTGCTCCAAAAAGAATGACCTTTCCTACGTGCTAGATAATTTAGAAAAATTGGTAGTAAAAGCTGTGAACGAATCGGGTGGTTATGGCATGTTAATGGGGCCATCTTCTACCGCTGCTCAACGGTCTGAATTTAAAGAAAAAATTAAGGCAAACCCAAGAAACTATATTGCCCAACCTGTCGTTACTCTTTCCGCATGTCCAACTTGGACAGAAGAAGGGTTGGCACCAAGGCATGTTGATCTACGTCCTTATGTTGTTAGTGGAACCGATACATGGGTTCTGCCTGGCGGTCTCACCCGCACAGCTTTGGTAAAAGGCTCCCTAGTAGTTAACTCAAGTCAGGGTGGCGGGAGCAAAGATACTTGGGTGATGGAGACTGATGTATGATATCACGCTTGGCGGAACACTGTTTTTGGCTAAGCAGATATATTGAACGCGCAGAGAACATTGCTCGTTTACTAGAGGTTAATCAAAATTGGTTACTCGACTTTGATATTCCAGTTGAACTGCAATGGAAACCACTTCTTATTATCAGTGGCATTCACGATTACAAAGGTAATCTTGATAAGGAATCCATTCTTAATTTTATGACTTGGGATCAAGAGAACCCATGCAGCATTGTTTCTTCGATGACTCAAGCTAGAGAAAATGCGAGAGTCATAAGAGAAATCATTAGTGCTGAAATGTGGGAACGGCTCAATTATAATTATCTTTGGCTTCAAAGTAATACAGCTAAAGACTTATACGACAATAATCGTTACGAACTTTACAACCAGATCAAAAGAATCAACCAACTTCTTCAAGGCATTGGTGAAAGCACCATGCTTAGAACTGAGGCTTGGGAATTTTACCAATTCGGCAGGCATTTGGAACGTTCGGGCCAAACAGCAAGAATATTAGATGTCAAATACCATATGGTGCAGAGTAATCCTGATATATCTGGATCAAATATCGAGATATCCTATTGGACTTCAATCTTGAAGAGTTGCTCAGGTTACGAACCTTTTCTGAAACATGCCAATATAATTGAAAATCAAGTAGGAAATGCTGTTGCAGAATTCCTTATACTTGAAGAGTCTTTCCCAAGGTCTGTACTATATTGCCTTAAAGAATGCCTTAATTCTGTAACAGCAATTTCTTATAGATCAAAATCAAAAATCAGCAACACAACAATTGAATCTTTGAAAACATTAAATGCTTGGCTTTCAAAAGATGAGACCAGGCAGTTAATCAAGATTCAACTTCACCCTATTCTTACTAAAATAGTCGATAATGTTCATTCGATAAGCGATTCAATGACTAGAACTTATTTTGATTTTAATCCTGATGATCATGTTTTAGAAATGAATGAAATCGAAAAAATTAACTCTTAATTACAATAAGGAAAGTTAATGGCTATCAAGGTTGCACTTACACACACGACCGAGTTCACATACGATAGGCCTGTAACTTTAACGCCCCAAGTGGTTAGGTTAAAGCCTGCACCTCATTGTAGAACTCCAATCAAAAGTTATTCTCTTAAAATTGAACCATCTGAGCATTTTATTAATTGGCAGCAAGACCCTTACAACAACTATCTCGCAAGAATTATTTTTCCTGAGCCCACCAGAAAATTTAAAGTAACTGTTGGCCTTATAGCAGAGATGATATCCATAAATGCTTTTGATTTCTTTCTCGAAGATTATGCCGATAATTTCCCATTCTTATATGAAGAAGGATTAAAAAAAGAACTTGCACCATTCCTAGAAACCACCGAGAAAGGCACCTGCTTACTTTCCTATATTGATAAATATTTAAACAAAAAAATTCGAACGGTGGATTTCCTTGTTTCATTAAATATGGATCTTCAAAAACATATTGGCTATGTCATTCGACTTGAATCTGGAGTGCAATCACCCGAAGAGACTTTGACTTTAACGAAGGGATCTTGCAGGGATACTGCATGGTTACTCGTTCATATTTTAAGAAACCTAGGACTTGCTGCCCGATTCGTTTCTGGTTATTTGATTCAATTAACCGCAGACACCCTATCATTGGATGGCCCCAAAGGCACGGATAAAGATTTTACCGATTTACATGCTTGGACAGAAGTTTACCTTCCTGGCGCAGGCTGGATTGGACTTGACCCTACTTCAGGTATGCTTGCTGGAGAAGGCCATATTCCTCTCGCCTGCAGTGCTGACCCTGGACAGGCTGCACCTACTTCAGGCTCATTCACATTCGAAAAAAAACCAGACATTGCTGATGACGAATGTAAGTCCGAATTTAAATTCAATATGTCCATTTTCAGAATCGAAGATTCGCCTAGAGTCACAAAGCCTTACACAGACGAACAGTGGAGCAGTATTTGTGATGTTGGTAGCAAAATTGATAATTATTTAAACTCCTATGATGTCAAATTAACTTTAGGTGGGGAGCCAACTTTTGTTTCCGTTGATGATAAAGATGGCGAAGAATGGAATACTTCTGCTCTTGGACCAACTAAATCTTTATTTGCTGACACTCTTTTACACAGATTAAAAAACAAATTTAGTCCAGGAGGTTTTTTACATCACGGGCAAGGAAAATGGTATCCAGGCGAAAGCCTTCCTCGATGGGCTTTTAGCTGCTATTGGAGAAAAGACCTTGTTCCTATTTGGTCGGATTCAGATTTATTTGCAAGAGAAAACACCGCCTATAATTTTTCTGAAGTTGACGCTAAGAAATTCCTTGATGAACTCGCTGGAAGATTGTGCGTTAATGTTAATTTTGTTCAACCTGCATATGAAGATTTATGGTATTTCATGTGGAGAGAACAACGGTTACCCACGAATGTTTCGCCATTAAAAAATAATCATGATAATCCCGAAGAACGTAATCGCATCTCTAAAATTTTCAATCAAGGGCTAGGCAAAGTTGTTGGGTACGTGCTTCCTTTAAAGTATGATTCCCTAAACAATAAAAAGCCCTGGGTAAGTTGTAAGTGGTTACTAAGAAGGGAAAATATTTTTTTAATCCCCGGCGATTCTCCCATGGGTTATCGATTGCCATTAGATTCTATCACTTGGATTGATCCTAAAGAAAGAGACCAGATATTTAACCACTGCCCTTTAACACCTGTTGATTTACTCCCAAAATTTCAATCGAAAATTAGTTCAAGCCAAAATACAAACAATATAGAACCAACATTACAAGCAGATTCACCTATACGAACAAGTTTGTGTGTTGAAACCCGTGAGGGAAGAATCAAAGTATTTATTCCACCTTTAGATTCTGTGGTTGAATATCTTGAACTGCTAAAAAACATTGAGTCAACGGCCCGCTATCTTGGTTACCCTATTCAAATCGAAGGTTATCCACCGCCCTTTGACACTAGGCTCTTAAATTTCAAAATCACTCCAGATCCGGGCGTAATTGAGGTGAATATTCATCCTTCGTCAAGCTGGGTTGATCTGTATGAAAAATCTTTTATCCTTCACGAAGAAGCAAAAAAAACCAAGCTCTGCTCTGAAAAATTCATGCTAGATGGCCGCCATACAGGAACTGGCGGGGGAAGCCATATTGTGCTTGGGGGACCTTCGCCTTCGGAAAGCCCTTTTTTACGAAGGCCAGATTTACTGCGTAGTATGCTTTCTTATTGGAACAATCATCCTTCGTTATCTTATCTTTTTTCAGGTTTATTTGTTGGCCCTACATGCCAAGCTCCGCGACTTGATGAGTCTCGTTTAGACATCATCACTGAATTAGAAATTGCATTTGAACAAATCTCCGACACCGGAAACCCTCTCCCTTGGCTTGTTGATAGGGTTTACAGGCATCTTTTAGTTGATTCTAGTGGAAATACCCATCGATCAGAATTTTGTATTGATAAGCTTTATTCCCCTGATAGCAGCACTGGAAGGCTAGGACTTTTAGAATTAAGAGGTTTTGAAATGGCACCAGATCCAAAAATGGGCCTAGTTCAAAACCTTTTGGTTAATGCACTGATCGCGATGTTTTGGAACAAACCTTATAAACAAAAAATGATTAGATGGGGGACTCAGCTTCACGACAAATTTATGCTTCCTCATTTTCTAGAAGACGATTTGCGAGATGTCGTCTTAGAACTTCAATCTTTTGGTTTTGGTTTGAAAGAAGAATGGTTTAAACCTCACCTAGAATTCCGTTTCCCTAAAATTGGTTCCATCTGTAAAGATAATATTATTTTGGAACTTCGAGGCGCTCTTGAACCATGGAGAGTACTCGGAGAAGAGAATAACCCTTCTGGAACTGTTCGATTTGTAGATTCATCACTTGAACGAATTCAACTTAAAGTTGAAGGTTTAATAGACACTAGGCATGTTATTCTTTGTAACGGCACCAGGATTCCGTTTCATCCTACAGGGGTAAATGGCGAATATGTCGCTGGAATCCGTTACCGAGCTTGGCAACCTTCTTCTTGCTTGCACCCTACCATTCCTGTTCATTGCCCATTGGTATTTGATCTTTATGATACTTGGATGAGTCGTTCTGTAGGTGGATGCACCTATCATGTTGCACATCCGGGTGGAAGATCTTATGATAAATTCCCAGTTAATGCTATTGAAGCAGAAGGGCGAAGATTATCACGGTTTATTAAGGAAGGGCATACTGCGGATCAGTTTGGTATTATCGATGAAGAAGTCCGGCCTGATTCTCCATTCACACTTGATCTCCGATATGAAGGAAAACATCAATGGCTCAAGAAGCATTCCAATGATAAAATTTTAGAATCAGATTCTTATGATATCCGGCCTAAAGTTTCAAAATTAAACGGGATTGTTTCCCCTGTAATTAGAGGACTTAGTTAAAAGCATCAATGACCAACACTACTATTCACAAAAATCACTTACAGCAAAACCAATATTTTTTGGAAAACTACATTCCATCAAAGTTGTCATTCGATGAATTAAAATCAGGTACGGATATTCGTGAACATTGGAAAATATTTTCTCGTTCCCTCGAAAGGCTATCACCTGGTGAATTTAATCGAAGATGGAATGAAGCAAAAGAACAACTACGCATAAATGGTGTTACTTATAATCTTCATTCGGATACTAGGGGTATGGACCGCCCCTGGCAGTTAGACCCTATCCCCTTATTGATTTCTGAAAATGAAGAAAACCATTTAACAAAAGGCCTTGCCCAACGCGCCCATTTACTTGAATTAATTCTTCAGGATATTTATGGGCCCCAAAGAATTCTTAAAGATAAACTTTTGCATCCTGAACTTGTTTTTGCAAACCCAAACTTTCATAGGCCTTGCCATGGGTTTAAACCTGCAGGAAACAAATATCTTTATTTGCTTGCAGTTGATCTTGCTCGTAATTCCAATGGAACTATGCACGCCATCAGTGATCGACTGCAGGCCCCATCAGGAACAGGTTACGCTCTAGAAAACCGCATTGTAATGACGCAAATGCTGCCTGATATTTTCAACAACTGCAACGTTCAAAGACTTGCAATGTTTTTTAGGTCTTTTAAAGACACCCTCAAATCAATCGCTCCCAACAATAAAGACAACCCCAGAACAGTACTCCTTACGCCCGGGCCTAGAAGTGAAACTTATTTCGAACACTCTTACCTAGCGCGATATCTAGGTTTAACACTTGTTGAAGGGGGAGATCTTACGGTTCGGGATAACAAAGTTTATCTTAAATTTCTTGATGGTTTACACCCTGTCGATGTAATCATGCGAAGGCTTGATGACCGATTCTGCGACCCTCTCGAACTTCAAGCCAACTCCTTGCTTGGGGTCCCAGGCCTCCTGCAATGCGCAAGAAAAGGCGGGGTAGCAATTGCTAATTCCCTTGGTTGCTCGTTTATGGAAGCCCCATCTTTAACAACTTATCTGCCAGCGCTTTGTAAAATTTTCTTGGGTCAGGAACTGATAATACCAGGAGTTCCATCATATTGGTGCGGGGATCACGAATCTCTGAAATATGTATTAAACAATCTTGATAACATGGTTTTAAAAAACTCGTTCACATCAAGGCGATCAGAACCAATTTTTATAGAAACATTATCCAATAAAAAACGTGAAGAATTCATAGCCCAACTAAAATACTCCCCACAAAATTTTGTAGCACAAGAAAAACTTCAACTTTCTACTGTTCCGGTAATGGGTGAAAACGGGATAGAACCTCGACCTTTGGTCTTAAGAAAATTTCTATGTTCTCATAATTCAGATTATTCTGTAATGCCGGGGGGGTTATGCAGGTATTCATCAAGCCCTTCAGCTCAACTTATCTCGGTGCAGCAAGGGGGCGGTAGCAAAGATACTTGGGTTTTATCTTCAGGGCAAGTTAGCACTTTCAGCCTACTTAACCAAGGTACCGACCCAATTGAAATTAGCAGAGGTGGTAGTGATCTTCCAAGTAGATCTGCTGACAACCTTTTCTGGCTGGGTAGATACACTGAAAGAGCGGATGGCTTAGCTAGATTGCTTCGTGGCATTTTCCTTAAACTGATTGAATCACTTAAAATTGCTGATAGCGCAGAAATTAAATCATTATTAAAAATTCTTTCTCAATACTCACAAGCTTTTTCACCGACCAATTCTGAATTAAGCGACAAAGAGGAACCAGGCAATCACTTGATATCAATGGTTTATGATAGAGAAAGAATAGGCACTTTCGCAAATGATCTTCAAGCTATTTACCGTACAGCAAGTTCTTCGCGAGATAGAATATCAATTGATATGTGGCGCGTTATTAGCACTCTGGAAATTCCTTCAAATCCAGAGCTAAATATGATGTTAGAACAGCCTGAGCATTCAAACCTGATTACAGTTCTTGATCTCCTTAACCATAACATTGTTGTTTTAGCTGCATTTGGGGGATTAATTGCCGAAAGTATGACTAGAGGGCATGCTTGGCGCTTTCTGGATATGGGCAGAAAAATTGAAAGAGCCTCACAAACTATACGCTTATTAAAAGGATGCATGATTGATGTTTCAACATCCGAGATACCCTTATATGAATCAATTCTAGAAATTGCTGATAGTTTAATGACTTTTAGACGAAGGTATTTAAACAAAATAAATCCTGCTGCTGTTTTAGATTTACTTCTTTCCGATTCATCAAATCCACGATCACTTGTTTTCCAATTAAATTCATTAC
>DBCB01000353.1:0-704 GCA_002303765.1 Planctomycetaceae bacterium UBA969
GGGGATGGAACAGGCCCAGACATTTGGCGATCTGCTGTAAGGGTTTTGGATGCCGCAGTTGAAAAGGCTTATGGTGGCAAAAGAAAAATCGCATGGGTCGAAGTCTTCGCTGGCGAAAAAGCATTTAAGCAATTCAACAACTGGCTCCCTGATGAAACAGTTGAAGCTTTCAAGGATTTCCTTGTTGGCATCAAGGGCCCTTTGACCACCCCGATTGGTGGTGGAATTCGCTCTTTGAATGTTGCATTGCGCCAAATGCTTGATCTTTATGTCTGCTTAAGGCCGGTGCGTTGGTTTAAAGGTGTACCTTCCCCCGTTAAGCATCCCGAAAAAGTTGAAATGGTGATCTTCCGTGAAAACACCGAAGACATCTACGCTGGGATTGAATTTGAACAAGGCACTGAAGCCAATAATAAGTTCATCAAACTGTTCAAAGAAAACTTTCCCAAAGAGTTTTCGAAGATCCGCTTCCCAGAAAGCACCGGGATTGGCATCAAGCCTGTTTCCCGCGATGGCAGTCAACGCCTTATTCGCTCAGCAATTGAATATGCGATAACCAACAAGCGCAAGAGCGTTACCTTGGTTCATAAGGGCAACATTATGAAGTACACCGAAGGTGCATTTCGTATTTGGGGCTATGAACTCGCAGAAAAAGAGTTTGGCGCCCAGACTTACACTTGGGAACAATGGGAACGCACCAAGAA
>DBCB01000353.1:726-2512 GCA_002303765.1 Planctomycetaceae bacterium UBA969
GCCAAAGGCGAAGATGCTGCGAACCAAGAGCAAAAAGCAGCTTTGGCATCAGGTAAGATTCTTATCAAGGATGCAATTGCTGATATCACACTGCAGCAAGTTTTAACCCGCCCTGAAGAATTTGATGTCATCGCAACCTTGAACCTTAATGGGGATTATCTTTCCGATGCACTTGCTGCGCAAGTGGGCGGGATTGGTATCGCCCCCGGTGGTAACATCAACTACCTGAGCGGTCATGCGATTTTTGAAGCAACCCATGGCACTGCACCTAAGTATGCAGATTTGGATCGGGTAAACCCTGGTTCTGTCGTTCTTTCAGGCGAGATGATGCTTCGCTATATGGGTTGGATAGAAGCTGCAGATTTGATCATCAAGGGCATGGATGGAGCCATTGGCGCAAAGCAAGTGACTTACGATTTTGCACGCCAGATGGAAGGTGGCAAAGAAATCAAGTGCAGCGAATTTGGAACTGCCCTGATCGCCCACATGTAATCGATCGAATCGAAGATTAATCACACAAGCATCGTTCCCGGAGTTTGATTCCTGGAACGATGTTTTATTTTACGCCATGCACTTGCTTGCCTGAAAGATAAGTCGCAAGGCATTTGGTTTGGGCAATCGCATCTTCCTCACAGGTAAGGATGTCGCGATCAAGAACAATGAAATCGCCTTGTTTACCGACTTCAAGAGATCCTGTTTCCTTCTCCAAAAACATGAGGTGGGCGTTGTTCATGGTGTAGAAACGAATCGCCTGCTCACGGGTTAATGCTTGTTCGGGTCGAAGTTTCTGGGGGTAATATTTGCCCTTGCGATTGATTGCAACGCTCATACCTAGAAAGGGGTTGTAAGGGTTGACCGAGTTCATGGAATCAATTCGCTGCATATGATCCGATCCGCCACCCACTATGCCGCCCGCTTTAAAAATGCTTTGCAATGGTTGGAAGTACTCGAGCCGTTCGACGCCAAACTGCGAAACCAAAGTATGGCTATCGAGGTAAAGCCAAGCTGGTTGGATATCTGCAACGATGCCAATTTTGGGCATTTTTTCGACAGCATCTTTGAACATGAAATTGGAATGGGTGATGCAAGGGCGTGTGCTTCGTACTGGAGTGGTGCGGTTAATTTCTTCGTAAACTCCCACCAAAGTTTCTACTGCGCCATCGCCAACGGTGTGGGCGGTGAATTGCATGCCATTTTTTACGGTGGCATGAGCCATGCCTAGAAGCTTGTCACGCGAAAGAAAAAGAAGGCCCCGGTAGGTCGGGTCATCGATGGAATATATTTTGCTAAGGCCCCAAGGCTTTTGCATATAAGCGCTGCCCGTTAGCATGCCACCATCTAGAAATATCTTTATGCCAATGATGCGAATCATGTTGTCGGGCGCACGCATTGGATGAGTTGCAAGCTTTGCGATATCTTTTTCAAGAGTTTCCAATGGGCTACCTGTACCCATTGAGTATGAGGCTGCTAGGCGGACGGTAAGTTTGTCTGCATCCTTTAGTTTTTTAAATCTTTCAAGCGAGGAAGTTCCCGCACCGCGATCAATGATGCCTGTTAATCCCACGCTGTTGTAATCTTTAAGAAGAAGGTGTAAGCGTTCAATATTATCGGCTTCGGTAGGTTGCCTTTGTGAAGGTTGCGAGGTTTTAACAAATCGGGTGCAGTTGCGCAAAATACCTGTGGGTTCGCCTGTCTTTACATCTTTTTCAACTTGCCCTGCGCCACCATCATTCACTTTAAAATCCTTGTCGATCTTGCTTAACTTAAGCGCAAGAGAATTAAGCGA
>DBCB01000353.1:2549-2881 GCA_002303765.1 Planctomycetaceae bacterium UBA969
GCATCTGGCCCAGTTGAATAAAGCACCGGATGCAAAGGCGCTGCTGCATCCATTTCAGCCTTGGTTGGATAGCGCTGTTCCTTAAGCCGGGTGATAAAGACCTGCCTTAAGACGATCCATTCCCCCTTGGGAAGAACCTTAGCGCGGGCCTTAATGTAATCAAGAACATCCTGGATGGTTTCAAATGCGGGAATGGGGTGATCGAATTCGTGCATTGCTGCGCCCGCAGGATGAACATGAGAATCGATCAGGCCCGGAAGCACTGTTTTGCCTGCGACATCTTTTACAACGGTGTTTGTACCTTTGGTTTTCAGCACTTCTTCGTTGCTGCC
>DBCB01000353.1:2912-3394 GCA_002303765.1 Planctomycetaceae bacterium UBA969
TTAATTGCCATGGCTTGAACGATGGTGAATTTTTCATCCACGGTAACGATCTTGGCATTATGGAGTATAAGATCGGGCGCTTGGGCGAAGGTGATCGAGGTTGAAAGAAGTAAAGCGCTGAAAGAAGCCAGGGTATAATTCATGAGAAGTCCTCTTGGTGGGTTATGCCAATAGGATACAGCCAAACGATCGTGGTGCAAATTTGATTTTCCAACTTTAAGTTGAAAAGAATCTACTAAAGAATCTACTTAGGATTACCAATGCAATAAAGGCATTTGTCAGAACGGAGAAAAAGTTTCCCCTCGCTAATTGCGGGAGAGGCATTGAAATCGCCTTCATCGGCGATTTTATTATGGGAGATAAGTTTAAAGGTGGGGCTGGCATCAAGAACGAAGCTGCCTTCCTGCCTGGTGACTGCGATCAATTTGTCGTGAACCAAAATCATTGAAGCATAAACCGGGCGGGCAGCTCCACCTGAAGAT
>DBCB01000353.1:3444-3587 GCA_002303765.1 Planctomycetaceae bacterium UBA969
TAAGCCAGCCCTCGATCGTTGATCCAATACAAATGCTCACCCTTAACAACAGGGGAGGGCACATAGGAGGAATCGGTGCTGCTCCAGACGATATTTTTGGATAGATCCCCTTTGCCCTCTGCTTTCAGAGCAACGGCTTTAGT
>DBCB01000141.1 GCA_002303765.1 Planctomycetaceae bacterium UBA969
CCTCAAGAGGGGCTGGCATAATTAAAGGTTCAATTTCTGCAAAAGCTGAAAATGTTGACCCAAAAAAAGCTGCAATCGCAAATCCAACTCGGAACTTTTCGCCATGTAAATTAAACATAAATCCCCCAAACGCAATAAAATTAAAAAGCATTGTTACAAGCTAAACCCATTCCCCAATGAATTTAAAAATAACAAATAGGCCGCCCAATAGTGGTGGATTTACCCTGAAAACAAAAGCTGTCAATACCATTTTTAATACCACAGTGTATTTATTTTCAAAATGATCTATAACTAAAAGTAACTTAAATTATAAAAACGACCTTTATTAACACGATGTCAATTCAATTAGGACCTTATTAGATGATTCCATTTAAAACCAAAATAGTTGCAACTTTGGGGCCCTCAAGTTCGAATGAGCAAATAATAAAAACTCTAATACTAGAGGGGGCAAGAATCTTTCGCTTGAATTTCTCACACGGAAAGCATGAAGACCATAATGCCAACATTAAATTAATAAGGCGCATTTCTCAAACAATCGGAATTGAAGCAACAATTATTGGGGATTTATGCGGGCCTAAAATCCGAGTAGGCTCTTTTGTCGATGGTAAAATCCAAATCAATAAAGGTGATACCGTCACCTTAGACACCAATCCTTGCATGGGCGCCAACAATCTTATTCACTCTCAATACGCACTTCTTGCACAAGAAGTTTCTTTTGGGACTCGCATTTTACTCGATGATGGCTTATTGGAATTTAAAGTTCTCGAGAAAACCGAAACTCAGGTGATAGCAGAAGTAATTCGTGGGGGCATACTCAAGAACAACAAAGGTATGAATCTACCGGGATTAGCTTTATCAGTTCCCGCATTAACAGAAAAAGATAAAAAGGATGTTGATTTCATCGTAGCTCATCCTGTGGATTATATAGCCATTTCTTTTGTTCGAAGCGCATCCGATGTAAAGACCCTGCAAGATTATATTCAATCAAAAAATGCAAGCATTCCTGTAATAGCAAAAATCGAGAAGCCACAAGCTGTTGCTAACATTGACGAAATTCTATCACAAGCAGATGGAATCATGGTCGCAAGGGGCGATTTAGGCGTTGAAATGGACCCTGAAAAAGTGCCTATCATTCAAAAAGATTTAATCAGAAAAGCACGTGCTGTCTTCAAGCCGGTTATTGTCGCAACCCAAATGCTCGAATCCATGACCACAAACCAAAGACCAACTAGGGCTGAAGTTTCGGATGTTTCCAATGCAGTATTCGAGGGAACTGATGCTTTGATGCTTTCAGGCGAAACTGCTGCTGGCCTGTACCCTGTGGAATCGGTTCAAATGATGCGAAAAGTTTCTAAAGAAGTCGAATTTTGGCAACTCCAAAACTATCAGTCTTCAGCTAACGCATTTACAGCCAACTTCATTTCATCTGATCCACTAAGGCAATCCGTAGCAAAAGCAATTGCAAACATCACTCGAGACATCGATGTATGTGCGGTTGTGGTACGAAGCCGTGGAGGTAAATCTGCATCCGTAGTTTCATCAACCAGATTATCCTCTCCTATATTGGCTTTATCTACCGAACCTAGCATAGTGCGTAAAATGAATCTTCTTTGGGGAGTAACCCCTGTTTTGGTTAGCCCAGATGAATTCGAAGAGCCAAAGATATACGCCCGAAAATTAGTTTCTAACATGGGCCTTTCTAATCAAGGCAAATTCATTCTACTCCTCTCCGGTTTCGGAAAATCAGAACCCGCAATCACTGTTCTTCCTGCATAAAGATTTCGCCATGAACAACCTCATTCCACAACTTCCACACAGAGATGCAGACTCACACAAAGGCACCTTTGGAACGACTTTGATCATCGGCGGCTGCAAAGGAATGTCTGGCGCAATGGTGCTATGTGGCACAGCAGCTTTAAAAAGTGGGGCTGGCTTGGTTCAAATTGGGACCCCCACTTCCATCAGGTCTGAAATCGCAATCGGGAACCCATGCTACACCACCATCGGTCTTCCTGAAGATGATGAAGGGCGATTTAATCAACTGGCAATTAAACAAATCAGCCCAATTATTGGTAATGCCAGCGCAGTAGTTCTTGGGCCTGGAGCAGCGCCCACCAAAGCCTGCCAAGAAATGGCAGAATACTTCCTTAGCCTTGAAACACCTGTCTTGTTAGATGCAGATGCACTAAACAGCTTAGCTTCCGATGGATTCCCCAACGCATTTAAAAACAAACAAGTAGTAATCACTCCGCATCCAGGCGAGTTTTCAAGGCTAACTAGATTGACCGCCAAAGAAATCCAATCTGATCGCAAAACTCTTGCAATGAATTTTGCACTTTCACACGGAATTATCGTGGTTCTTAAAGGGCATGGTACCGTGGTAAGTGATGGTAAAAGCGTTTACATCAACGAAACCGGAAACGCCGGAATGGCAACCGGAGGTAGCGGCGATGTGCTTTCAGGAATTATCGGAGCCCTGCTTGGGCAGGGAATGCAAGCATTTGATGCCGCAAAACTTGGAGTCTATTTACACGGGTTAGCAGGAGACAACGCAAAAAAACAATTGGGCGAGCACAGTTTAACTGCATTGGATATTCTTGAGCATATACCAAGCGCATTTCTTTTTCACGAAAAGGCACGCTCATAAAATTGTTTGCTTACAATCTCTTGAACAGGAATAAGCACATGGCACACCAGAATCACACTAGGAATCTGCAGACTTCTTAAGCAAGCGTGCAAATTCATAAACCGATTCTTCCTGCATCTCTGTTTCAATTGACCCCGGACGCAAAGTGCGAATCTTAGACATCGCCTCTTTAGGCGACATGCCCTTAGCTACATAATAAGAAGCTAGAGCCACTCCTGTTCTTCCCATTCCCGCTGCACAATGCACTGCAACACCCATATTTGAAATGTGCGCTTTTAATATCGATTTTATAATTCGATCTAATTGAGTTAAAGTGGGCGGTTCCATATCCACCACGGGTTCATGAATCATCATTAAGCCCGCACTATCAATCCAATTACGAGGCAACTTTTCTTCGGTGAGGGTTATGAGCAAATCGATTCCATTTTCTCTAAGCCATTCGATTTCTTCTTGGGAAACAGGCCGGGCCAAGCCCGCTAGTTTCTTCTCGTCAACCCACGAAAATCCATATGGTTCGCTCATCTGCAATTCCTAATACATAAGGTGTTGGCCATACTTTTGCCTAATCTGATTTAATGTCTCCCAAACCTTGTCATCCTGCTTCATGAATCCTACCACAGATGCGGTTGAAGCACCCAGAGCCTTTGCAAGATCGCTAACCCGTGCCTGACAAAGTTCCAACATATCAAGCAGCGCACCTATAGCAGGTAAAAACGCAGGATTTTTCACCCCTACAGAAAGCCTGCCTTGTTTATCTAATGCAGGCAATATTTCTTGATGACTTGCAAGCCATCCGTCCTCTGCCCCGACTACCAAAGGTTCACGCAACTTCAAATAAAAAGCTTTTCTCAATCGTCTTAATGCTTTTGCTTTGTTCTCGTGCTGCGACCTGCTTTCTTCGGCTATCACCAACAACTGGCTAGCAAGATGCCTTATTCTTACTGCAGAACTAGTTTTATTGCGTTTCTGACCACCAGGCCCACTTGCACGGTATGTATCCACCTCGCATTGACGAAGTAACATATCATCAGAAAGATTTACCCATTCATAGCGCATGATAAAAAACAAGGGGCCCATGGTTGTGGGACCCCTTGCCAATTGGAATAAAAATCCAAGCCTACACTTCCAGCTTCCAAGGCTTACGCATTGGATTGCTGAGCATTGCATTAGCCTCTGAATTATCAAAGGTATAAGCCTTAGGATCCCATTTCAGGCTCTTGCCAGTCCTTAAGGCAATCGCACCAATTTGGCAAACAATCACAGAGCCACCACCAATGGACGCATTACAAATTGGCTTCTTGCCATTTTTTCTGCATTCAAAGAAGTTACCCATATGATCATTCGAAACTTCAAGTCTGATCGCATCTGGCTTAAGTGGTTCTTCAAGCAACTTAGGATCACTAGCAGTAATCTTGCCACGATTCACAAAGATCCACTGATTGTTTTCACCAACAAACAAAATACCATTGCTATCTTTATCACCGATGGTGTCAGGCAGCGTGGAATCGGAAACCAACAACTTAGCTCCGTTAGCATAAGTGTAGGTAACCTTAAAATTAGGATGACAATTATAACCATTGTTACCCTTGTAAGGTTCTGCACCCTTGGCTTCAACAGCGATAGGACCGCTGCCATCCATTCCCAAACCCCATTGTGCGATATCAATATGATGGGCGCCCCAGTCGGTCATTTTCCCACCCGAGTAATTGTAAAACCAGCGGAATTCATAATGACAATTGGTGAATTCAATCTTCTTAGCATTACCCTTATTATCTTTTCTTTCACCACGAGCTTCATAAAGATAATCAACCATTGGAGTTGGCCCCAACCACATATCCCAATCCAAAGTTTTTGGAGCTTCAGCCTTAGCGATCGCACCACTCACGGGGTTGCCACCAATACGGGCTTCAACATGCTTAATCTTCCCGATACGGCCATTGCGAACCAATTCGCAAGCGAGTCGGAATTGCTTGCCAGACCGTTGTTGACTTCCAGTTTGGAAGGTACGGCCTGATTTTTCAGCAGCTTTCATCACAGCCAAGGCTTCTTCGACAGTCAAAGTCAAAGGCTTTTCGCAGTAAACATCCTTGCCTTTTTTGAGTGCTTCAATTGCGACCAAGGCGTGCCAGTGATCAGGGGTAGCGATTGTTACAGCTTCGATATCCTTACGGTCAAGTAGTTCACGAAAATCTTTAAAACCCTTAACATCTGCGGAACCGTCTTTCTTCATCATGGCAACAGCATTGGCAAGATGGTTTGATTCAACATCACACGCAGCAACGAATGTCGCTTTATTTCTGCGAGCATCGCCGTAAATAGCACGACCTCTACTTGAAGGACTACCAATTCCGATGGCACCCATAACTGGGCCATTGGGAATTTCTTGTTTTTTAGCTTCTTGAGCAGCCACGGTTTCCTTGGCATACCACAATGGGTAACCAGCAGATACTAATGCGGCAACTGCGTTTTGGACAAACCCGCGCCTTGACATTGAATCAAAAGACATAATTAACTCCTAAATTGTTAAACAAGGATATTTCCCCAACCTTGGCAAATTATAATCGAATGGAACAACAATTGTAAAAGGAATTGGCCTACCCATTCACTTTTTTTCATGTTATTGCCATCCCCGAAGGAAAAACCCTTTATTGGTAATATGGAGAATTAGTATGAATTGGAAAACGAATTTAGCCACTGTATGCATAGGATTATCCATTTTAACAACCTCCACTCTAGGCCAATCGCCTCCTTCTAAAAAATTCCCTGCAACCGTTGCAAATATCAATGGCGAGCAAATCAGCGGGGCTGAACTCGAAAGCATCATTAAACAAATGGGCCCAAGCCCGGTTCAAGTGCCAGAAAACACCAGAAAACAAATGGTTCGAGATGCAATGGCAATGCTTATTGATGATTTGCTAATGCAGCAATTTATCAGGCAAAATACTGCAGCAATTCCAGAGCAAGCTTTGGATCAAAAAATGGCGGAACTTGCTGCAGAACTTAAAAAACAAGGAAAAACCATTCAAAGCCTGTGCAACGAAACCCAACAAACCGAAGCTCAATTAAAGCGGACCATGCGCCTTAAGTTGCAGTGGGGGAATTTTGCAGCAGCGAAAATCAAAGATGAAAATGTTTACAATTATTTTGTTCACAACAAAGATTTTTTCGATGGCACGATGGTCGGGGTTTCACTGATTATCATGCGAATTCCCCCAGGAATGAGCCCAAGTGAAACAGCAAAACTTAAAGCCAAAATGCAAGATGTCAGAAACCAGTTACTAATGAGTAAAATAGATTTTGCAAGTGCTGCAAAAGCATATTCGCAAGATTCTTCTGGCCCAATGGGGGGGAATCTAGGATTAATCCCTAGAAAATATGCCTTAGATGAGCCCTTGGCTAGCGCAGCCTTCAAATTAGCGCCCGGGCAAATCAGTGAGGTGATTGAAACAGAAATGGGCATTCACTTGATAAGAGTCAACGAAAGAAAAGACGGAAAACTATCAGACTTTACAAAAATCAAAGACGAAGTCAGGGATTTTTGCAGTGAAGAATTTTTCCAAGACACTTTAGCAAGACAAAGAAAAATAGCCCGAATCGAAGTCTTCCTACCCTAAAATTTATCAAACATGCAGAATTCAACATTAAAGCTTCGGGACAATCCCCGAAGCTTTTTTTGTTATTCTCCCATTCCTTGTTTCATTTCTTAACCGATTTCGTCTAAACTTTAAAAAGGTAGCCAATAAAGTGAATTATCGACCCTATTGATTAATCGATTACCATGAGTTCAATCAACCGGCTTAGTCCATCCTTACAATACCTGCCAATACTTTTAGGGTTGGCCTTTTGGGTTTCATTGAAACCGCTCTACAGCGAAGAACTTTCAACCGAACGCGAATTACTTAA
>DBCB01000094.1 GCA_002303765.1 Planctomycetaceae bacterium UBA969
AAAAGGCTTGCTCGTTTTACTTTTCTTACCGATATGCTAAAACCGTTTCTTACTAAGGCCGCAACTCCGAATGATATTGATCTAGTTAAAAAGGGTGGAGGGCATTGCCTTTACTTAACAGGAAATGGTGTTCCTTTGCCTCAAGATTGGATTTCTGTCGAGGAAGAGTTGCGCACCATTCGTGTTTTTTTTCAACTTGGCATCCGAATGATGCATGTTACTTACCAGCGTCGGAACATGTTGGGCGATGGTTGTGCTGAAACTGCAAATGGTGGATTGAGCGATTTTGGTAGGCAAGCAATTGCTGAAATGAACAGGCAGGGGGTATTGGTTGATATTGCACACTCTGGCTGGCAGACCAGCCTTGAAGCTGCAAAGGTAAGTACTAAGCCTGTGGTTGCAAGCCATACAACTGCGGCAGGATTGCATCATCATATACGTAGTAAGCCCGATGAAGTACTGAAAGCACTTGCAGGTTCTGGCGGATATGCAGGTATTTGCTGTATATCTCAGTTTCTTGGGGGCAAATGCGATATAAATGCGTTTCTTGATCATATTGATTATGTGGTTAAAAAAATTGGAATCGATCATGTCGCAATTGGTACGGATGTTGCTTATTCTTCAAGGCCTAGTGGTAATAATTCAATAAAGCTTCCTCCCCGAAGGAAATCCAGAACTCGTTTTGCTGCCCTATGGCCTAAAGAAACTTTAACTGCAACAGAATCTGCAAGAGAAAGTATCGCCTGGACAAATTGGCCCCTATTTACTGTTGGGCTTGTTCAGCGGGGTTATCGCGATGAAGATGTTAAAAAAATTATTGGTGGTAATGTGATGCGGGTTGCTAAAGCTGTTTTCCCTACCTATCCTCCTTTGGCTTAAACATAATTTAAAAGTATTAGAAAGTTGGTAATGGACCTTAACCTTAAAAATAAAGTTGCAGTGGTGACCGGCGGAGCAAGTGGCATTGGTTTAGCCAGCGCTAGGCTTTTTGCTACTGAAGGCGCTAATCTGTTCCTTTGGGATCGTGCTGATACTGTTGTTTCTGTAGCGCAGGATTTAAGCAAAGAGTTTGGTGTTAAAGTTGCTGGGATCAAAGTTGATGTAACAGATTCGGCTTCTGTGCATGATGCTATGATAAATACCTTGGCTGTTTTTAACCGGGTTGATCATTTGGTTCATTGTGCTGCGATTGGGTCTGGAAAATTCGGTTTCCCTTTCACTAATCTTAAACCTTCTGATTGGACTAAGGTTCTTCATGTTAACATTATGGGAATGGTAAACATTGCTCACGCAATCGCTCCGGTGATGGTGAATCAAAAAGAAGGCACCATGGTTTTTATTGCTTCAGTTGCAGGGCAGATGGGTTCCCAAACAGATCCGCCCTACAGCGCATCGAAGGCAGCAAATATCAATTTTGCTCATTGCCTTGCAAAAGATCTTGCCCCGCATCAAATCCGAGTGAATACCGTTTGCCCAGGCATGGTGCAAACGCCTTTAAACCAAGCTGTTTGGAAGGCTTGGCATGATCAGGTTTCTCCAAGTGATAGGCTTGGTTATGAAGAATGGTCCCAAAAAAAAATAAATGCGATTGTTCCACTGGGTAAATGGCAGACGGTTGATGCTATTGCTGATATGATTGTTTTTCTTTCTTCCTGCAGGGCAGGGCATGTTACCGGGCAAACTATCAATGTTGATGGCGGTTTTGTCATGCATTCTTGATTAATTTCTTTAGATTCACTGTTGTTATTTTTACCCTAAGGGTATACTTCATAGGTAAGTATTCTTTAAAAAGGATTATCTATGACACGAATGGGAAAAGAATTGAGTTTGGTATTGGTAGGGGCAACGATGCTTACTGGCGGTTATTTTTATTTCCGCGAAGATGACCACGCTGCAGATTCTTATACCAATGATACCAATCGCAATCATTCCAGCGTGCATCGTTTGTTTATTCCGATGATGGGGCGTGGTTCTAGTATGAATGCTGGTGGTGTTGCATCCCGTACTTCAGGAAGTATTACACGGGGTGGTTTTGGTTCTACCGTTTCTGCTCACTCTTCAGGAAGCTGAAAATGCAGCGGTTGACTAACATTCCAAGAAAAAACTGGCAAACTGCAGTAGAGAAATATGGGTTGCATTTTCATACGGTCGATGGTCAGCTTTATTGGGATGAATCAGCCTCTTATCACTTCTCCTCTTTTGAAATTGATACCCTTGAATTTGCCACTAATTCACTTCATCAAATGTGCATGGATACCGTGCAGCAGATTATTGATGATCGCCTTTTTCGATTGTTTCTTATTCCCGATCACTTTGAAGATTATGTCATCAAGTCCTGGGAAGAAGATCAGTTCTCTCTTTATGGTAGATTTGATTTGGCTTACGATGGTTTTAGTCCCCCGAAGCTTTTAGAATATAATGCAGATACTCCAACATCTCTTTTAGAAGCTGCAGTTATCCAGTGGTACTGGCTCAAAGATCTGGATGACCGAGGCGATCAGTTTAATAGCATTCATGAACGGTTGATCGAGGGTTGGAAGAAAATAGCACTTAAAGCGTCAAATGAAGTTCATTTTTGCGCAACGGAGTCCGTTGTCGAGGATTATGTCACGGTGGAATACTTGCGGGATACTGCAATCCAGGCGGGAATCAAAACCAATTATCTTGATATTCAGCAGGTGGGTTGGGATAGGTCCAAGAATACTTTCGTTGATGTACCAGGGAACCCGATCCAAAATTGTTTTAAACTTTATCCTTGGGAATGGATGATGCGGGAAGAATTTGCCCTTAATATACCTAAAGGGAAAACCCAGTGGATTGAACCCGCATGGAAGATGCTTCTTAGCTCTAAATCTATCTTGCCTTTACTTTATGAGCGCTATCCAGATAGTCCTTTTATTCTTCCTGCAAGTTATGAGCCTCTTGATATTGCTAATCAAGTTCGTAAGCCGATTTATGGTAGGGAAGGTGCAAATATTCAAGTAATTATTGATGGTAAGGTTGTTTCTGAAACTCCGGGGCCCTACGGCCAAGGGCCTTTTGTTTACCAGCAACTTGCGCCCCTGAAGCAATTTGATGGATTTTATCCTGTGATAGGCAGTTGGGTTATAGATGGCGAATCCGCAGGCATCGGGATTAGGGAAGAAAATTCAATTATTACAAAAAACACCAGTCGATTTGTACCCCACCAGTTAAGTAATTAAATTTATTTCTAGGGATTTTTCATGGACGACACCCTTTTGTACTTTCCTGCTTTTCTGATTCTGCTTATCTGCTTCTGCGGATGTTTTTCTGTAATTACCGCCAATTCTATGCGATTTGTTATGCATGGTTCAAAGACTTTCATTTTTGAAGAACTTGATCAACCATCAAAAGATTATCTATTGGCTATTGGTAAGAATAAGGGTGATGGTTTTCCTGGGTTTTATTCTTATAAGTCTAACTCTTGGGGATTTTATTTATTTGCTGGAATTCTTTTTTTGGTTTGTATTCCAGTTGTCAATTTCGTGGATACCTTTGCTGAGCCAAAAGCTCAAGCAATGCTTCAAACAGCTTTATTTCTTGTGGGCGGGTGGTTCGTGATGCATTCATTTCGTCGAGGAGGTTTTTTTTCAAATGCATCAAATCTTAGTTCTTTTGTTTTTGTTGATGAAAAATATTTTTGGAATTGGAACTACTATTCAGTGGATGTGATTAACATTGAAAATATTAAATTTTTTGAATTTAACTATAACGAAAATTATAAAACTTATGATTTCAGATTGGAATGCGATTACGGTTTTGTGAAAATGTCGCTTTCAGATGAAGAGGCCCCCTCTAAACTTTATAGTCTTTTATCTTATAAATACGAAATAAACAAGAAACTTACTGAAGCCAATTTCACGGAAAGTAAATGGAAATGGCTTTATGTTTTGACCTTTGGAATTCCAAAACATTTGAAACCTGTTAATGGTGATGACGGATTTGTTCTTGATGAAGCTTTCAAGGACCTTTCTTCTGAAGGCGTTCCTGATCCGTTTAAAGTAAGTAATGAAAAGGCGCGAATCCAGAACTATGGGATTTTCGTTTTGGTTTTAGGGTTTGTATTCTTTTTGTTTTTTCAAATTGATATTATTGTTAGAGATGATCAGATTTGGGAATCTATTCAAACCATTAATTCAGATGAGAAAGTTTATTGGCTTAGAATATATTTAAGAGACCCTCGTAACACACGCCATCGCGATGTAGCTTTTAAAATGTTAAGTTATAAATACGAAAGTGTTTTTAAAAAAATAGGATATTTAAAAAGCATCGTTGATAGAGATGATAAGGCTAATATTGATTTTATATCAAAACAAATTCCTGCAATCGATCCAAGAAATTCTATTTTGCTTATGCGTAACCCTAAGGTAAAACTGATTTCAGTACCTGATCCCAAGTTAGTCGAAGGATTGCAATCTATAGTTTTTTCTAAAATGCTTGATCTTCAAGAACCTTTTCTGAAATTGAGTGTTACCCCTAGTGATCCTGCATCTGTTGACGTTAGCAAATTTGTTGGCGTTATAACCGATGCTTACATTCAATCAATCATTAGTGCCTTTGGAAGTGAATATTTTATTGTTTCTAGTTCTCTAGATGGCCCTGGTCATATTAACATCGTTTACAGTTTTTTTGAGGAAAAGAACCAACAGAAAATTCGCTTTGATGTTTCATATCGGCAGACGCTTGAATCTGAACCAACTGAAAAAATATCCTTGGAAGTAAATATTCCTAGTAAAGAACTTAAGTATGTTGAACGCTCTGCTAAAAGATTGGGCGTTTTCACCGTGGGTGATCAATCTGGTGAGTGGGCATTTCCAAATTAATTATGTTATTGAGCTTTTAAAAGCTTTGCTGCTTCCATTGCGAAATATGTTAGAACTCCATCAGCTCCCGCTCGTTTAAACGAAAGCAAGCTTTCAAGAATTACCTTTTCGCGGTCTAGCCACCCATTGGCTTCTGCTGCACACAGCATGGCGTATTCGCCACTTACTTGGTAAGCAAAAGTTGGGACTTTAAAAGCATCTTTAACTCGTGCCACTACATCGAGGTATGGCATGCCAGGCTTTACCATTATCATATCTGCACCTTCAGCGATATCGAGCGCAACTTCACGAAGCGCTTCGCTCGAATTGGATGGGTCCATTTGGTAGGTTTTTTTGTCACTTTTTCCGAGGTTGTTTGCAGAACCAACTGCATCACGAAATGGGCCATAAAAAGCAGATGCATATTTTGCAGCATAACTAAGAATTGCAACATGAGAAAACCCAGCATTATCTAACGCTTTTCGTATAGCGCCTACCCTGCCATCCATCATGTCGGATGGTGCTATCACATCGCATCCTGCGCGAGCTTGAACAACTGATTGTTTGCACAATACTTCTACGGTTTCGTCATTTACTACAATACCGTTCCGAACTAGTCCATCCTGACCATGCGAGGTGTAAGGATCTAGGGCAACATCGCAGATTACTCCAATATCAGGCACTGCGGATTTAATTGCCCGAATAGTTCTGCATACTAGGTTTTCAGGATTGAAGGCTTCTTCGCCATCTTGTGTTTTTAAATTTGTAGGTGTTGCAGGAAATAAAGCGATTGCTGGAATGCCAAGATCGCGGGCTTCTTTTACTGCTAAGGTTAATAAATCGATGGATAATCTTTCAACGCCTGGCATGGATGCGATCGGGGTTCTTAAGTTGTTTCCTTCTTGAATGAACACAGGCCAAATTAGGTCGTTTACGGTTACACGATGTTCAGAAACCATATTACGAATCCAAGGAGAAACCCTTAATCTTCGTGGCCTTGCGATGGGCGATATTTGGATGTGCGTATTTGTTTCATTTTGATTATTAATCATGACCACATTCCCTGATTTATATTAAACAACAGCAATACATCTTATTGTAGTTGGTGTCGTTAAGAAAGAAATCGTTTGGGGTTTATTCTAAAAATGTTATTTGAGAAAGCCGAATAATTGATGTTCTAAAGCGAACTATTTTTATTCTTCCGCTCTTTGATTTTGTAGGGTTCGTAATTTAGCATCTTTACTTTTAATGGTGCATCGATTCGGTAATTAATGCCACGCCATTCGATGTTGCGAGAAAACAATGCAAATAAAAGTGCTTTGGGGTAAAGAAGTTGGGTAAGAATCATCGCCGGTATGAAGGCGATTAGTTTTAATGGAGTTAGCCATTTGGTGCATTGGTTTCGTTTTTTTACTATTCTTCTAACAAGGTATTCCAATAACAATAATTGGCATAATGTAAATACACCGTAACCAACTAAGCTTAAACTAGCCACAATAGCAATAAAAGGCTTATTTAGAAGGGCGCTGGTTGCAATCAGGGTTAATAATAACAGCGGGACGAGGGTTACCAGAATGCCATGCAAGACAATTTTCCACCACGATGAATGATAAAGAATTGCCCAGAGTAATTGCCTTTGTATCCATGGAACCAGTGAAGATAAGGTTACAGACTCTCGATTAATCATGAGGATTGAGGGTGCAAATTCAATTGTATATCCCTGTTTTTTTAGGATATCAAAGAGAGGCACATCTTGAACCAATGCCTTTTCATAGTAATCAAGAACATTGCATTTTTGTAAAACATCGATCCGAATAGCTAAAGATCCGCCCCAAGGGATTTTAAAGAATATCATTTGAAGAACCGCAGCAATATTCCAGAGATAGCGGATTAGATCGCCCATATTGGCTCGCGGGGGGAAGTACCAACGTTGACCGTTTACAGCTCCAATTTTTTTGTTTAGTAATGGCGCAATTAATTCTCGCAGCCAAGTTTTATGTGGCATTGCATCTGCATCGATCATTGCAACCACTTCATAATTATTCAGATTGTTCTGTATGGTTTGAATCAATGAACTGTTTACTAAGCTACAAGTTTCTTTTCGGTTTTTTAAAACACCTAATTTCACATTGTTTTTATTGCTGGCCCTAATTAATTCTTCTGCAAGCAGGTATACAGGATCTTCCGGATGGTCGACCACGATGATTACATCGTAGTTTGGATAATCTTGGTCAAGAAGCGCAGGCAGTGCTGTTGTTAAAAAAGGATCTAATCCCCTCAGATTTAAGCAGACGACTGTTTTTGGGCAATCAGAATCTTGGAGAGGAGTCGATTCCCATTTCCAGAAAGTTGGGGCGATGTATATTACTAGGATCGAATGAATAATAACCAATAGGATCGCAGCGAATAAAACCATCGTTGCAATTGTTGTCATTCGCTTTTTTTTCTTTAGGAAATTTTCTGAGCCTTTAGCTGTTATCAAACAGTTTTTTATATTAGCAGTTATTTTTCTTGCTAGCAATCCTTTGCTATATTGAGTTGGTTTATTGGCAAACGCTGCTTAAATATTTTTTTTCATTTGTAAGTACTTAAATAATGTTCTTGTTATTGTTTCATTAAGATGTTTTATTTTAAATTGTTGGATTTTGATCGTTATCATTCATGAGGTTTATTATGCGATTCTTTTTAGCTGCTTTGTTTCTTTGCATTTCAATGTCTTTTGATCTTTTTGCTCAACAAGGCGGCTCTGAAAAAGAATTGCTCTCACTGTTGACAAAAATGGAAAAAGATTCATGGGTTGCGATGAAGGATAAAAACCAAGAATTCTTTAAGACTTACATGGCTGATGATGCGCGGTGCTTTATGGCTGATGGTTCTGAAGTACTAAAAAATGATTTTATCAAGAATTTAAAGGATTGGGATTTGGAATCGTATTCGATGGGCAAAACATCTTTATTGCAGATTCAGCCTGGTGTCTGTTTCATATTTTACAAGTTAGATTACAGCGGTAATCACAAGGGAAAGAAGATTAAATTTATTGATTTACAAAGTTCCTCTCTTTATGTTCTTCGTGACGGCAAATGGATGGAGATTTTTTATCAGGAAACTGTCATGCCTGCGGTTAATAAATCTAAATAGTGTTTCCTACCGTCGCTAACGCTTCTTGCTAAGAAAGTGCCCTTATAAATACATCCGCCACTCAATGAAAATCATTTCGCCGGGTTGTAGATGATCCAGACTGCAGGGCGATCACGGATCTCCTTTGCTTCGCGGTAGATGCGATGCCATTGTTTTTTGTCTGCATCGGGTGCGTCTCCCTTTTCGTGGGAGATGTAAACCGGAACAAAAAAGGCTTTGACCAAATCGATCACTTTGTCGTGTGAAAGCGAACCGCCTCGCAAATTGGTGGCCCCACCTCAGCACACAACAAACCCTAGAATGACCCGATTTATTTGGTAGGAATACATGGTCAATGTCCTTTTATTGTTTTGATTCCAGCAGGGCTTCCCTTTTCAAAAGGGAGAGTAATTTCTTTGCAGCGGCCTATAGGAATCCGAGGCTGTTCTCTTGGTTATTTGATGGCACACAGATAATCAGTTTAAATTCAAACAATCTTAAAACTTAAAGCTATCTTCCTATATTCATATTTCGATACAAGGAGGAATAGTGTCAGCTGAATTGTAGAGTCTTCTACTAATTAATGTCTATCGACCTTCACTTGGATTAGGTTTTTAATCGCAGAGTTACTGTTGCCCAGTAGGTAGGCGGTGGCATTTAATTTTTAGCCAAAGTTTTCCGATGGGATGCAAGTTCTCTTACTGCCAACTTAGGTTTTGCAGAAAGGGTAATGTGATTGACCACGGTCAGGTGATCCTTTACGATAGAGCATTCTTTTGTGCAGTCAAATCAGGATTCCGACATGAGACTTGTTCATTACTTTTTAAGGGTTGTATTGCTGCTGCTGACTGCGTTTTGTTTTTCTACCGATACCTGTGCTGCTGATGTGGAGACAGACTCATTTGCCAAAGTAAAGCAGGTATTCGTCAAGAATTGTGTTTCGTGCCATTCCGAAGCAGCTAAAATCCGGGGTGGGTTGGATCTGACTACTGCGGAAAAAGTCCTTGCCGGCGGATCTTCCGGTCCGGCTTTGGTACCGGGGCGATCAACCGAAAGCCTGATGATCCAGATGGTCCAACCGGATCGCATGCCGCACATGCCGCCTAAAGGGCAATTGATGCAGGATGAAATTGAGACCTTGACTCGCTGGGTGGATGGAATTAGCCCTACAGTTGCCAAGACTAAACTTGCCAGCCGCGATCACTGGGCCTTGCAAAAGGTTTCTAGCCCAGCAATTCCAAAGATTGGGGAGAAGGACTGGGTTCGTCAGCCGCTGGATGCTTTCGTGCTTGCCCGTCTCGAATCCAAAGAGCTCAAACCTTCGCCCCAAGCCGATAAAACTACCTTGGTGCGTCGGGCCTATTTTGACCTCATAGGCTTGCCCCCTAGTCCGATGGCAATCCAGAAATTTTTGAATGATACTTCCACCAATGCGTTTGAAAAAGTGGTTGATGAACTGCTCGCTTCCTCTGCGTACGGGGAACGTTGGGGTCGGCATTGGCTTGACCTTACCCGCTACGCTGATAGTGGCGGTTTTCATAATGACATCCCTCGCCCGAACGCTTGGCGTTATCGTGATTATGTGATTAAAAGTATTAATAATGACAAGCCATTTGCGCAATTCATCCGCGAACAACTCGCTGGCGACGAACTAGTAGATGCACAAGAGGAACAACTGATAGCGACTGGATTTGGGCGTAATGGACCATCCAATGACGACAATATGGGCAAAACTCCGAAGGACATTGAAAAATATCGCCTTGATGAACTTGATGGTGTCATAAACACGACCTTTACTACCTTCATGGGTATGACGCTTGGCTGTGCCCGCTGCCACGATCACAAGTACGACCCCATCTCGCAGAAAGATTACTATCAGGTTCTGGCGATCTTTAACGGAACTTCTAAAAAAGATCTTCCTTTGTCAGGCAACACTGTTGAAAAAGGTAAACTGAAAGATCCAGAAAAAGGGATCATGGCACTCATTGACTCCACCCCGAACCCGAAGCCTACCCACCTTCTTTGGCGTGGAGATATAAACAATCCCGGGCCCGTTGTCCCACCCGCAGTTCCTGCAGTTCTTACCTGGAAAGATTGGCCGATTCAGGAAGCTGCGAATAACGCAAAGTCGTCCGGAAGGCGGCTCGCTCTTGCCGAGTGGATCGCCTCGACCGAAAATCCTCTCACCTACCGTGTCTTGGTTAATCGATTGTGGCAGCATCACTTTGGTCGTGGGATTGTCGAGACCTCGGGTAATTTTGGTCGTAGCGGAGCTGAAAATGCGCACCCAGAATTGCTCGATCACCTCGCAGCTTGGTTGATCGAAAACGGTGGTCAATGGAAACCGTTCCATAAATACATCATGCTTAGTGCTACTTATCAACAAGGCTCCGGGCATGATGCAGCATCCGTTGCCATCGATCCCGAGAACCGGCTTCAATGGCGCCAGAACAAAAGGCGGCTCGAAGCCGAAGCCATCCGCGATAGCATCCTTGCCATTGCAGGCACGCTTGACCCCAAGATGGGTGGTCCGGGAATCAAACCGCGAATCCGCCCCGAGTTGTTGCCCGCAAGTCAACGTAACAAATGGCCCGTGATCGCCGCCGAGGGGTCGGAGCATTGGCGGCGCAGTGTCTATATTTACTCTAAGCGTCAACTGCTTTTTCCCTTGCTGGAACTTTTTGACGCACCTAATACGACTGATGTCTGCGATTGCCGTCTGGCTAGCATCGTGCCAACTCAAGCATTATTGCTAATGAACGACGAATTCGTGGCTGATCAGGCTAGGCGATTCGCTGAATCGCTGATGAAAGTGCACGGCCTCGATTGGGACATGTTAATTCAACAGGCCTACACCAAATCCCTTGGTCGGAACCCTTCTACAGAACGAATGAGTCAGGCAAATCTTTTTATCAGCCAGCAAGCTTCGGCGCATCGGGAATCCCAAAGCAAGACGCCTGATCTCGATGCACTCATTGATTTGTGCCATGTGTTATTCAATGCCAACGAATTTATTTTCATCGATTGAAAGGCGAAGGTCATGTTCACACGACGCGATTGGCTCCAACAGGCCGGCGTGGGGTTCGGCTCACTAGCTCTTGCCAGCCTGCTTAACCATGATGCACACGCTGCGGATCGCTCTTCGAACCCGCTTGCCACAGTGACTCCCCATCACCCCGCCAAAATTAAATCGGTCATCTTCCTTTTCATGTACGGCGGCCCAAGCCACATTGATCTCTTCGATCCCAAGCCGGCTTTGACGAAATACGATGGCCAGGCGATTCCCGTCTTTAAGCAAGATGATGTTTTCATGAGTGGTAAGACGAAAAACATTGCTATGAAAAGTCCCTACAAATTTGCCAAATACGGGCAAGCGGGCATCGATATCTCGGAAACCTATCCAGAGTTGGCAAAACACGCTGACAAACTTTGTGTCATTCGTAGTATGCACTGCGAGAGCAACAACCATGGACCAGCGATCTTCCAAATGAACAGCGGGTCCATTCTTGCAGGTCGGCCCAGCATGGGTTCCTGGCTGACCTACGGCCTTGGCACCGAAGGTGAAAACCTGCCGGGTTTTGTCGTGATGCTTGATCACCAGGGAGCTCCGATCAACGGTGCCATGAACTGGTCGAATGGTTTCATGCCCGCAGCATATCAGGGAGTTCCATTTCGACCCAATGGCGAACCCATTGCCTATCTTTCTCCGCCAACCGGGGTGACTCGGGGTCGCCAACGCGCCCGTCTCGATTTGCTTAAACAGTGGAACGAAGGCCATGCTGCGGCCAATCCTGCAGAATCGGCCCTTTCCGCCCGCATCGCCTCTTACGAACTGGCTTTCCGTATGCAAACGCAAGCAACGGAAGCGGTCGACCTGACCCAGGAATCAGTCAGGGATCAGAGTCTCTATGGGCTCGATAACAAAACTTCCTATCACTTTGGTAGGAATTGTCTTCTCGCCCGGAGGCTCGTTGAGCGCGGTGTCCGTTTTATTCAGCTTTACAGCGGGGGCAATGAAGGGCCTAAGGCGTGGGATGCACATGACGACTTGAAGAAAAATCACGACCTTCATTGTGCTGAGACCGACAGGCCGATTGCTGGATTGCTCACCGACCTGAAAAACCGGGGATTGCTCGATAGTACCTTGGTCATCTGGGGTGGAGAGTTTGGCCGTACACCGACTGCCGAAAGCGGCAAGGGCCGAGACCACCATGCCCGAGGATTCACCATATGGCTTGCAGGTGGCGGGATTCGCGCTGGCATGATCCACGGGGCGACTGACGAATTTGGCTATCATGCGGTTGAAAACAAAGTCTCTGTGCCAGACCTACATGCTACGATCCTTCATCTTCTCGGCCTTGATCACAAAAAACTTACCTATCGCTTCATGGGGCGGGACATGCGCTTGACGGATGTCAGCGGCGAAATCATCAAACCGATCCTTGCCTAAAATATAAGCGGGCGGACAATTACAGCGGCACTCAATTTCCGATAGGGTTTGAATAGAAGATTCCTTTTGCTGCCCAATATGGTAAATGATTTGGCATAAGCTGATGTTGAGATAGGGCAAAAGGAAATTTGAAAGCTGATAAAATCTTTCTAGATGTTATGGAAATCCTAAACTTCACTTAAGAATTAATTGAAAAGACAGTATTTGACTTTAATTAATTTTTATCCCAAGCTACTATTCACTTAGTTGTAACTAGGAGTTTGTCACAAGACGATTCTAAAAATTGATCTCACTAGTCCATTCATTTTTTTTGTTATATGTTGAGTTAAATTTGAATACAAACGGTGAACAAAAAAGCACTTTAGTTAAAAATATTATCTTTACAATCGTGGGTGGCTTTTTCAGTTTACTATTGGGCCTTTTAATTTTATCTGAAATGAAAACTAATTTCCCAAGCAACTTGGTTTATATCGTTTTAATTTTCGTGTTTTTGCCTTTTACCTGTGTTTGGTTCTATAGTTCCTTGAGCGATATTATAAAAGCCATTTGCCGAAAGACTTAATTGGTAAGATCGTCTAAGACGGTAAACTTTTCTAACTGTGGGGCAAGTATTTGCTGACTTACTAAATTTTAGAAAATTGCAATATGACGATCTGAGAAAATGGCTTTTTAATTTAGGGTGGCGTGTATCCCCTTGGAGGTGCTTTTTAGATAAGGATAAAGGAATGATCAAAAGCCTCAGGAATTCTAGTGTTTTATTTGGAATTACCGAAGAATTGCAAAGTAATCTAGTGGGCGCTGAGGGAATCGAACAGGTGGCATTTTTGGCTGAAATAATGAATAAAATACTCAAGGCAATGAAAAAACCAATGTAAATAAAAAGGTGAATAGTTTAAAATAGGTGAAATAAATTATCTAGTCATTCCAAAAACACGGAAGGTTTTTTATGAAGAATAAGCCTAAACCTGATACTGAAGAAATTAAAGCATTAAAGCGTCAATTCGCTTCTTTGATAACTAAAGAAGACATGATACTTGTTATCAATATGCTTCGAGTTAAAGCCAGCCAAGGTAATAAGAAAGCCAAGAAGCTGCTCCTTGATTACATAGCAAACCAAAACGCTAGAAAAACAGATTGGGAAGTAAGGCAATCCATCTTGCACCCAAAACCAGGGGCAGGGATGTTCGATAGCCCAGATTGATAATTCTTGCTGATTGAAATGAGTTACCTTAAAGTTAAAGGGATAAGGTTTTACTTTATCTCCAAAAGGTTGGAAATGAGAATAATACTAGGCATATCAATGATTTTGGGTTTATTAGCTTTTATAGCCGGTTGTTCAAAAGAAAAAGCACCGGAAATAAAGACTGAAATTGCTTCGGAGAAATTTGAAACAGCGTCAAATGAAAAAGACGTTACGGGCGAACCTACAAAAAAGAGTTCAGATGGAAAAGGGGAAGTGATTGATCTTGGAAATGGGGTAAATTTAGATCTGGTTTTAATCCCCGCTGGAAAATTTAAAATGGGTTCTAATATGATTGCCATCGATCCTTTCAGCAATATTAAAGTTAAGCAACCGCCCTCAAATGAAGTACCTCGGCACGAAGTTACTATTACCAAACCTTTTTACATAGGGAAGTATGAGATAACTCAGGAGCAATGGTTTGAAATTATGGGTAACAATCCCAGTTCTTACAAAGGGAGGAAACTGCCAGTAACGGATGTATCGTGGGGTGGTTGTCAAGAATTTATCAAGAAGTTGAATGTAAAGACGAATGGTGGTTATAGGTTGCCAACGGAAGCGGAGTGGGAATATTCATGTAGAGCTGGGACAACAACCGCATATTCGTTTGGGGATGAGATCACGCCTAAGGATGCAAACTATGATGNNGAAGTTGAATGTAAAGACGAATGGGGGCTATCGACTACCCACAGAAGCGGAGTGGGAATATGCTTGCAGGGCGGGAACAAATACTGCGTATTCATACGGGGACAAAATAACCTACAAAGACGCTAATATTAAAAACCCTAAACAAGCGAAAATAGGTAATCCTGTGGAGGTCGGAAGTTATAAGCCAAATGCTTTTGGCTTATTTGATATGCACGGCAATGTTAACGAATTGTGTCAAGATTGGTATGGGGAATACCCAGCGGAAGCGG
>DBCB01000229.1:0-3337 GCA_002303765.1 Planctomycetaceae bacterium UBA969
ACAAACCAGCCCAACCCGGTGATACCGCAGAAAGATAAAGTAATCTTGATGATGGATTTAGTTGCAGCGGCGCCATTACCTTCTCCCAAGTACCCTGCAAGCAAAAAGATTGCACCTGTGGCGCCGGAGAAAAAAATGAGCCCCCAAAGTGCTATCGCCCTATCTAGAAGTATGATGGTGACAGCAACACTTCTACGAGATTGATTTTTGCAAACTGCAGCGGCTTTAACAAGATCCCCCCCGACCGAGCCGGGCAAAAGTGTATTGAAGAAAAATCCTATGAACCCGATGCGCATAGTGTTCCAAAAGCCGATCCCCATATCTTGCGCAAGCATCATCAGGTGCCAGCGAATGATCGTTCCGCAAACTCCCAAGAAGAAAAGAAAGATTGAAGCAAAGAGAAAAAGCAGATGGATGGGTTTTCCTTCTAAGAAGTGTTTTTGCCAAACTGCTTCTAACCCGTTTTCATTCCCTGGTAACCAATTGGAATTGATGACATAGCCGAGCAAACCCAAGGCTAGCAAATATTTCGAAACATTCAAAAGCAATCGTATCAATGTTCTACCCTCATGAAAAGCGACACAGCATTTTCATGTTTGGAGCCAAAAATGTAAAGACTGCTTAGATGCGATCTAGCAGATCAATCCAAGTTGCCAGTGTATCCAGCGTGACGGAATTGAAGTATTGATGCCCCATATCCTTCATTTCTCGAAGAATTAGGGGGTATTGGAACCCTAGAAGCTTCTTGGCGGTATCCAGTACCGTCTCACGAATTGGATCTTTATCACCCACCGCAAGGAAGAAAGATAGAGGCTGGTTGGCAATGCGCTCTTTAGGAGTCGCACCTAGGGAAGCCCCCACCGCAGCCACACCGCGGATTAACTCTCGTTGTTGGAAGGCAAGATAAAATGCCATCTGCCCGCCCGTGCCCATTCCATGAACGACCACTCTCTTACGATCGATGTTGTAGTTTTCGGTAGCATGGCGGATCGATTCAAGAATCAGATCAGATTCGCCCGGAGTCCAGCCTAGGTCGGCATCAGACCGGGGGGCTACCATGATGATTTTATATTCAGCACAATACTGGTCCCAAATTCCCAAGAGGTCATCAAGATCTTTATCTTTGCCTTTGCCTGCTGGATGAAGCCAAACCATCAAGCCATAAGAGGTTCTGGGGTCGTAAGAGATTGGAACGGAAACCCAGTAGTTGCGATCGCCCGCAGCGCTTTGTTTTTTGATGGTTCCTATCTCGGGTTTTTTCTCAGGCTCTTTCTCGAGGTTTGCGAGTGAAGATTTCTCCGGAGGCTTTTCTGGAAGGAAGCTTGTCGCTTGGCCAATCGGCCCTTTTAAGGTTATGGTTGTTCCATCTTCCCGCTTTATTTCCACTGCAAGAAAAGATCCAATCACAGCAGTAGATAATATGGTTGAAAGAGCATCACGATTTGCAACTTCTGCATTTGCAATAACTTTGGTGATATCAGGCCCCACGCCTGCCTTTAAGATGCGATCGCCTACTTTTATCCCAGCCTTAGCAGCCCCACTTTCAGGGAAAACATAACGAACCTGAACACCTTTGGTCGGATCATCCCGCATCGGCAGTATCCCGAAGAAGCCTAAAGGTGGAGATTCCAAGCTGCCTGATAGTTCGATTTTTTCCAGCTTGATTTCATCTTTGCCACGCACGATAGTCAGTGATACCATGTCGCCTTCATACTTGGGCCCAAGTTGATGCATGAGCTGAGCATGGCTTTCCACTTTTTTGCCATCGATCGCAATAATCTTATCCGCAACTTTAAGGCCTGCTTTAAATGCTGCGCTATTAGGCGCAACCGAATTAATAACTACTTCATCTGCATACATATCTTTGTTTTGCATGGTGATCCCCAGAAGGCCCTTACGAAGATCCTTTCCGAGTTTTAGTTTTGCCAGTTTGTCAAAGATGTGGTCTAGGGGAATTGCGAAGCCGATGCCTGAATCGTACCATTCGAATCCTGCGGTTTCACCCTCGGCTTCGGGTGAAGCAGGCACGAGAATGCCCAAAACATTGCCCTGTAAATCGATGAGAGGCCCGCCATAATTTACCGGGGAAATCTTGGCATCGGTCTGGATGGCTCGTCCCCAGATTCGACCCAAGGCTGAAACGATCCCCATACTTACACTAGGTGTCGCACCAGGGCTTCCGCCCAAGGTTCGACCCAAAGCGATTACCGTTTGACCCACTTCCATTTTGGAAGTAGGAAGTGCTTCGGGTATGGGAAGATTAGTCGCATCAATTTTTAAAAGCGTTACCATGCGTGATTGATCTATTGAAACCACTTTGGCTATGTAGCGTTTGTTGTCCATGGTGGAAACGATTATAGAAGTAGGCTTGTTGGCGAAATTGAAAGCGCTGGAAATAACATAACCATCCGCAGATACGATGACACCCGTGGTTGGGCCTGAACCTTTACGCACGCCTGGGCCAGCAGCAGGGCCGGGCCTTCGTTTTCCAGCGCTACCCGCACCACCACCAGCGGAAATCACTTCGGTTCCACCCGTGGTTTCAATTTGCACAAGGGTTGGGGAAACACGCTGCACTGCTCCTTGAATCGCTTTTTCTTGAAGCTCTTCTAGGGTGTTTTGAGCCAGCATTATTTCTACCACGCCTAACAAAAACAGTGTTGTGCTCATGATTAGTTCCCTTTGGTTTCTGCGGCTTTGTTTGGCAAAGCTTTTGGTGGTGACTCGACTTGTACGCTTATGGTTTGCAATTTATCACCCCTGCGTATTTCCAACTGAATCCGCTCTTGCGGTCGGTACTTCTGCATTAATTCCAAAAGCGAATTAACGCTTACTACTGGCAGGCCATCCACATAAACAATCAAGTCATCTGGAAGCAGGCCTGCTTTTTGTGCGGGGGATCCGGGCTCAACATATTCAATGTAAGGCGGGGTTCGATCTACTACATTAGGTACATACACTATGCCTAGGTATCCACCACCACCTGTTGACTTCGATGCTTTTGTTACGGGTTTATACGCTTCCTTTTTCTCGATCAAGTTGGTGATCGAGATTTTCTTGGCACTGCCATCTGCAAGCTTGATTTCGAGTTCTGCATTTACAGGAACAGCATAATTAATCCAAGTGTTGGTTTGTTCATTGCGAAGTTCTTTGCCAATAATTCCGATGATATCTCCCATGCGATTGGTGATGATTCCCCCTGCAGCACCGGGGTTGTTGGTGATCGCATCCACCACATAGACATTGCCTGAATAGGGCGCCTCGAATATTCCAATTCTGCCAAACAGCCTGGCATAGGCTGCGATGGTTCCCTTCATTACCGAAACGGGTTCATCTC
>DBCB01000229.1:3415-8473 GCA_002303765.1 Planctomycetaceae bacterium UBA969
TTTTGCAGCAGCAACGATGTCATAAAAAGGCAGATCATCAATCTTGGATTTATCTGTTCCTATTTTCAAGAGTGCGATATCCAACTCAGGTTCCATTGCTATCAGCTTGGCGGGCAATCTAGTTCCATCGTAAAGATGAACCCTTAGGTCGGTTGTTTCCATTAGATGGTTTGCGACGGTGAGAACATAGCCATTGGGGCTGACCAAAACGCCTGTGCCATAGGCTGGTAGACCTTTAAAACCTCCGGAGCCATAGATCTTGACCATTTTCGGGTTCACTTTTTGAACCACATCATTGAGCGACATTTCGCCTGCTTGGTAAGAAAAAGCAAGTGCTGCGAAAAGTGATGCTTGTAGTAGGAAAGTCATGTGTAAAGTTCCGGTTGCGTTACTAGAAAACCATTAGAAACATCATACTTGATTCTGCGGTTGGGTGGGTAGAATACTTGATTGAATAATGTTTTAAACAAGAGAATTAATTGGAATCTGCATCCCATAGCTTTAGTTGGTTGTCTTTGCCTAAAGAAAGGTATTTTTTTCCGCCCTGCAGTTCGACCACACCGACCACATGCCCTTCGTGAGCATTCAGCTTTAGCAATTCCTGCCCGGTTGTTTTATCCCAGAAACGAATGGAACCATCTAAGCCCCAACCAAAAAATCGGGTTGAATCTTCCGTCCATCGCAATCCTCTAAGAGGATTGGCTTCGAAACTGCGGAAGTTGGGTGAATAAGTCATTGCAGGAAAGTTCATCAACTCAAGGGTTGTTAGTCCTTTGATTATGCATATTTCATTGAATCCGGGGCTCAACTCAGGTAATCTTATTCCCGAAGGCGCTTTTATGTATTCTTTTATCAAGGCTCCATCTTGCCAGCTTATCTCAACGAGCGCACCAGTTGTTTGGCTTGCAATAAAAGAATTTGATTTAGGGCGATTTTGTAATGCATTGAAAGAAGATAATGCACCTTGGTAGGTTGCAATCAACTCTCCTGATTCAATGTTGTAAATATTGACCAGACTGGTGCTGACTTTGTCAAAATCTGCTGCGTTCAGACCTATGGCAAATTTATCACCCTTCGGAGATATGATGATTGCACCCGAAGGCGGTGAAGGGCAACGAAGCGGTACCTTGTTAGTGTTTCCCTGATGATCCACTTTCCAAATTTCCCGGTTGTCAAGGATCACCATAAAGTATGGGTCAAAAGGATGCAGGGTACCTGCAATTGAAAAGTCAGGTAATTTGACTCGCTTGAGTAATTTACCCTCTGGCACGGATACTAGGGATACCTGACTCGATTCCTCAAATAGCAATGCAATTTCTTTTTTGGTATCAAGCACAAACCCTAATGCAGGTTTCTGCAGAGTGTGTATCACCCTAGAACTTGCTACCCTGTTTTCATCCCATAATAACAGTTCAGATTTTGGGGGCGTCACCTGGCAAGCCATACTGGATAACTTCCCACCATTAGGCCAATTGATCTGCCTAATATTGCGTAAGGTGTGGCCTGTTCTTCGTTCAATGAGGTCACCGTTTTCTGGATTGTATATATCGATTGTGTGTTCCGCACCGCCCAATGCAATTTGTTTGCCATCGGGGCTCCATGCCATTGCGAAGGAGAAGCTGTCTTTCAGATCCTTGGAGACAAGATTAGTTTTGGTGTTGATGTCTCTTACAATCAATTTTGTCGGGTAGCAGACCCATGCGATTTTTGTGCTATCATTATTTGATTCGCAAATCTGGCATAACCGCCCCTCACAAGGAAAGTCATCCACTTTGGTTTTTAAGTTGGTATCCCATATTTGAATCCGCCCATCGTTACCCCAAGTTACGAAACGATCTTTTCCGCAAGTGCAATGATTCAATTGAAAGATGTTTTTCCCATCGGGCTTTTCCCAAAGAATTTTACCTGAGGATACATCAAGTACTTTCCAGGAATATTCATGCATTATCAGCAATCGATGGTCGTCTAAAAACATCAATCTAAGAGTTTTTTCTTCATTCTTAATGAAACCCAACTCTTTGAAAGTTGCTGATTCAATCCATCGAATAACATTATCGCTGGTAACAAATGCAAGTGTTGTACCGTTTGTTGAAAAAGTTGGTTCCTGAGCCCCTAGGATAGATTTAATTTCCTTGGCGGTGTTTATATCCACTATGGAAATGGATTCACTTTTCTTTAGGCTGATTGCAGCGAGGTTGTTTCCGTCCAAGGAATACTTTTGCGTATAATCGTCAATGGTTGCTAATTTTTGATGTGCCTGTGAACAAAGCTTGTTCCAGTAGTGCCATTCAAAACCGCGTAACTCATCCCCCCCCAATTGAACAGGGGTCAAGCCATTTAGCCTATCGATGACCTTGGAAAATTCGCCATCTCTGAATGCACTTTGGATTGAGCGCATTTCCGATGCATAATATTGGCGGTCTGCTAGTTTTCGATCGCGCAAATATCTCTTGGCTTCAGTTTCGGAAAGATTTTTCTGGATTAAATTATCATTGGCTTGGATTGTCACTTTTTGCAACAAAAACATGAATACAATGGTGGAAACGGTTAGCGATAAAAAAATAATTCCAAGAAGTGATACTAAAAGTGCGTGCTTTTGGCACCAGCGTACTCCGAGGGTGAATTTACCCAAAGGTCTTGCGATCGTTGGTTCGCCTGCGAGAAACTTTTCGAGGTCGATGCTTAAATCGTTCATGGTCGAATAGCGGAGGGAAGGTTTTTTCTCCATGCATTTCATACAAATTGCTTCGAGGTCGGGATGAATATCCTTCCTGTAAGTCTTAAGTGGGGTCGGGGGTTTTTCCATTACCTCCTTCATTAATTCGCCCATGGTGCTGGCTTGAAAAGGCGCCTTATTAGCAAGTAACTGATAAAGTATCCCCCCCACACCATAAATATCACATGCCACCGAAAGCGATTCTCGCCCCATCGTTTGTTCTGGTGCCATGTACATCGGGGTGCCCAGCCCAACCCCCGAACCGGTAACTGTGGTGGTTACAGCAAGGGTAAGCTTTGCGAGTCCGAAGTCTGCAATTTTCGGGGTGATTTTTTCATCAGGGCAAGCATCCCCAAGTATTTCAAGCAGGATATTTCCTGGTTTCAAATCACAATGTAGCACGCCCCTAGAGTGTGCATGAAACATGGCCTGTGTTATTTTCAAAGCCCATTCTGCCGCAACCCTTTCATGAACAAGAGTGGTTTTATTCTTGAGCCAGTTGGATAAGGATGCCCCTTCCACAAAGGGTGAAACAAGAATAGCCTGATTGGGCATGTCAATAATATCGAGCAAAGGCAGGATCCCCGGGTGATCAAGCCTTGCAGCAGCACGGGCTTCCCGAACCGCAAGCTGCTTGCTTTCAGTATTGTCTTCGGAGGAAATGCGAGGCATTTTGATAGCCACCTCGCGCCTTAGTTTCTCGTCATATCCCTTATAAACAATCCCGTAGCCTCCTTCGCCGATTTTTCCAATCAACTTGAATCGCCCTATTTGCAATTCTTCTTCGGGCAGGGAATGCAGTAACTTGGGGATTAAACCGAGCAGCGATTGTATTTCTTGATCTTCGCAAATCCAAGCACTAGAAGGGATGCAACCATTTCTTATCAATAGTTCGCCAAGTTCGATGCAGGTGAAAAGTATGGGCAAGCTTAAGGACGATTCACTCAGCGGATTAAGTGATAAATCGTACTCCACCTCTTCGTAAATTCTCCTTAAAGCACCGATATGCTTTAAGCGTTTGCCCCAGCGTTTTTCAAATCCATCTTGTAGCTCGTTGGGTAAAGTAGATGACTGATTGTATCTAGAACGCAAAATCGTACGGGCGGGTAGACCAAGTTTTCCAATACCAATCTGAAGCGCCATTGCAATAGCATCTGAATCTTCTGTATCTGCAAGAGTTACTATTAAATGCTCGCCATCATTTCTCTTCGGATTTTTAATCCCGTTGTTAATGTTGGAAATCCATAGCTGTAGAGAATCGCCAAAGGATTGTAAAAAAGCCAGATCTTGCTGCTCTTTTTGTGTCAAAGCCGCAGCTTGATTTGCGCATGCTATGCCGCAATGACTAGTTAAAAGCTCTTGAAGAATGCGGGGAAAATGTTCATCAGTTTTCCCTAATAGAATATATGCTGCGCCTAATAAATCGTCTGTCATTTTGTGTAAAGCAGAATCAATCCCCAAGGAAAAAGGTGTAACAGAAGTTGTGGATGGAACGGGCTGCATGATTGTATGAGATCTTATTCCTTGAAGGGTTTTGGTCTGGTTTGTTTATTGCCATCCATTCCCACTGGAGTTATCCGCGAGGTTTCAGAAGGTGTGAATTTGACATCCTTGGGAACCAGTGGCAATTCTTTATTGTATTCATCCTGACTTGAACATCCCGAAACAAAAAACCAGAAGACAACTGGGATGAGAAAGATGCCCCTGACACTGATAGAATTCAAATTGTTTTTCATTCAAGCACCTCAGCATCGCCATCCGCTTTACCCGCAGCAGCTTGAAACGCAGCCCACCGGGGTTCGCCCTTGGCGAGGATGATGGCAGTGGTTGTTGGGGTTGCGAAATTCTTGGTGATAGCCCGAACCGAGCCGTCCGCCATCACAAAATTGGCAATCCCACTATGTGCGCTATTGGGGGAAAAATGCATCTGGGTTGGGGCGCTGTTGAAAGTGTAATTCATTGGGAAACCGCTGGCACCCATCCAAGACATGGAATGACTACGCTGGCCATTTGAAGTATTCCCAAGGTATTCCCCAAATAGGAGGGTATTTGAAGTGCCATCGGTGATGGCGGTAATTGCAAATTGTTCATTGGGAACAAAAACCCCCTCATGGAAAGCATAATAATTTAGAATTGCTGAAGGAAAAGGAACGGGAAATCTTCCCAAGGTTCCTGCATTAGGTACATAATTGGTCAGCCCCGGAATACCCCCCGAAGCAGCAAACTGGCTCACCTGTGTACCTGTTATGCCTCCGCGCGGATCAATAAAACAAATCACATTATTAGTTGCACTTCTTTCCACCGCGTAAGGATCATCCGAAGGGCAGAGGAACATTTTTATT
>DBCB01000229.1:8511-8993 GCA_002303765.1 Planctomycetaceae bacterium UBA969
TTGGGTGCATCGAAATTAAGCCAGCTAACACCACCCGAATTAGAATTGAAAGTGTAAAGCTCGGGCTTAAACCCTTTGAATAAATTTTCCTGCTCGATGTAAGGGAGAAGTTGTACAAGCACCCCTGCTTGGGTGCCTATTGCGGTGGCTTGGGCTGTAGAGGCGGTACCATGTTTCCCCAGCGGAAGTTTTCGAAAAGTAACTTCAAAGTTTAAAGTGGCAAGCGCCAGTTGTTTCATGTTGTTGGCGCAAGTCATGCGGGCGGCAGTCTCCCGCACTTTTTGAATCGCAGGCAACAATAACCCAATCAAGATTGCGATGATCGCAATAACTACCAAAAGTTCAATCAGAGTGAAGGCATTTTTAGATTTTTGAATGATAATTGCAGGCATGACAAATATCGTTTCTGTAGGGCGTCAGAATTAAATTGCTATTGCAGCTTCCTGCCATTCATTTTCAGAGAGGCATATTCCTTATCGCCA
>DBCB01000006.1 GCA_002303765.1 Planctomycetaceae bacterium UBA969
AGCGTACCTGGCCAATGGAAAAGCTTTATTCAGCTAAACACGGATCGAACCAAGATTCTTAAAACAAGCAAAGGCCATATCACAGAAAAGCAAGATCCGCTTGAAGGCCCTGATTGCAAAAAGAAATAAGTTTCTTGTTACATTTAAATCTTAAAGGTTCATCTGAAAATTCCTGAGTCAGATGAACCTTTTTCAACTCAAATTGGAACATCCATGAATCTAACTGGAATTTTGATCGTTCAGCTAGGCACACCGGACGAACCAACGGGTCCCGCTTTGCGCAGGTACTTAAAACAATTTTTATCAGACCCAAGGCTAATCGAAATACCAAAGTTAATTTGGTGGCCGATCTTAAACCTGTTAATACTCAATTTACGCCCTAAACAATCAGCCAAAAAATATGCTCGAGTATGGGATGAAAAAACCGGCTCCCCATTGATGCATTTTACCCAAATGCAAACTAAATTATTACAAGAGAAATTCCCAGGAATACCTGTGGAATTCGGGATGCAAATTGGAAATCCTGCATTGCTCGAAACGATCAAAAAAATGGTCGCTCAAGGCATCGAAAAAATTATCGTTTTCCCAATGTATCCTCAATACTCAGCAACAACAACAGCATCCGCAATGGATACCCTAGGCATGGCACTGCAGAAAATCCGCAGAGTACCCGCCATCAGGTTTATTCCTCCCTATTACCAACATCCAGCATATATCAAGGCACTAGCTACCATTATCCGCGAACAGGAAGCCAAACTTAGCTGGAAACCCGACCACCACTTAATCAGCTTTCATGGCATCCCGATTTCATACTGCCAGCGGGGCGATGTTTACGCAACGCATGTAAAACGAACCACATTTGCATTGGTCAAAGAGATGGGTTGGTCTCGAGATTACTGGACACAATCTTTTCAATCTTTGTTCGGAAGAGAAGAATGGCTTAAACCCTACACTGAAGAAACCTTGAAAAAGATGGCCAAAAAGGGCATTAAAAAGATCTTCGTAAGCACCCCAGGCTTCACCTCTGATTGCTTGGAAACCATTGACGAAATTGGTCACGAAGCCAAGGAAGTGTTTGTTGAAGCTGGCGGCGAAGAACTATTCCAGTGCCCTTGCCTCAATGATCACCCAGCATGGATCGAAGCAATGAAAACCATTGTCGAAGAAGAAGGGGCAGGCTGGCTTTAAACTAGATAAACCTTAGGGGTTATTTCGACACTTAGGGTCATGCCCCTTGTACTCGTTGTTCCGCAGCGCTTTAATTCATCTACCAAATATTAATGCATCTTGCTGATTAGCAACCAACAACCAATCCGATAAAAATAGTGTCAGGGAGAACACCGAAGAGCACCTTGAAAGATTCTCACCCCACTTGTTTGAGTTTCGGCTTTTTGTTCTCTTGATTCGAAGTACGGCAGAGCATGGCAGCACTGCCGTACTTTTTTATTTCACCTTCAAAACCGCTTTAAATCTACTGGTCAAGTTGGCAACACGAATAAGCTCATCGATAGGATTCGGATGATCATCAACCCTGAAGTCTAACCATCGGTCGCCTAAAGAATTAGGTCCACCATTTGGTTTTACCACTAAAAGAGCAGCAGATTGTTTCCCGCGCTTGTCTCCACCCGCTTTTTCACCCGCTGCCAAGGAAAAAAGAAGCCTGACCCCTAAAGAACCTTTAGTTTCTTCAAACCCTTTCGCCATAGAATCCAGCACCTCGGGGCCGGTTAGAAGATTACCTTGGCAAGTATAATTTTTCCCTGCTTTGGCCCCAGCCCACTGGTTACACTTTGCACCCGTGTAATTTGCTGTCATGCCATTCTTATCAACAACACCTATCTGCCTGATTTCACGGCCTGAATCAGCTTTTATCAGTTCATCAAGAGTTTCCTTGGCGTTTTTCCCTTTTCCCATTAGTTCAAGTGCCGCATTACCCAAAAGAACATTCACGCTTGCCTGAGTTGCAACTGCCCCTACCCCAGCTTTGGCCCATGAAACCGCACTGCCAACTGCCAAGTATTTGGAAGCAACTGCGATACCCCACTCGTTAGTTTCGGGATCAAATGCAACTATCGAAAAAGTGTTGCAGGTAGCGCGCTCGTCGGCAGTTTGAGCCAGAAAATCGACTCCAGCAAGCAAACAAGCCAATGGGATAAAAAAGAAAGTGCAGGTAAAGATAAACTTTTTCATAATTATAATTCCTTCTTAAAGGGAACAAGTATAAATAACTGAAGTAAGAAAGAATTTTACCAACAGAAAAAGTATGATGCCATGAAAGAATATATTCTTGTTACAGTGTGTTCAAAAAAAGAGGAAAGCGAAAATACCTTTTCTCAAAGGCTGAGCCTATTTTGGACCCAAATGCTGAGACAAAACCCAGAAGAATTTGAAAAGGTATATGCGGAATGCAGTGAATTTGAAAATCATGCAGGTCTTCTGAGCCGAAAGTACGCCATCTTGCCAGAACTTGCTAGCTTCCTTAAAGCAAAACTCCTTAACGAAGGATTCGATGTCTTGGACATTGATATCGGGGACTTTTACTCCCCCTATGAAATCACTGCCCCAGATTGGATGCAAATCGAACACTAGAATTTTACCCTCTGGGGAACCCCTCTTGCCCCCGATGCAGCTAAATCATTATTCTTGTGATGGAGTTTAGTTCTCCAGAACAAGAGCGGAAGTCATGAATATTTTTATAAGTGCCGGCGAACCAAGCGGTGATTTGCATGGCAGCAATCTAGCCAAGGCACTGTTAGCCCACAACCCGGCCATCGAATTATTTGGGTTTGGTGGCAGCAAGATGCAAGAAGCGAACTGCAAGCTAATTTATCCCTTGGCAGATTTTGCTGTGATGGGATTGTACCAATCGTTGAAAGCCTACCCGCAATTCAAAAAAATCCTGCAACTAGCAATTGATCATTTTGTGAAATGTAAACCAGACGTTTTAGTACTAATTGATTACCCAGGATTTCACTGGCATCTTGCTGCTGCCGCCAAAAAGCTTGGTATACCAGTCATCTATTTTGTACCGCCGCAAATATGGGCATGGGCCTCATGGCGAGTGAAAAAGATGCGCAGGCTTACCGACCTCGTACTATGCAATTTTCCCTTTGAAGAAACATGGTTCAAGCAGAACAATGTTCCTGCTAAGCTAATAGGTCACCCGTTTTACGATCAGATTCTAAACCAAAAACTTGATGAAGAATTTATAGCAGTTGAAAAATCAAAACCGGGATTAGCGATAGGGCTTCTTCCCGGCTCACGAAACCAAGAAGTTGCGATGAATTTCGAATCCCTCTTGAGGGCAGCAACGCTCCTTAACAAACAATATCCGGAAACAAGATTTCTGGTTGCGGCATTTTCTGAAGCCCACAAAACAACCATTCTCGACAAAATTAAAACCACCAAGCTTCCAATCGAAGTTCATACGAAAAAAACACCTGAAATCATGAACATGGCTTATGCCTGCGCCTCGGTTTCCGGATCGGTAAGCCTGGAACTTCTCGGAGCACAAACCCCTTCCGTAATTATTTTTCAAACATCGCCTCTGATGTCGATTGCTGCCCGCATACTTAAGAACACTCCCTACATCACCCTGGTAAATTTGCTGGCAGAGAAAGAGCTTTTTCCTGAACGATTTGGCTATTACTGCAGTTCGAAGTGGGTATTCGATCAACTAAGTGAATGGGTAAAATTCCCTGAAAAACGCAATGCATTGGCACAAGAATTAGGGGCACTAAAGGCCTCAATCATTTCAGCAGGCGCATCAAAAAAAGGTGCAATAGAAATCATTAACTTCATTGAAAACAAAAAAGCTCAGGTAGCAAGTGCTGCCTGAGCTTAAATGATGAAGACCTACTTAGAATTGAATCCCGCCGTTATAAAGCAAAGAAATATTAGATAAATCGCTGTTGTTCTGGCTTTGCAAAATATCACTCCAAATATAATCCCACTCCAACCTAAGACCTGCAATTAAATTGACCTTTCCAAAAGGTATTTGCAAATCAGAATGGATCGAAAGAAATACAGCACCAACTGTGTCTTTCAAGTTTGGGAAACCAACAAATTCAGTTTTTGCCGAACCATATCTACCACCAACATCGCCACCAATTCGCCAAGAGTTATCTTTATTAAACGCATCACCTCGGAGGTAATATTCTTTCCCACCCGACAAGTTAACAAAAGTGGTATTCAAAGAGATAATACCAACTGTGGGATTAAGTGTGATTGATCTATTAACACCGATACCAAACTCCCCACTACGATCAAGATAAGGAAGGTTAAAAAGTTGAATATTCTGTTCTCGATTATTGCTGTTGTAATGTGTGTTTGAAATACCAAGATCAACAACCCAAGCTTGGTCTGCGTCTGCATTGAAGAAGAGCGAGCGAGCACCACCGCCAATATTCCAACCTGTCTGCAATACACTATTATAATTGCCACCGCCTACGGTAAATTCTGGCCCTGTCCTAAAATAGGTTTCAAGAAGAATGGGCCCGGATTTGCATTTCCCTGTGGGGCCACAACAACCGGCGTCCCTAGGATATAAAATCCATTCTGAGAGGGTTGCCCGAGTGGGATTTATGGTCGTACCTTGGCTATCAGAATCATTCAAGGTTCCTATGGAACTTGGAGTTGCAGTGCCATATCCCGCAGAGGGATCTTGCCCCCAACTTTGATTTCCAAGTATTCCAAGAATTCCCAAACTCAAAAACAAAATCTTCAATGCTTTCATTCCAACCTCGCGACTAGAAGCGACGAGAAACTTCAGTGCTTGGCTCAATCCAAACTCCTGAAACTTAATCACTACACTTGAACGCCTTAAGCCTTTTAAAGACAAAAAGGTATCCAATAATTCATCGGATTATATTTGGGAAGAATTTAACAAGAATGCCGCTTATGATGAAAATAAAGCTTTTGTGGTTTGTAAGCAATAAGATGGGCAACTAGAAGAGAACGCATACTACCCATCCTTACATAGCTTTTGTCGAGGCATCCTGTTGATCGCGTTTGTTTAAAAAGTTAAAGCCCCACAAGATTTCAAATAGTTGGTTGCCCTCGGCCAAGTTTTCAAAGATAATTCGTCTACCCGATAAAACTAAATGGAGGCTTTAAAATGTTAATCTGGAAAATGTATCCCCTGCCCTTAGCTATTTTAACTTTTGCTTTATTGAATTTAAATCAACTCAGTGCAGGCCAATCCAACAGCCTTATGGATGTTTCGCAGGACGGGAAAAGGATTGCGGTTGCGAATACCGACAGTGGAACCGTAACCGTGTTTGATGTTCAATCGAGAAAACCCATTGCGGAAATCCCCGTTGGAACAAAACCTGAGGGGGTCACATGGATAGGGAAAAGCCCGCTCCTAGCAGTCACGCTTTATTCAGAAGACAAAGTCGTGATCATCGATTGCGATAAATTATCCGTGGTAAAAACCATCACAACCGAAGACGAACCGTATGGAATAGTATCCACGCTAGATGGAAAAAAACTTTATGTTACCCATGAATACCCCGGGAAGATTTCCGAAATCAATACTGCAGACTTCAAAGTTACCCAGCTATTCGATGCAGGAAAGATGACCCGAGGAATTGCATTATCCCCTGATGAAAAGAACGTATTTGTAACCGAATTTTATACTGCCTCAGTAAATAAGCTTGAAGTTGCAACGGGTAAAAGGCTGGATCGTTGGCAAGGCCGAGAAGATGATAATTTAGCCCGTCAAATCACCGCCCACCCCACTAGGCCCAAAGTTTATTATCCCCACATTCGTTCCCGCACCCATATCATCGATGCGGATGGGTCTATTTTTCCTGAATTCACGATTTGCGACACATCAGGTTTGCCCGACAAAACTAAACGCATGACGGTTGCAATGGACACCTTCAATGGAGTTTATGTGGTTGCAACTCCCTGGGAAACAGCAGTTTCACCAGATGGAAAAACCCTTTACGTAATTTATTCTGGCACGAATGATATGAATATCTGCAAGGTAATGGATGATGATTATTCTGAAATTCAGAGGGTGGGAACTGCAGTAAGACTTGGAGTAAACCCACGAGCGATCCGGGTGAACCCTAATGGTAAAGAAGTTTATGTTTACAACGCATTAGAATTCACTCTAACTATTCATGAACCCACCACGATGACAAAACTGGCAAGCATGAAATCTTGCGACCCGCCCAAAAGCCCAGAATGGGTACGAGGCAAAATCCTTTTCGCCACCTCTCTTTCTCCCATGACTTCGCGCAGATGGGTTGCATGCTTCTCATGCCATCCCGATGGCAATTCTGATGGCAGAATTTGGGACAACCCTGAAGGGTTACGAAAAACTCCGCCGATGGCTGGATTGGCCCACACACACCCGTTGCATTGGTCTGCAGATCGGGATGAAGTTCAAGATTTCGAATACACTATTAGAGGCAAGTTGATGCGTGGGTACGGCCTAACACGAGGAGCGCTCACCCCTAAAAACGGGTTTGAAAAAACCGAACTCAAAGAGAATCTTTCAGAGAAATCTGCAGACCTTGATGCGCTCGCAATTTACACCAACTCTTTTGGTTTTACTCTTTCGCCCCATATCGAGGCCCCGGGCAAACTTTCGAAACAAGCCGAGCGAGGTAAGGCTTTGTTCTTTAACAATCAAGTAGCCTGCGCTTCATGCCATTCTGGCCCCTATTACTCTGACAGCCAACTTGGCGCCAAAGGAAAAATTCATGATGTGGGAACAGGCAATGATGACCCATCTGAAAAAATGGGGCCTCAGTACGATACCCCGACTTTACTAGGGCTTTACCGCAATGCGCCCTACCTTCACCATGGCAAAGCCAAAACCCTGATGGAAGTGCTAACAACTCAGAATTTAAAAGACAAGCATGGTAAAACAAGCCATCTTTCTATTTCCGAGAAAGAAGATTTAGTAGAATTTCTCAAGGCGTTGCCTTACGAGATGCCTCCTGATGAAACGCCCAATACTGTGAAGTTTCGATTTACACCTAAAAAGTAACATGGAGCGATTCGATTGAGTAATGATTTAAAATCCCGGTACGATGCGGGAATAGAGCTTGCCCAAAAGGCGGCAAAAATTGCGATGGGGTACTACGAAACCGCCCTTGATATTGAATGGAAAAACGATGAAAGCCCGGTCACCGTCGCAGACAGAGAGGCCGAAAAATTCCTGCGCTCCTCCCTCAATAAATATTTTAAACAAGATGGCTTCCTAGGCGAAGAGTATGACGATGAACCGGGAGATTCTGGTTATCGCTGGATAATCGACCCCATCGATGGCACCCGAAATTTCGTTCGCGGGATACCGATTTGGGCTACTCTTTTAGGCCTAGAATACAAGGGCGAAATGCTGGCAGGCATTACCGTAGCCCCCGGGCTTAATCAAACCTATCGTGCTCTTAGAGGCGATGGTGCTTTCCGCAATGATATTAAAATCAATGTCTCAACCATCAACACGTTGGGCGCTTCACAGCTCTTTTATTCGAGCATTTCTTGGTTTGTTAAAGCTGGAATGGAAAAAGAATTTCTTGCACTTGCTAGTGCAACAGAAAAGCAGCGGGGCTTTGGCGATTTCTATGGCTTCGTTCTTGTAGCCCAAGGCGCTGGAGAAATAATGATTGAACATGGCGTTCATGCCTGGGATGTTGCTTCTATCATTCCACTCATCGAGGAAGCAGGCGGTAAATTCTCTGACTGGAAAGGCAATAAATCCATCTACGCACCTGATGTATTGGTAACCAATGGCATACTTCACCAGCAAATTCTTGACAGACTCGCCAACAAAATTCAAAGGTAAGTGAACATGAAGAATTACAGCATCCCGAGATCCATGGAATGGATTGGCGGCATCGATGGGCACCTTCGTCTTTTAGACCAAACCCTTCTACCGATTGATGTTTGTTTCATTGATTGCATGGATATCACCACGGTTCACGAAGCGATTCGAAGCCTACGGGTAAGAGGTGCACCTGCAATTGGAATCACTGCGGCAATGGGTATTTTAGTTGGGCTGAAAAAGATTCCTTCCGGGACTTCCTTTAAAAAGCACTACGAAGATACTGACAATTATCTGCGCACCAGCAGGCCAACTGCGGTCAATCTTTTTTGGGCTCTCGATCGGATGAAAAGAAAATTCATCGAAATAGCAGATTTGCCCGATCAACGAAACATTCTTTCAATTTTGCTTGAAGAAGCACTTTTGATTGAAAAAGAAGACCGCGCAATGTGTCAATCCATTGGCAAGATTGGAGCAAATCTTGTCCAAGATGGATTTGGTATTCTCACCCATTGCAACACCGGTGGCCTTGCAACGGCAGCATATGGCACAGCTTTATCGGTTATTTTTACTGCATACGAACAAGGCAAATCCATCCATGTTTTCTGCGATGAAACTAGGCCCCTAATGCAAGGCGCTCGTCTGACCTCTTGGGAATTATTACAAGCTGGCATTCCTGCTACTCTTATTTGCGACAGCATGGCTGCACAAGTCATGAAAGAAGGCAAAATTAACATGGTAATCGTCGGGGCGGATCGTATTGCAGCCAATGGCGATTCCGCAAACAAGATTGGAACCTACGGGCTTTCTGTGCTTGCACATGCGCACAAAATACCTTTTTATGTTGCTGCCCCATCAAGTACCTTTGATCTTTCAATCGAGGATGGATCTGGAATCCCTATTGAACAACGAAACCCCAAGGAGATCACCGAACCCTTCGGCAAACAGGTTGCTCCCACGGGTGTTTCAGTTTACAACCCGGCGTTTGATGTAAGCCCTGCCCATTTGATTACGGGCATCATTACTGAAAAAGCTCTAATAACTCCGGTCAACACCAAAAACATTAAAAAATCCCTCTGAATTGATAGTGTTTAAACATGTGTAAAAACTAACTTGGAATTGGTCTTAAACTCTATTACAATAATTTAAGTGCTGTGATTGTAATCCATTTGGATATTTACCTACCCGTAGCTTCAAGGAACTAACATGAAATCGATTGCTAGAATGGGCCTCTTCTTTACCTTTTTAACTTCTGTTTTTGCTGCATCAGCAGATGTATCATTTGCACAAACTTGGGGAACGATCAAAGGCCAAGTAGTATTTGCGGGCGCAACCCCTACCCCTGAAAAACTTAAAGTGAACAAAGATGAGCAGCATTGCCTTTCGAAGGGCGATATCCTTTCCGAAAAGTTTGTAGTTGATCCTAAAAGCAAAGGCGTGCGTTGGGTAATGGTTTGGCTTGTTGATAGCAAAAATCCCAAGGCTCAAATTCCAATTCACCCTTCTTTGGCAGAAGTTAAACAAAAGGATGTTGTTCTTGATCAACCTTGCTGCGTTTACGAGCCCCATGTAATTGGAATGCGAGCCGGGCAAGTTCTTTTAACCAAGAACAGCTCCCCCGTTAACCATAATGTCAACATCATCAGCACTGGAAACAACCCTAGTCAAAATCTTCTTATTCCCGCAGGAAAAGAAATAAAAGTTGAAGGTTGGGGCGCTGCTGCAGCACCCACAAAAATCGAATGCAATATTCATCCTTGGATGACCGCTTGGGTCAGGGTTTTCAATCACCCCTACTTTGTTGTAACCGACAAAGATGGGAACTTCGAAATGAAGAATGCCCCTGCAGGCGAATATAATCTTGTCACTTGGCAAGAAGAAGTTGGCTGGGTTAAGGGCGGTAAAGTTGGTGTACCAATCAACATCAAAGCTGATGGTGTAACCGATGCAGGGAAAATTGAATTAAACCCTACTGCCAATTAGTCACCAAGTTAATCTGTAACAATTTGAACCCTTCCAAAGGCAACTTTGGGAGGGTTTATTTTTTGCCTGCACCTTTGTTTTCTTGATAAACACCACAGGCTTTGACAAACCCTTGAAACAAAGGATGCGCACTGGTTGGTTTTGATTTGAATTCAGGATGGCTTTGAACTGCTAAAAACCAAGGGTGGTCAGCAATTTCGATAGCCTCAACCAAATTACCATCCGGACTGGTACCGGAAAACACCATGCCATGCTTCTCGTATTGGCTTTTAAATTTATTATTGAATTCATATCGATGCCTGTGCCTTTCGTGAACAACAGCGGCACCATAAGCACTATGAGCCTTGGATCCTTCCTTTAACTTGCAAGGATAAGTTCCCAACCGCATGGTTCCGCCCATATCTGTGATGCTGTATTGATCATCGAGCAGACAAACCACGGGGCTTTTGCAATTCTTATCGATTTCGGTGGTGTTTGGGTCTTCAAGTTTAAGAACATTTCTACCAAACTCGATTACTGCGCATTGAAGCCCCAGACAGATACCAAAGAAGGGTATCTTCTTCTCGCGGGCAACCCGGATCGCTTCGATTTTCCCGGGAACCCCCCTGTAACCAAAACCACCTGGCACTAGAATACCGTCAACGCCTTCTAGCTGACTTTCTGCACCGTGTAATTCGATATCCTCACCTTCAATTTTTCGAATAATGACCTTGGTGGTATTAGCAATACCAGCGTGGTCCAGCGATTCGTAAATTGATTTATAGGCATCGTTATGGCGAATGTATTTGCCAACGACAGCAATGGTGACTTCGCGCTTGGGATTACGCAGGCGCTGAATCATTGAAGTCCAGTCAGAAATATCCAAAGGCTTAGCTTTCAAAGAAAGCTTTTCAACAATCAAGTCATCAAGCTTGTTTTCAACCAAGCTGAGGGGCACTTCGTAGATACTAAATTCTTTATCACGTTCTTCAATTACGGCCCTAGTTTCGACATTACAAAAGAGAGCTATTTTTTCGGGCATATCCTTGGGCATTTCGCGCTCTGTGCGGCAAATTAAAACATCAGGCTGGATACCAATCTGCCTGAGAAGCCCAACACTATGCTGCGTCGGTTTAGATTTTGCCTCACCCGCGGCTTTTAAATATGGGACCAGAGTAAGATGAATATAAAGGCAGTTATTCCTGCCCACATCAAGGGAAAATTGCCTGATTGCTTCAAAAAATGGTAGCCCTTCGATATCACCCACCGTCCCGCCTATTTCCGTGATCACAACATCAACATCGGGTGTAGCCAATTTTAATACAGCGTTTTTAATTTCATCAGTTACATGAGGAATGACTTGAACCGTTCGGCCCAGATAATCGCCCCTGCGTTCTTTTTCAATAATGGAAAGGTAAATCTTACCTGTAGTAAAATTACAATCTCTGCTGAGTGGAGCATTGGTAAATCGCTCGTAATGCCCCAGATCGAGATCTGTTTCGGCGCCATCATCTAAAACATAAACTTCGCCATGCTGATAAGGGCTCATGGTGCCAGGATCAACATTTATATAAGGGTCAAATTTTTGCAACCTGACACGAAGGCCACGATGCTCGAGGAGCATACCAATAGAGGCACAAGTAAGGCCTTTACCAAGGGAACTAACAACACCACCGGTAACAAAAATATGTTTTGCCATTCTGGCTTCTTTCGCGATCTAAATCCATAAAGAACAAGAACATCTGCACAAAGCAAAAAATGTTCCATGCGTGGATTTATACGACCCAATCGCTGTAAAATCCAGAATAATGTTGGATAAAGTTTTAAGCAGCGTTAAGGCGCTGAAAACGCCTGTAATCTGCGATAAATTTTTCGTAATCTTCGCGGGTGTCCACGCCGAGGGTTCTCTCTTCAACAATTCCAAGGTTTATGGAGAAACCTGCACCTAAAACCCTTAATTGTTCGAGCTTTTCAAGTTTTTCGAACGGATGCATCGGAATTTTAGCCATTTGCATTAAAAATGACCTGCGATAGGCATACATGCCAATGTGAAGCAAAAAAGGCGAAGGCCTTTGCGAAAAATCAGGCTTTCCATCTCGGACGTAAGGAATTGGGCTGCGACTGAAATAAAGCGCCCTTCCCTTCTGATCTTGCACCACTTTCACGCAGTTTGGATTCATCCAGTCTTTTTCATCATTAATGGGTGTTGCGAGTGTTGCCATCGGCACATCGGGGCTTTCAATCAATTGCCGAAAAAGCAAATCGATAGAATTTGGATCAATTAATGGCTCATCGCCTTGAAGATTTAAAAAGATATCACAGTCCAAATTTTGGGCAACTTCAGCAACCCGATCGGTACCACTTTGATGAGATTTCAAAGTCATAGCGCAATTGGCTCCAAAATTTCGCGCTGCAGCTTGAATCCGAAGGTCATCGGTTGCGATTATGACTTCTGAAGCAATCTTTGACTTTTTAGCCTGTTCGTAAACATGCTGAACCAAGTATTTACCTGTCTGCTTTAGCAAAGGTTTTCCAGGTAATCGGGAAGAAGCATATCTAGCAGGAATAACGATGGCACACTTCATTGTTTAAACGCTCCAGAAGTTCATAAAACTTATTTAGATGAACATTGAAACGGTTTCTGCGAAAATATGCAAGATTAGCCTGCTTTGTTCGTAAATATTCAGCAGCCTTCAGGAGTTTAACCATGAGCGATTCCTTGGATTATTTGGTTATTAGCCCACACCCCGATGATGCAGAGTTGGGAGTTGGGGGAACTATAGGCGTTTTGAAGGCTGAAGGCGCTTCTGTTGGCATTCTAGACTTAACCAATGGCGAACCAACCCCCCATGGTAGCCCTTCAATTCGTGGGCAAGAAACCGAAGAGGCAACAAAGGTACTTAAGTTGGATTATCGCAAAAATTTAGGCTTAAAGAACCGGGAATTAGTTTCTAATCTGGAGTCAAGAACTTTACTTGCAGAGGAAATTAGGCGAGTTAAACCTAAAAATTTGTTCGTTCCTTACTGGGAAGATGTCCATCCTGATCATGTCGAAGCTTACGAATTGGCCCTGGGCGCAAGATTTTGGAGCAAACTAAGTAAAACTCATCTGGCTGGCGAGCCCCACTTCCCCACCAGAGTCTTTTATTATTTCAGTATTCACCTTAGGATTCACCCAAAGCCCTCTTTTATTTTAGATATTTCAAACCACATTGAAACCAAAATGACAGCATTGGCTTGTTATCAATCTCAATTAATTACGGGTAAAACTAATATTTTTCCTACACTTTTGGACGATGTTAAAGATCGAAATCGCTACTGGGGCTGGGCTATAGGAAAAGCCTATGGCGAACCTTTTCTAACTAGGGAAGAAGTCGGATTAAAAAGCTTAGGCAATCTGGTTTAAATATTCCTTCAGGGTAAACCAGCAAACCTTTTCCGCACTGCTTGCCCTTCTAACAAGAAGCCTACCTCCGACACTTCTTTTCTCCTTTTTGGCTTGGGCTATTAAGCCGATAAGCCAACTACAGAGGAAATTTTTTCCTCAAGGGGAGTTGTAATAATGCATAACAAGGATTTCCATGTCCTCGCGTTGGTCAAAGGTGAGCACCAATTTGTCTATATTTTTGACGAAATGGGCTGGGATGATCTCGTGGAAACACTTTGCCAGCAAGCTGAAGACCCAGATATAGAATTTAGCTGGTTTGATGCAGCTTTACTTTCGCATCGCGCAAAAACTCAAATTGAATCTGCGAATGAGGAAAGTAGTGAAGCCGATCAATCTACGCCAACTGATAACGAAACCGAAACTGAATTTAAAGCGCCTATAGCTTCGCGCTTACCTAGGTAATTTTAATTTTCACTCAGAGATAATAGTTATGAACCAGGCGCTAGCAGGATACCTGCGGCATCTTTCTCTGGAAAAAAATTCTTCCGAGCTGACGGTCAAGTCTTACCGTGAAGATTTGACACAGTCGATAAATTTTCTGCGTGGCCATACGGCCCTTGCAAACCTTTCACCCAAGCAAGTTACCACAAGGCATGTGCGTGCATTTATCGCATGGCTTACAGAGCAAAACTATTCGCGGGCAACAATCGCACGAAGAATCGCATCGTTAAGATCCCTTTATCGTTACCTTCAAAGGCAACAAAAGGTTGATCGCGATCCTACGGATGGATTGAAAGGCCCAAAACTTGACCAGAATCTTCCACATTTTCTTTCTCAAGAAGATATAGACAACCTCTTGAATGCGCCCCAGGGCGAAACCTTGATGTGCCTGAGGGATCGGGCAATTTTAGAAACCCTATATTCCGCTGGCCTTCGAGTCAGCGAGCTGGTTGCACTAAACCAAGAATATCTGGATTTCAATGATGGAACTGCGGTGGTTCGAGGTAAAGGAAAAAAAGAGCGAATTGCTCTTTTGGGCCCCCAAGCATTAAAAGCTGTTGAAGCGTACCTTCAAGAAAGAAAGCTTCAGAAAAGTGTTAAGATCAAAGAAAACCCCGCTATATTTCTAAATAAAAATGGCACCAGACTCACCACACGAAGCGTTGGTAGGCTGCTCGAAAAATACATCAAACTTGCGGGAATGGATTCTCGAACCACGCCGCACACCCTAAGGCATACTTTTGCGACCCATCTCCTAGATGCAGGCGCAGATATCCGGGGCGTGCAAGAACTACTTGGGCACAGCAGTCTGGGCACCACTCAGATTTACACCCATGTTACAACCACAAGATTAAAAGAAAGCTACCAAAAAGCCCATCCGCGGGCCTAATGGTTTCGAATGGAGTCGATCAATGATCACAAATTGTTTTCTTAAAAACAAAGCCCTTGTAAGAATGCTTGTTCTCGCTTTGATTTTTATCACTGGGACTCCAGTGTTTGCAGGAGGCATAGAGTGGCGCACAGATTACATACAAGCCAGGCAAGAAGCTGCGCAAAAAAACCTTCCCATTCTCATTGATTTTCACACTGATAATTGCTTTTGGTGCAAGCAAATGGATCATCGGACTTTCAGAGATCCAACTCTGAATCAAGCGATAACGGAAAATTGGATTCCCTTAAGAATTAATGCAAAAAAAGAACCAGCCCTGACAGATAACTTAAAAATCCGATCCTTTCCAACCTTGGTATTTGCTGGGCCAGATGGAAATATTCTTGGCTTTTTAGAAGGATTCATCGAAGCTCCTGCACTTGTTTCTCAACTCGAACAACACCGGGGAGACTCTATTACCCCTGATTGGATGAACCTCGAGTATAAAGAAGCCACTGTTGCAATTGCATCTGATGATTACCCAAAAGCAGTTTCAATCCTGAAAAAAATAATAGAAGATGGAAAGCAAAGGCCGATTCAAAAAAGATCCATGGTCCTCCTCCAAGACTTTGAAAAACAAGCTACCGAAAGAATAGCCAAAGCAAAAAAGAATCTCGAACAAGGCAATACTTCAGAATCGATCCAGCTATTCCGAGAAGTTTCCAGACAATACGAGGGAACAAATGGGGCCAAAGAAAGCACCCAAATTCTCGCAAACCTTGCAAACCGTCAACCCAATTCAGAACCATTTTTAATTTCAAACAACCTAGCAAAAGAAGTGCTTTCATTAATCAGGCAGGATTACAAAAGTTCAAATTTTCTTTCGTGCCTAGATCGTTATGAGTACATGACTGCAACTTTTACAGAAGCCATGGAAACCCAAGAAGCAGGCATCATCATCGCTGAAATAAAAAGCAATCCTGAATGGATGAAAACTGCATGCGAGCAAATGGGTGATAAGCTTGCAAACCTTTATTTATCGCTTGCTGATTCTTGGACAAAAAAAGGGCAACCCCAACAGGCGATCTATTATCTTGAAAAAACCTTACAAACTTTCCCGGGAACAAAGTACGCAGAATCTGCGCAAGTAAGGTTAGCCCAACTAATGGGCCCCTCGATAAGGGCAGTAGAATTGAAAAACAATAAATAGGAATCAGCTTTCAAGCAAACCCGTAGTCTTACTAAGGGCAGTAGAATGAAGATGACCATTAGTTGAGAGCATCCCTTTGGTCTGCTTGAAACCAGGTGCTCCATACAAGACAGGGTTGCCCGAAAAGTCGGTCAATTTTCCACCCGCTTCTTCAACAAGAATATGCCCCGCACAAATATCCCAGTCATGAAAAGCAGGGTAATTATTGGCATATAAATCGCCCTCGCCTCGCGCAACGATTGCCATCTTTAATCCAGCAGAATAGGTTTCAAGTACAGTCCCCGGAGAAAATGCCGCTGCAGCCTTACTAATTTTCCCGGGTTTCGCATGGCTTTGAACCAATATTGCCTTGCTTAAATCAGCACAAGTTCTAACTTTGCATGCAACAGTCTCCTTACCTGGTTGCATCAAAAAACACCCCTGCCCTTTGGCCGCATAAGTGGTTTTTCCAGTTGCAGGTTCATGCACAACACCAACCACAACTTTGCCCTGATCCATCATCGCAACCATAACTGAAAACTGATCATTCTTCATTGCAAAGCCACGGGTGCCATCAATTGGGTCGACCACCCAGGTTCTGGTTGCCCCCGATGGTGATTCAGAAAGCGTGGCAGTTTTTTCTTCAGCACAAAGAGAATCTAAAGGGAACTCTTCACGCAAAACCTTAAGAATAATTTCCTGAGATTGCTTGTCTGTTTCCGTGGTGAGATCTGCAGGGGCATTTTCGTAAGGCTTTAAAGTTTTATACACTTCAGAAATCAAATCACCAGCCTTATGAGCAGCCTTTAATGCAACTGCTAATTCTTTACTATACATAATTCTCTTTTCTAATTGCTTTTACTTTGCAACCATGATGGCTTGCACGGGATTAATAAAAGATTGGCTCTTAAGCTTTGCACTTTCAATATCAATCTTACCGTCTTGCAGCCAAATCTGATATTTAAGTTTCATGGGTTTTTCTTTAGTGATTTCAGTTACAAAATAAGAACCAAACCTACCGTAAGGGCGCTCACTAAATCTAGCTTCCTTGGGGTTTGCAGGGTTATCGAGATACAAAGCAGTGTATCGTTTA
>DBCB01000318.1 GCA_002303765.1 Planctomycetaceae bacterium UBA969
CGCCAATCAGTTTCAATGCTTTCGTATCCCCAAGTATCGGCAAAGGCTCGTGCTTTTTCAGCATTTCGTGCGCAAACAGCTTTTAATACTGGTTTATAGGGTAGATCAAAAAACAATGGTGCTTTTACATACCCATTGGAATGGGCTTTCCCCATGAATCCATAGCCTATCAGGCCGATGTTAAGAGGTTTTTTTGACGAAGCCATGACCATCTCCAATCTGTTGAAGTTTAAATGTTACCGTGTGAAATTGTTTATGATTTTGAACCATGAGCATCACGAACCGCAATCATGGCTGCAAGAATCTTGTTCCAAGTTTCCTGAGTTTCAAGAACCTTATTCGGGAACATGCAACCATCCCAGCAGATGTGTTGAATGCCGCGCCCTGCGTAATCTTTAAGCCAGTATCCTGAAGCTTTGGTGATATCTAGCTTGCCCTTGGGATCATCAGCAAGGCAATGCCTGCCTGTCTTATCGTGTGAACCAGTGCCGTGTACTGTGCCATCGTTTTGTGCAACATGGAAGTCGATGGTCCAAGGGCGGAGGGCATCGGTCATTTTTGTATAAGCAGCTTCAAATTCTGGATGGGAATAGCCTTCCTTTAAAAGTGCATTTTCAGGGGCATTATAGCCCATTAGGTAGAGGTAGGTGTGTGCAAGGTCGGCTTGAAAGCCAACAGTGCCTGGCATACCCGTTTGTTCCAACAGGTTTACCATATGTTTCCAAGAATGCATGCCACCCCAACAGATTTCTCCTTCAGCGGCAAGGCGTTCACCATGGGCTGCAGCCACGATGCCAGCTTCGCGGAAAGTCTCAGCGGTTTTTTTAGTATTACCGGTGGGGTCTTTAGCCCAATCGGAAGGCCCGCCAGCAGCATCGATACGAATGATGCCGTATTTTCGAACCCCGTGATCGTTAAGAATGCGAGCGATTCTACATGCTTTTTTAACAGCGAGGACAAATTTGGCCCTTTGATCAGGGCTACCAAAAGAGGAATCGCCAACAGTGCCCGGCCAAATTGGAGCAACTACAGAACCAACATTCAGGCCTTTGCTTGCGATTTTGTCTGCCATCTTTTTAATATCATCGGTGCTGGCATCCGGGTCGGTGTGGGAATGAAAAAGAAAGAGATCAACTCCATCGAACTTCTGCCCATTTACCTGTGCTTTTACCGTAAAATCAAGCATGTTATCTAAGCTGATGGGGGGATGATCTGTGCCCGGTTCTTTGCCGACCAAGCCAGGCCACATAGCGTTATGTAATTTCAAGTTGCTGTTGCTCATGGGAGATCCTCATTAAACTATACTTTTTCACACGTGTACCAAGCATTGTCATACCGCTTTGCAGGCTTGAGGGCAAGAAAAACTAGGGTGATTATTTTTTTGTTTTGAAATGGTCAAAGACTGTGAGCCCGATTTTCCCGATTAAAATCTCGGCACTATTTTCAGATGTCCATCGTTTGTCTTTGTTTTCAGCAGTGAGAACACAAATAACAACAGGCCCACCATCAAAATACATGATACCTGCATCAGTTCGGGCATCAGAAACTGCACCTATTTTGTGCGCAATAGATTTTAGTTTGCCAGTTAACTCTCTGGGAATCATATCCTTGTCTTCGCACTTTTTGAGATGCTCAATCATGGCGGTGCAAGACTTCTCGGTTGCAGCTTTATTGGTGTAAATCAGTTCGAGAAGGTCGATGGTTTCTTTAGCGGTAGTTGAACCCAGCCCGTATTTCTTTGTTTGCTCGGGAGCAATTGAGGTTGTTGATCCTTTAAAAACCTTGGCATTGATGCGTGTGTTAGGAAATCCCATCTGGGTCAGAGTTGTGTTCACGGTGCGGATGCCAATATGATCCAACACAAGATTCGTGGCAGTGTTATCGGAGTAGGCAATCATTAATCTAATAGCGTCTTTAAGGGGGAAAGATGCTCCCTCGGAGAAATTACTGGTAAGAATTCCACTGCCTGGCACTTTGTCTTCTTTTTGCAACAGTACCATGTCGTTCAACCTAATTTCGGATTGATCTGAAAGTCGATAGGCTGCTGTCATGACTCCAAGCTTTATAAGGCTAGCAGTGGGCATAACTAAACCGGCTTGGTGATAATAAGTCTCGCCAGAAGTAAGGTTTTTGACGGCGATAGCGACTTTGCCCTCATGCGCTTTGGTCAAAGGTGCAATTTTATCAGAAAGGGAGGGTGGTTGTGCTAAAGAGAATGCTGCAGTTGAAATAATAAAGAAGCAAGCCAAGGGATATGCCCATGGCTTGCTTTTGACTGCGAAAGAAGGTGAAAGAGTATCCATCTAAATGGGTTCTTGATTAACGCTTTTTCTTTCTGTAGTCGCCGATAGCGGGTGCATCAATGTTAGTGTGAGGACCAAAATAACGTAAGGAAACCAAAGGCTCGAGGCCTGTGTTTTCGAATGTCACACCTTGCACTGCTGCTTCGTGGCTAACAAATACTTCGTCATCGGTCAACTCGCCAAACCTTATCATTGCAGGGGTTTGGAGAGCGTGTTTCCCAATTTTACCTGTACCTTGAACCGTGATAAGGCCGTACGCGCCACGATCTTTGATCGTAACTTTTACGCCTGGGTTGATGGTTAGTTCCTTGGCAGAGAAAAGTTCTTCGCCATCGATTTTGCCGTAAACTACCCAGCGATCGACATAGCCTTCAGATTCAGTGTCGGCTACAGCGATAGGTTCAAGATAATGGCTATCTTTGAAGTTTGGATTAATATTTCCATCCCAATCGAGTTGATTGACGATGAAATCGATATCGTGATGCTTTTCCTTAGGCATGTCTTTGGTAAGAAGATGCCATGGAACAGCGCGACCTTCGACCATGCTTTGATACATTGCGAAAACATCAGAACCCCATTGTGGTTCGTAGGTGACCAATGAACCTGGAGCATGAAGAACGCACGGCGGAACCAACCAGCCCGTGCCAGGTTGCAGTTTGTAAGCTTTGCTGAAGTTAAGAATTCCGTTATCCCCTTCGTTCCAGCGCTCGAGGCACTTGCGAAGGTCTTCTTTGGTAGTGCCAGGTTCCAAGCCAAAGAAAGTGTAGGGGAAGTTATTGCCCACGGAATTAAGCTGGGGTGGGAAGTAATAGGATTCGGGCTTGCCTTCTTGGCCGACCTTTGCAGCCTGATTTTTACTCTGGTGCATGTGGTGGGGGATAGGGCCCATGTTGTCAAAAAACTTGCTATAAACAGGCCACTTTTGGTATTTCTTCCAGATTGCTGCACCTACCAACTTTTGCCCTTCGACATCTACCGCATCCTTGAGCAAGAAGGATCTTTCGCCATTCACCACGACGTAGCTGTAGCCTTCGTCAATTTCACGATTTTCGTTGGCAGCAGGGGTGGTGGAAGCAAACCATCGTTCATCAATGCCCCCACGATGGGCACCGTAGGCATAAAGATCCTGTGGTGCAAGTTTGATTCTTCGGCCTGGCATAAGGAAACTGCGTGGAACCCAAGTTGGCGCCAGCCTTAAGATGCCATCGCCTGCTTCGATTGCGTTTCGAATTTTGCTATCAGAAGCTTTGATGATTTTCTTTTTGGTTGTTGATTTAGCCATGGTATTAAGCCTCTTTCAAAGGGAATAATGGTTATAGTAATTCAAATATACATTCGATTTCAACGGGAATACCACCGGGAAGGGTATGTGCGGAAACAGCACTTCTCGCGCCTACGCCGTTCTCTTCTCCAAAAATTTCTGCCATCAATTCTGAGAACCCATTGATCACTTTGGGTTGGTCTTTGAAATCAACGGTGCAGTTAACCCAGCCAAGAGTTTTCACAATCCGTTTAACCTTATCTAAAGAACCAATGGTTTCTTTGACAGTTGCAAGCACATTAATTGCCACGGCTTTGGCCGCTTCTTTGCCTTGTTCCAAGGTAAGATTTTCGCCCACTCTGCCGTTCAGAGGTGTGGATTCGTGAACTTTAGCAGGGCCATGGCCTGAAACATAAAGCATGTTACCAACTTGGACAGCAATTTTGTACTTAGCCACGGGTTTAGGTGCTGGAGGAAGTTGAATGTGGAGTTCTTGAAGCCTTGTTTCCGGTTTACTTGCCATTGCGGTACCTTTCAGAGTTTCAATACAAATATAAGGATCATTTAACAGTTCTACTTTTATCGTTTCTAAAAGGGATGAGGTCAAGTGTTGTTTTAATAATTGTATTTAAGGGCGCTCAATTGAACCATAGATTCCAAGATTCCGGTAATTCAAATCTTTTACCAAAGCGGGAGACATAATTGGCGGAAAGGGCTTCCCAATAATCTTGGCCTTTAAGCCTAATCCAAGACCCCGGGCCGCCTGTATGTACCGGCCATCCCATGGCTCTTACCGCCAAGAAATTTAAATCTGCTTCTGTTTTGAAAACATTGCCTTCTCTAATATTTGTAAATTCAAGAAGCATAGTAAACAAGATACGTTCGCGCCCCTCGCGCACTTGGTTAACTTTACCCATGGAATTACTTACGGGATCGATTTTGCGTTTTAAATTATGTTTTGCCAGATTCTGCGCAAGTAGGTTTGGCCACCAAGATTTTTTATGGTGCAAAAACCACCCTTTACCTTCTTCAATGCCCAACCATAACCGGGTTCGCATTTGGGAAAAAAGTTCGTGAGTTTCAGTTTCAATTGGATATTGCAGGGCAAAAAGTTTAGTGATCAAATCTAAACCAAGCCAATCAGCCCAAAATAATGGGCCAAATTGAAAGCCCCACTTTCTAAGCGAGTTCTCGATCTTTTCTAACGAAACTCCTTCGGCAAGTAACTCCAGATTTTCTTGAAAACCAGATAGTAAAACTTTCGTTGCAATGCTCGATTTTGTGTTGGTAATTGTTACTGCTGTCTTGCCTAATCGCGAAATCCATGCCAGCAAATAATCGCGCTTAATCAGAGAACTAACTTCTGGGATGACCAATTCGCAGCAAGGAAATCTTCCTAAAGGGTATTGCTGAAATAAGCAAGCATCTTCGCCTTGCCAAGGATCTGTTTCCTTTGATTTGATAACCATGCAATCTGGATAATTATTTTTGAATAGATCGATATCTGCTGCGTTGAAGAAACTATGGGCAGTTAGAATGGCGATATCGGGCTTTTCCTTGAAAGTGGCGTGGGTGGTGCCATCGATTAAGCTGAGCCGTTTTTCGACTTCCACTGCATTCCATATGCCTTTTCGAATGGTTTCATGCATAAGCCGGTTTAATGCCAAAAGGGTATTTCCCAGCCCTTCGGCAGTTTTTCCTTGAATCGAAACCGGTATACCACGGGAAGCATGTAGAAAAGCCCATTCTGCAACAGTTTTGCCTTCGCCGATCAGGGCGACACGATTGGGGGAGGGGGTTTCCACCGGGGCAGTCGGAATCCGAGAAATGTCTTCGAGTGCAAACTTCACAAGATTTTTACAGGTTGGCGAAGGAATTAATCGTTGGCTAAGCTCAGCGATTTTTTGTTCAGCAATAGCAGAGCTTTTAAGGGTGACCAAATTAGAAACCAAATTAAGTGTTTGTCTGGGAGCTTGAACTTCTTCGGGTGTGTTTTTTTCAATAATCCTGTTGAACGCCCTATTCAAGATGGCTCTGCCTGCGAAATTCTTTTCAAATAACATCGAGCGAAGAGATACGGGTGCCGAAGTGCGGTTATTTTTTTTCCCCTCGTTTAAAGCAATACCCATTAATCTGGTAAATTCAGACCGAAGTTGAGACTCTGTTTGCGCGATACCGTCAGCAAGCCGATTAAGGAAGATCTCTCTAGCTTTCCATCGTGCTCCAAAAACCACGAGTTTTGTGGTCTTCTCAAACCCAATAATCTTGGCCAGAGAATAAATGGAACCAAATGCAGGGCACGCACCAAGCTCGACTTCCGGAAATGCAAAGATGGTGTTTGGGCGCTCGTAAACCAGTCGGTAATCACACGCCAAAGCGAGTTCCAATCCCGCACCCAAACAAGGACCACTGATAGCCGCAATAGTAGGCGCTTTAAGATCCCGGAGTTTTTTATAAACCCGCATCCCTTCTTCTTGCCAGTGTGCAATATCCCCACTTGCCTGCAATTGTTGCCATTCATGCAAATCTGGTCCGAAAGCAAAACCCGAAGTCTTCCCGCTACGCAAAGTTATGATTGGAATTGAAGCGATTTCGTCGAGTTTATCCAAACCTGCATCTAAATCGCGAAGAAGTGAAAGATTGACTTTATTTGCTGATTCTCCCTTAACATCCAACACAATCATGATGGTTCCGTCTTGGTCTTTTTCAATTCGAACGGTATTGCTGTTGAAAATCACCATCAGTAGATCCACATAATAAATAAAATACAATGTCCAATAAGTAATTGTCTAGTATCCTCTATCAAGGTAGAAGTAGCAGCAGAAAATTCTGTTAAAACTGCAAAAGAAAAGGTGGTTATTCATGAGCTTGCCCTTAGCGATTACTAAAACTGAAATCGAAGGATTCCCTTGCCGAAGGGGGAAAGTACGCGATGTTTACGATCTAGGCGACAAACTTGTGATCGTAACCACAGATAGAATAAGCGCATTCGATTGGGTTCTTGCTGATGGTGTTCCCGACAAAGGAAAAATTTTGACGCAGCTAACGTTGTTCTGGATGAATTTACTCAAGGTTGAAAATCATCTGATCAGCACCGATTTAAATGAAATGGGTCCAGCCTTTTCAAGTCAGAAAGCGATACTTGAAGGCCGTACTATTCTTGTAAAAAAAACAGAAGTTGTTCCCATCGAATGTGTGGTTCGGGGTTGGCTTGCTGGCTCAGGTTGGAAAGAATATCAGTCATCTTCAACCGTATGTGGTATCAAGCTGCCCGCCGGTTTAACGCAAAGTTCCAAATTGCCTGAACCTATTTTCACACCAGCAACCAAGGCTGAGACAGGGCATGATGAAAATATTTCATTTGAACAAATGGTCAAAGAAGTTGGTTCTGAAACTGCAGGTATTCTAAGAGATCGAAGCATTGATATTTATTCACGAGCTGCTGCATATGCTCATGAAAAGGGCATTATTCTTGCAGATACCAAGTTTGAATGGGGGAAGTTAAAGTCGGGAGAAATCATTTTGATCGATGAGGCACTTACGCCTGATAGTTCGCGATTCTGGGATGAGAAATCCTATGCTACTGGAATTAGTCCGCCTTCATTCGATAAACAATATATTCGCGATTGGCTCGAAACCACAACCTGGGATAAAAACAGCCCGCCTCCAGCGATGCCCCAAGCAACTATAGAGCAAACCAGGCTTAGATATCTTGAAGCATTCAAGATTCTTACAGGCAAAGATTTTGCGTGAGCCTAAATCAAATAGGGTTCGTGCATTGCTTGCATCTATTTGTAAAGTCGCAATCCTACGGGTAACGAATCGCCTAGAAGGTTGGATTGGCTCTCTTTTGCGAGAGGTACAAATTCTTCTAGGCATTTGATCCACTCGGCTGGGATTTTCTTATCCCTGATTTTTGTCAGGATGCTATTGCGTAAATCTTGATCGAGGTCGAGAGCCCGCTGCCCTGTGATTCTTCCCATTTGCGATAGGCAAAAAGCCCAAGTCGTTTCTTCAGAAGCGTGGGAAGTTTGGAATTCTAATAACCTGGTAACCCATTGCGAAACAATATCGGGATGCATAATCGAATTAAGCGGCCCATAAATAAGGGCCCGTGACGCAAGTCGGGTAAGTGACCAAAATAAATAAGGTGGTAGGGGTGTTTTCTTAAGCGATCGAATTAAGGTGTTACCCATGTTTTCTTTTGTTTTAAGGTCCAGCCTTTCAAAGGAAGCTGCTGCACGCCACATCTCCACCAATTCATTTTGCAACGGCTTAGCAACCGGTTTGTTCGGAATAGGCAGTATTATATTGCGAATTCTGTCGAAAAGGGATTGTTGTTGATTGGATGAAAGTCCGCCAGAAACCCTGCGCCAAAGAATCCAAAACTCCGCTCCAGATTCCACAAATCTGGGCATGATCGAAGATTTGGAACGGTCATCGCGTGGGGGAGCGATTAATTCTTTCCATAGTTTGTCCAACCGGATTTTGTCTCCGGGTGCACCATAACCCGGGCGTAAAAAGAAGCCAGCCAGATTGCTCCAACGCGATGCAAGATCGGGAGAAAGCAGTCGGTTCGGTGCTAATGAAAAGAGATCATCCCAGAGCCTTCTGCATAGCCCCAAGGGCCAATCGTCTCTGCTCGCATCTAAAATATTTTCAAGAGCTTTGGGAAGAAGCTTTGGGTCGATTTCTGGAGCGCTACTGGAAAAGGTTTTATGAAGACATTCGATTGCAGCGATTGCAGTTGCTTCAGGCCAGGTGTCGCCTCTGTTTTCTTCATCGGAATTTGAATCAGAACTTTCAAAAGAATCGCGCAGATTAAATTCCAGCTTCCATTCGTTAGATCCTTCTTTTGCGATGCACCATAATTCCAAAGTGCCTAATGCTGTTGCCTGCGATTTTAAATTAACCGGGATGCCCTTAACTCCAGATCGTTTTCCACCCCTTAAAATAGTTTGCAATGGAGGCAATGATTGAAGCTGCTTTTTAGGGATTTTGATTACATTCCCCGCCTGATCCATGCTTCTTAACGTCGAAGTAAACAGCGGAAATATGACGGGTTGGCCAATTGCTAGCTCTAGTTCATTTTGGTCGAGGGTAAGAGTTTTTCCTTCTTCGTGATGTTTGGGCAGAACGCATATTAAGGTTTCTTCGCCTGAGTCGTTGCCTACTCCAAGGTAATAAGATTTTGCAAGTCCGCCCCCGATATGTTTGCCGCCAGTGTGTTTAAGCCATGCAAACCAAGCAGCGCCCTCTGCAACGGCGAGGTCAACCGAGGGGTTTTCGAAAACCGCAGTTGTTTGTTTGTTTGGGTCGGTATTGCCCCACTCGTCAATCACCGAAATGATCCGGTTTTGGAGTTTTTTGGAGCGAAAGACCCCGCCATTAAATAACACCGCAGCCGGTGCTTTAAAGGATGCAGATTCAGATTGGGAATTAAGAAAGCTTGCAAGGTGTTTTGTGATTGCTGGGTCTGAAACATAAGGCAGGCCCATTTCGTGAAGCCCGGTTTGTGAGCTTGATTTAATGGGTGCAGAATCTTTGTTTACAAGAGGAAAGAACCCATCCAGAATAAAAGAGGCTGCTTCTTTCGAGGAAAGTTCTGCCCGGATCAGGCCTGCAACAATTGATCGGCCTCGACCCATGATGTTGATAGGTATGGTTTCTGGCGGCGTATCAGAAAGAATTTGCTCTTTGGCATTTCTGCATGCTTGAGTGAGTTGGATATATTGAGACGCATCAAGTTTTGTACCTGCAGGGAATCTCGACTCTATTAGTTTTGCCAAGGCCAAATCCATATTGTCTCCACCTAAAAGAAGGTGGTCACCCACTGCTTTTCGCAGAAAGTTGATTGCGCCATTTTCGCTGATGGTTTCAATCAGGGTGAAATCGGTGGTGCCCCCGCCAACATCGATTACCAAGCATTGCATGCCTTCAGACAATTCAATTTCTTTAGTTTTGTTTTGCTGATGAAGAGAGAGCCATCGGTAAAAAGCAGCTTGGGGTTCTTCGAGTAGAAGGACATTCTTAAGGCCAGCAAGTTTTGCAGCCTCCATGGTCAGGCTTCGTGCAATGTCATCAAACGAAGCGGGAACAGTTACCACAACGGTTTGATTTTCGAGTGGTTCAGCAAGTTGGCCCAGCGATACAGAATGATTCCAGCTTTCAACGATATGCTTTAAATATTTGGCAGAAACATCCAGCGGGGAAAGTCTTGTAACCTCGGGAGGGGCTGCCCACGGAAGCAAGGGGGCTTTGCGATCAACTCCCGGATGGCATAGCCAAGATTTTGCAGAGGATACAAGTCTTCCTGGTACCTTGGCGCCTTGAGAGCGTGCGAAATTTCCCACCATGAAAGATCTGCTTTTATCCCATGGCAATGCCGCTGCACCTTCAGGAAGATCATGCCCTCCAGGAAGGTATAAAAAAGATGGTAATAACGAATGAGGTTGAAGTTCGGAAGGAGCATTTAACTGGAATACTTGATGAAGTTTGATCTCGGGGAATTTAGCTTTGGTAGAGGTATCAATATAAGCAATTGCGCTATTCGTGGTGCCCAGATCAATGCCCGCAAGATATCTGCCCATTGCAATTCTATTCCTGTTTTGGATCAGAATGTTCAATTCATCTTATACAGGATATATTACGAATAAAAATAAGACCGCGGGACTAAATGCCTCGCGGTCTTTGGAAAGGTTACTCGATTTTTCTTAAGGCTTGGATAGTAGGCTCTTCTTTATACCATCTCCAAGATTGTTTTTTCCGAAGTAGATTTCCCAAATGGCCTTGGAGAATGCAACGCTTTTGATGGTGACTTCAATCTTGTCTACAACCTGGCAGTGAATGCCAATACCCGGAAGATGCGTCAGTTTAACCTGGTCGCCTTTTACTACTTTGATTTCTTTGAAGAGATTGTTTAAAAGGGTGAGCTCTTCAGGAAACTCTTCTTCTTTGTGATTCAAAAGAACCGAGGCTTTGAAGCTGGAAGCCATTTCACGGCCATCGACCTGCCTTTCCATCACAAGGTTTAGTTGTTTGTAAATATCTGCATTGATGATTTCATCGGGTGATTTTGGCTTGGTGCCTTCTTGTACATAACTTGCGATTGCATAAACATTGACAAGAAACTTAGAGCGCATTGCAACGCCTGTCAGTGCCATTTTGTTTGATTTGGAATTAGCGACGTATTCAGTGATGGTGCTGAAGCGGACGCCACTGCCACTTAGGCTAACAGTTTCCGCGGCCCAAGTTTGGAAGCTAAAAGCCAAGATAAGTGCTGAAAAAACAAGTGTTCTGATCATAATAAATCCTTCACGAGTCTATTGCCCGTTAATAAAAAGCCCTATGGCTGCATAATGTCTGTGTGGGTAGCAAAAATCAAGACGAGTTGCTCGAAAATCATCTAATCCTTTACCCAGATTAACAAAGCTTTATGAAGTTAGGCTAGAATTTTACCTAACGCCCCCATCCCTAATTCTGTTACCTGCGATGTTTTGGATTGAGAAATCACAGGATTTAAAAGCTCCATCGATACATATCCATCGTACCCAATTTTTTTGAGTTCCTTAATGATGGAAGTTATGTCGATATCTCCATCGCCCGGGAAGATGCGATCGGAATCAGTAGCTAATTCTTTGGGCACTGCAGAGATATCACACACCTGAACAAAGAACAGTTTTTTTGGATTGATGCTCGCAAGGTCTGCTAATTTGCTGGGTCCGCAGTGGAAGTGGAATGTATCGAGGGTGATGCCTACATTCTCCATTCCTGAAGCGGTGACGAAGGCGTTTGCAGATTCAAGATTGTTGACGAATGAAGATTGGGCACGAAATTCCAAGGATAGTTTTGTATTGAATGCCTCCGCCCATTGCGCTGCTTCCCGCAATCCAGCAAGTGCGGTTTGCAAAATTTGTTGATCAACTCGGGCGGGGAAATCTGCACATATATTCATCAAAGGTATGCCTAAGCCCTGGCAAAGATCCAGCCTTCTTTTGAAATGATCGTAATGGCTTTTTTTCTGCTCGCCTGTGGAAAGAAACAATCCGCCTTGATACGAGCCAGCAACCAAATTTACCCCATGATCTGCAATTAATGCCTTTGTATCAGCAACGCTTGCAGATTCGAGATGCTTTTCTAATTTGGTGAGCCAGACTTCCATGTTAGGGCATCCACCTTCAACAAAAGATTTGATATCTTCAGCAAAAGTACTACTTAAAACACAAACTTGGCTGATACAAGCCTTCATAAAAAACCCTCTTTAAATGTCGGAATTAGAAACAGGTTCGACCTCGATGAGGTTGTCAAAAAAAGTAGCACCAGCCCCAAGATCCGTGATGGCAGTACTTGTAGTTGCATTGGCATTAGCTTTGCCCGGAACATCTTTATTCCACCAAAGCCCTTGCGCCACCGCAACACCTGAAAGAACAGCATCGGTGATTTTTGCGTGGGCGAGAAATTCCCCACGATTGTTAAAGATACGGACTCTGGCTTCTTCCGTAATTCCCCGAGAAGCTGCATCTATGGGGCTGATCAATAAAGTTGGCCTGCCCGCATCTTGTTTTTGCCAGTCTAAGTTGGCGAATGATGAGTTTAAAAACGCAGGGTCTGGGGGCGAAAGAAGCTGGATCGGGTAATGTGCTGCGAGGTCCATTCTTGTTTGTGGATCTTCGTGTGATGGGGTGTACGAGGGTAGGGGATCCAGCCCAAGCTTTTGCATGGAAGTACTAAAAAATTCGCACTTCCCTGATGGTGTGGGGAAATGCCCATTCGCAAAGGGTGCGTAATCCTTCGGTAAATTCAACCGTATCGAACCTTCCTTTTTTAACTGCTCAAACGTTATTTTGGACATGACATTTGTAGGATTAAACCCTCCAGCAGATGGCTCAAGTGCTTCTTTGATTAATTCGATATCAGTCGCTTCATAAAGTTCGGGCTCCAGTTTCATTGCCTTTGAAAGCAATCTGAAAATTTCAGTGTTAGGCAACGATTCGCCAAGAGGCGCAATCGCAGGCTCATTAATTTGCACATGCAAATGCCCGTATGAGGTGTGAAGATCCCAATGTTCTAGCTGCGTGGTTGCAGGCAAAACAATATCCGCGTAATCAACGGTGTCAGTAGGGAATTGCTCAAGCACTACGGTGAAAAGATCATCTCTTTTTAGTCCACGAATAACTTTGGATTGATCCGGGCACACCGCTGCAGGATTCGAATTATAAACGACGAGTGCTTTAATTGGCGGTGCAAGATTGTTGTCGTTTAACGCATCTGCAAGCAGGCTCATGTTGATGGATCTGGTGCCCTTGGGGATGAGATCGTGCCTTTCAAAAGCGGTAGCAGCTTTTAGGGGGTACATACCGCTAGTGCTAAGAAATGCGCCGCCCCCGGTTTCTTTCCAAGCCCCAATAATACCGGGCAGGCAGGTGATGGCCCTTACGGCCATGCCCCCGCCGCCATGCCTTTGCAGCCCATAATTAAGCCTGATAAACGCAGGCTTGGTGTTTGCGTATTCGTGTGCCAATTGCTCGATGATGATTGGGTTTAAACCATTGATGGTTGCGACTTTAGCAGGAGTAAAATCGTTGGCTCGTGATTTGAGATCTTCGCCCCCCAGACAAAACTTATCGATGAAATCCTGATCTTGAAGCTTGTCGCGGAAAATAACATGCATGATTCCAACTGCTAGGGCAGCATCGGTGCCTGGGCGTATCGGAATCCAGAGATCACTTTTTTCAGCAGTTTTGGAACGGAAGGGATCGATGGTGATTATTTTTGCGCCTGCTTTTCTGGCCCGGTGCATGATAGCCCATAAATGAGAATTCGTAACACTGGTGTTCGATCCCCAATTGATGATCAACTTCGAATGCAACACAGCTTCTGGGTCGATGGCAGCCCTCGCTCCCAGAGTCATATGGCTTCCTGCAACCCCCGCAGTTGCGCAAATGGTTCGTTCTAAAAGAGAAGCTCCGATACGATGAAAAAACCTGCGATCAATACTGGAACTTTGAAGCCTTCCCATGGTGCCTGCGTAACTATAAGGCAGAATAGATTGAGGGCCAAATGGTGAATTAATGATAGAACCAAGCTTTAAAGCAACGGTGTCGATTGCTTCTTGCCAGCTTATCTTCTCGAATCGCCCTTCGCCTTTTGCGCCAATCCTTTTCAAAGGATACAGCAGGCGTGTTGGATGATAGGTTCTTTCGATATATCTAGAGACTTTACCACAAAGAAAACCTTTGGTTATTGGGTGGTCAGGGTTCCCTTTGAGGCTGATTGCTTTGCCATCTTTCACGGTAACAAGCATTGAGCAGGTATCGGGGCAATCGTGCGGGCAAGTTGCGTGAATTGTTTTAAGTGGCTGCGCCATTATGGCTCCAAGCTTTCTGGTTACTTCTTATTCAATCATAATAGCTGGAAAGTATTGTAAGGGTTGGGTAATTAAGAAAAAAGCATTTAGGAGTGATTACAACCCTAAAAAGGGAACGGGCAAAAGAAAAGCGTGTTGCTCGTAAAGGCTTGCGATGCCGTTCCAACTTGTGTATTGCGAAAAGAAAACAAACAAGAGGTAGATTAAGACTGCGGGCAAGAGTGGTAACCTGCCCGTCCAGCGAAAAAACCAATGCCTTTGCGTATCGCGCATTTTAGTTCTCCACATGGCCCAGCCTGTAATAAGTCGGGCGGGAAAAATGAAAAGAATGAACACCAAGGTTGGCAACCAAAGTGCCTCTTGGGGAACTACTTCGATTTTGAGCAAGTATAAAGGTAATGCGAAAATTAGAGTAAGTATCAAAGCGAAACTACAAGCCCAGGGCGCGCGGTTGAAAGCTCTTCTAACGCCCCGCCAATCGAACGCCGCACCGAAGCGATTTTCGATTGCCATCTGGGTTTGCAGCATGGGTAGGTGTAGAACAACAATCGCTAAAAGCAGAGCTCCTAAAAAGCCGATCAAAGGCGAGAGAGGGATTTTTACCTGCCCAAAAGCCAGAAGTGTAACAGGGATAATCAGCCAAAGGAAGGCAGCTAAAAAGCCTCGAAGGCCCAGCCAAAAATAGTGGGGCAGTCTCAAAGATAATAAGAATTCCCAGGTGGTATCTCGAGCCTTGGTGTAGGCCCCACCAAGTTTGAATTGGCGATACACGATTAGGAAATTCAAAGGCCAGAAGAAGTGTCGTAGGCGCCCGCCCCTAGCCAATGTAAAAACAATATGCATCCCTACAAAAACAGTAAGAATTAAAACCCAAAAGCGAAGCCTTGCCGCATTTCTACCATCTGGGTTGATGATCTGTGCGGTGAAAGCAACATTACTGAGATAGCGCAAAGGTAATAGAAGGATCCAGATAGCTAAGATAGCGCCACCTAATCGCGAAGCAGTGCGAATACCTATAAACCCATCTCGGATCTTTCCCGATTTTGCAACGCGGGTGGAGGATTCAAGCATATAGCCTAAGCTAAGGAATTGAAGGCCCGGGATTGCAGCTAGAATTGCTAGAGCTATCACCATTGAAATTAGTCCAAATAGCCACTCTATTTTTAAAACAGTCCAGAAAAAGAAGCGCTTGAGAGGGCCTCGTTTTGTGGTTTCTAGGTCTGGTTGAAGTTCTACGTTAAGATCAGGAATTGCGGGCGGAATTTCTATATCGGGTGGTAATGGAGGAGGCAGCAGCGAAGGTAATTCTGGGGGTGAATTCGGGTCAGGAAGATTCATGGTCTGGGGTCTTGTATTTATAAAGTTTCTGTTAATGTAAGCATATTTGAAGTGATCATATTGGGTAAATGATATCATAGAAAGAAGTGTTGAACTAGGAGTTAATCGTTCTATGCTTTTTCGCAATCTGTTTTTTATAGTCTTGGTTCTAGGGGGTGCTGCAACGCTTGTTGCAAATCTTATCCCGCCCAAGCATGGGTTTAAGCCCACGCCCACCAGCCCCGAAGTATTCCAGAAAAATGACTTTATAGAAACAGTTTATCGTGTGAATGCCTCCTTCGAGCAAACTTGGCAAAAGAACAAGATTCAACCTGCAATTGAAGCTGATGATTTAACCATAGCTAGGCGATTAGCTTTGGGGTTGATGGGAACGATTCCTTCGCTAGAAGAAATTCGTCAGTTTGAGACGCGCCCCGAGGGTGAAAGATTAACCTGGTGGATTGATCATGTTTTGCAGGATCGTCGCTTTGCAGATTACCTTGCAGAAAGATTTGCAAGGGTTTTTGTAGGAACAGAAGATGGACCATTCATTTTGTTTCGAAGGCGCAAGTTCAGATCTTGGCTTTCTGACCAGATCACGATGAATGTTCCTTATGACCAAATAGTCCGTGAGGTTATTTCCACTGAGGGTATTTGGACCGAAAAACCTGCAACCAACTTCATCACGGTCACCGCTCAAAATGATAAGTCAAATCAACCAGACCCAGTTAGGTTGGCAGGCCGTGTTACCCGTGCCTTTTTAGGCATCAGACTCGATTGCGCTCAGTGCCATGACCATCCATTCGCCCCTTGGAAGCAATCTGACTTCGAAAGTTTTTCAGCTTTTTTTGCTCAGACTCATGTAGGTTTTCGCGGCGTTTACGATGGGGCAGGGGAATACACCATCGATGATAAACGCAAAGGAATCAAGCGCACGATTACCCCAAAGGTTTCCTATGCACCACATTTGCTTCCAGAGGAAGGCGCTTTAAGGTCGCGCTTATCTACCTGGGTCACTCATCGAGAGAATACTTGTTTTTCGCAAGCCGCAGTTAATAGGATCTGGGCGATTCTTTGCGGTCAGCCCTTGGTTTCGCCTGTCGATAATCTTGAAACAGAAGGGCTTATTCCGCCTGCATTAAAGATATTGGCTGAAGATTTTGCCTTGCATGGGCATGACATCGCACGATTAATACGGATCATCGCCAGTACTAAAACATACAGAATGCAAAGCCTTTCGATTAATGATGATTCAGTAAATGCTGAGAAATTATGGGCCCAGTTCCCCCTCGGTAGACTAAGGCCAGAACAGGTTGCCGGTAGTATTTTGCAAGCTTCTTCGGTTTCTACCATTGATGCAGAGTCGCACATTCTTACCCGCCTAGCACGGTTTGGCGATCAAAATGATTTCGTTAAGCGCTATGGGGATAGTAGCGATGACGAATTTGATAACCGTGGTGGAACCATCCCTCAAAGGTTGGTGATGATGAACGGGAAACTCGTATCGGAAAAAACCAAAGGCGGTCCGTTTTCTGCAACCACACGCATTCAATGGCTAGCACCCAGCGATGTTAAATCCATCGAGGCGGTATTCCTTACTGCACTGACAAGACGACCCACTGCAGAAGAGTCAGATTTTTTCGAACAGAATTTGAAAAACCCTGAAGTATCCAAAGGG
>DBCB01000359.1:0-7850 GCA_002303765.1 Planctomycetaceae bacterium UBA969
TGGGAGGTCCGCCCGACGCCCTAGGGCTCGCTGCTACGAGCCCGAATCCTTCCTACTGGTACTGAATCCATCCAAAACTTGCAGACTGACTATTTTCCCTGAAATGCCCCCTCTGCCACACTATCGAAGCGGGGCGAGTTTTCAGCGAGGTATTGTTTCCAACGGGTAAAGTCCCAGAGTTCCAAGTGATCTCGAACTCCGATAAGGACTACTTCGCGATCCAAGCTAGCGAATTGAGCTAACCTTTCGGGGATCAGCATTCTGCCTGCCTTGTCGATTTCCACCGATTCGGTCTGGGCAAAATATAATCTTCTGAATACCCGGCCTTCACCATCCGTTGCGGGTACTGCATCCATTCTTTCAGCAAGGGCTTCCAAGCCACTTTGTGTGTACAACCAAAGGCACTTGTCGGGTCCTGGAGTTACAAACACCATGTCCGGATTTTGCATCACATCCCGCACTTTGCGGGGCAACGCCAAACGCTTTTTATCATCTAACGTGCGTTCGTGCGTTCCGGTTAATAACATGGGCCTTTTCACTCAATTCATTGCTGGTTTAGCAATAAAAGAGGCATCCTTGCCTTTTCCCACCAAGCTCCACTTGGCTCCACAGTTCCCCACTATATTTGTTTTATTCTCCACCGCAAGCATTTTCTTCCCAGAAATTAAAATATTTTTAAACCTGCTTTTCATCCCTCCTTCTTGCTTACCTCTTAAAACCACAACAACCGGTAAATAGCCCCCAAACCCTTTGTTTTTACTAATGTGGATCTTGATTATCTTTATAAGTATGATAGGTAACTTTTGCTTAGTCTTTAGCGTCAATTAGATTGTTCGGATTGTTTTGGTTTTATGGTTTGAAACAACCTTTTCACAAGTTCATTTGCTTGATAACTCGCTCTAAAACCTTGTTGCTTACTTTTAAATATGCGATATTATATAATTGTTAAACATTGAATAAGGTGTTCATTCTTGGTTGTTAGCAGCCATACAATTAAATTTGGAATTATCCTTCCTCAAGTTTTTGTCGTTTGAGATGTGCAGTTTTATAGAGGTGAATGATTAATATTTTTAACGAGTCACATACTTCATTTGCTACGGAAACTGCTGAGCCTGTAGCTAAAGCTGTGGAAACTCTTGCCTCCCCTTCCGGTAGGCTTGAAATCCCCAAGACCGCCCAACCGGTTAAACTCGATAAGCGCTATGTGTTTGCCCTTGGCCTTGTGCACTGCCTGGCTCTTTTGGCGGTTATCCCTTGGTTTTACAGTTTGACGGGTTTGCTTGTGGGCATCGCTGGGATTTTCGTATTTGCGATGATGGGAATAAATATTGGTTACCATCGATTGCTGACCCACCGTGGGTTTACCTGCCCCAAATGGCTCGAGCACACCTTGGCGTTGTTGGGGATTTGCACCTTGCAGGATTCTCCCGCCCGTTGGGTGGCTATTCATCGATTGCACCATAAAGATTCCGATGAGCAACCAGATCCGCATTCTCCACTTGTTAGTGCATACTGGGGGCATATTGGCTGGCTGTTTGTTCGCAATCGAGAGTTTCACAAGGTCAAGCATTTCGAGTGCTATGTTCGCGATTTATTGCGAGATCCCTTCTATCTGAAACTTGAACGAAATTCTTTATGGCTGGGTGTTTATGTTTTGCATGCCTTGTTGTTTTTGGTTGCTGGATACGCTGTTGGTTGGTTTATGACGGGAACTTTAGATGGTTCACTTCAGATGGGCCTAAGCTTTTTGGTTTGGGGTGTATTCGTGCGTACAGTATTTGTTTTACATAGCACCTGGGCCGTCAATTCAATCTCACATCTTTGGGGCTATCGCAATTATAAAACCACTGATAATAGCCGTAATAATTGGCTCGTCACCTTGATTTCGCATGGTGAAGGTTGGCACAACAACCATCATGCAGAACAGATGTCTGCATCGCATGGGCACCTATGGTATGAGTTCGATCTTTCGTGGTGGGTAATTCGAAGTTTTGAGTGCGTAGGGTTAGCTAAAAAAGTTGTTAGGCCCCGTTGTTGGAAAACAGCTAAAGAGCCTCAAAACAATTTCGAAGCGGAATCAATTTCCTAAACTTCATTCGTTTAACTCTCAAACATCATTTTAAGCAAGCCATTGCTGTGCTAGAGATTTCATTTTGATGAGCATAGCAGTGGGTTCCTTCGGGCCTTCGTATTCGAGCGAAACCCAACCCTTGTAGTTGCTTGATTTAAGTGCCTTATAGCAATTCTCAAGATCAAAATCTTTTGGTTTACCCTGTTCATCGAAGCCATGGAACTTGGCACTGCACACCTTGCGGGCATGTTTGAACATGATGGGAAGGCCTGCGGTGCGTTCTGGTTCAGATTTAAAAAGGCCGAAGTCGGGGCAGGAACTGATGTTTGATCCAACTGCCTCGATAATTTTTGCGACTTTCACCGGATCTGCGCTGATACCAAAATGATTTTCAATGATGATCTCCACACCTTTATCTTTGCCTAGTGCTGCAAGCTTTTTGTATTGCTCGATGGTTATTGCAAGATCCCAATCGGGTTTTTCGGGGGTTCCTGTGTTCACTCGCATCGAGGGGATGCCAAGTTTTTCTGCAACGCCAAGGAGTTCTACAAAGCGTTTAAAATCCTCAGTTCTTTTGGTTTCATCTGCCCTGGCAAGGTTTACACCCTTCATGTTGTCGCTAAGGTGGATGTAGTTATAGCCTTTGTCTTTGGCAAGTTTTTTAAGACCAAGAAGGTAATCGTTTTCGAGGCTTGCCAAATGAGCACTAGAGAGTTCGAAGTTGGAGATGCCGATTTGGGTCTGGGCTACTTCCATCACTTTTTCGAGTTTCCACTCTGCTAGTTCGAACTCGGGTTTGCCGTAGCGGGTGTTGGGGAAATAGTTGTGAAACGACCAAGTAGAGATAGCAATTTTGTCAGATGTTTTCTGAGAGAAAGCCTGAGTAGGGAAAAATGCAGATGCAAGGGGTGCGATTGTCAGTGAGGTCAAAAAATTTCTGCGATTTAGCATGATAGTTAGCCCTTTGCTTTTTTGATGAGGGAGAGCATTTTTCCCGCCTCTGAGTTTTTATAAAACGGATCGAGAGGAAAGCAACCAGAGATCAAACCATTTCGTGGGCCGGTGGTGCAATCGCTAAAGGTTCTGCAAATTCGCTTACGATCAAGAGGTTTTCCCGCAAGGATATCAAGAGGCATATCAGGATAGCTGAGTACCATGCGCCCAAGGCCAACAGAATCAACCATGCCCTGCCCCACCACGGCTTGTGCCACTTTGGGCAACCAATCTTGCAAATACGAAAAGCCGGAACCGATGATCATCATTTCTGGCACCGCTTCTTTCAACGCCTTGTTAATTGCGATGTGCCTTGCAACTCCAACCAGCGGATCTTCCGGGGGGAGGTAGCCATCGGATGGCGGAAAAAGTGCGGGGCGCTGCACATGTGGGTTGTAATAGGGGCTTGCAAAGGTGGTACAAACCAAGGGTATACCCAATTGCAGGCAGAGCTTTAAAAATGCAGTTGGCTCTTCTAATTTCACACCTTTGATTGAGCCATCTCCCCCCCAAGCATACGGATATGGCCCGTTGTTCCAAGCCTCTGGTTCGCCGATTCCATCTGTACCTGGCTTAAAGGGTATGGTGTCGAAAGCGCTAAGTCTTACGCCTATAAGAAGTCCGGGTGCAACTGCTTTGATGCCTGCAACAACTTCTCTGAGAAAGCGGGTACGGTTTTCGAAACTACCTCCAAATTTACCCTTGCGATCAACTGCGCTAAGAAATTCATGTCCCAAATACCCATGGCAGTGTTTGACATCAACAAAATCAAAACCTGCCTGATGGGCAAGCTTTGCAGCAGCAATAAAGTCGTCGATGAGGGTGGAAAGTTCATCATCAGAAAATATCTGATGATCGCCCTCGATGGGGTAGCGTTTTTCAACGATGGGGTGCCTGTAAAGAATGCGGGGCTCGATTTTCTTTTTATCGTTGGGGCGGGCAAATCTTCCTGAATGGGTAAGTTGCAAACCGATAAGAAGATCTGCGGTATTCTGGCCCGCTTCAATATGCCCTTGGATGATTTCTTCACGCAGGGAAATAAAATCGGAAAGATACTTTTCCTGGATCACGAGTTGATTAGGGTTGGCCCTGCCGTCGTGCCTGACCGCAACAGCTTCACCCCCCCAGATAAGCTTTGCGCCACTCAGGCCGAACCTGCGCCAGCGCCTGCGCACAAGCTCGTTTGGCCTGCCATCCGTTTCTGCATCCCAGCCTTCCATGGGCAGGATGGAAAAGCGATTGCCCACGGCTTTAGAGCCCGCAAGAAAAGGTTTGCCTAACGGTGAAACATTCCCAGGGGAGAGTTCTTCATCAAAGGGGATAATCGCATCAACCTTTTTAAGGTATTCACGGAAATCTTCAGCGGTTTTAAGAGTATTTACCCTAGTGATTGCGTTCAAGAAACCTCCCTGATGAAAGCATCAATTCTGTTGGCAATATCTTGCAAAAGTGGGATGTCGCTTTCAGGCCTTTCAGGGCTTTTGGGGTGAGTCTTGTTGGTTTTGATCCAACCCTTAAGCTTGAGAAATTGTGCTGCGCTATGTTTGTATGCGGGCACCGGGTTACGAAAAGTAAGAAACCCCAGATACTGCAAAAGATCATTCAATTCGTGAAATCGGGGGTCACCCGTTTCCCACATTTTGTCGCGTACCGCAAAGGCATCCGGTGCAAAGGTACTTAAGCCCAGCAAATAATCACTACCATACATGACCATATCGATCGCCAGGTCATTACCTGTGAACACCATGAAATCAGGCCTAGTTTCATTGCGGAGAACCAGCCGTTGCCATTCCAGCATTCGATTGAGGGAAGAGTGTTTAGCGCCCAGACATTCTGGTATCTGCAAAAGTTCTTTGTAAGCATCAAGATCGTATATTTTTCCGAAGGGAGCAAATTGAGTGCTTAGTTCGAAGGCGAAATATTGTGGCGCAATCTTACCGATCTCTTTATAAGCACTTGTAAGGTCTTTATTGTTTGACGATGTTAGCCCGAAAGATTGAAAGATGACAGGAAGCCCCTGATTGCGCTGAATTTGCTCGATTGCATTTCGATATGCTGCAAGGTTGAAACTTGCGCCCGGTTGGTCTGCAACAAAGGCGCCCGCAATGAACGATCCCTTGCCCAACACCTCACGCGTTTGTTTTAAAACGTCTTCCTTGGTGCTTTCGTCAAGAAAATTGCCATACCCTGTATCCATGTTGATTGCGGGAACTAAGCCGTTGTCGTGGGTGCGTTTTACATGATTACAGAACCCATCCCAATCGATGGTATCATTTTCCAAGAAAGGTAGAAGGATTGCAGAATAGCCTTTGATTTTGCGTTTGGGCTTAAGCAATTTAAATGGATCGAGTTTAGATTCCATGAGATCTCCGTGATTTATTCGTATCCTACAGCAGCACGATAGCAATAATCAAAAAGCAATTCCCATTCTTTTTGTGCAATAAGCTGACAAATAGGGATGGCGTTTACATTTCCGCCCAGTGCTCTTTCGCAAAGGTCGATGAATGCAAATGGGTCCCAGCGTTTTTCCCCAAGCATGAATTGCGCCCACTCAGGTGGTTCATCTCCTAAAATCGTAACGGCTGCTTGTTTCAGTTCTTCGAAAGTTGCAAAGTTTCCAACTCTGCGAAACCAATAGCCGCTATTGGGGAAATCCGGTTCTCTTCTGTGCAAAATACCATGCCAGTAGCTGCCTGCGGAGCTTGAAATTTCTTGACTGATGGCATGCGATTCTTCCAGGAAATCATGGTAGAGCCATAACCCAGAGATGCAGGCGTTTGCCATTAGTTTGTCGCGGATGGGTTTTCCTAGGAAGTCGGGGTTATCCGAAAGGCTTTGTAAAAGCGCACGTACAGAAACATTGGGCCTACCTGAGTCGAGTGGTGCCAACTTGGTTGGGTGCAGGAGATCTGCAACGACCATTCCATATTTTTTCGCATCAAAACCAACCATGCACACCCTCTCAATGAAGCAACTTCCATTCTACCTATTATTCGTTCTATCCATAAATGGGCAGCAAGGCTTTAAAAAATCAGTTCTTCGCAATTTGAGCAAATAGGGTTCTGAGTTTTTCGACACGGGAAAGGTTGGCGCCCAGATCGCTGTATCCCAATCTGGAAGCAGAACGAATATGGATTTTCTTTGCATTAACATCAACCAGAAACTCGACATCGTCTACAAACCCAAAGATTGAGGTCCTAAACTCCGCATGAAGGTAGTTGCCTGATTTTGAAATCACCTTGGTTCTAGGGAATGAGTTAACCAAAGCTTCAATTTCCTCTATTCCCATAGCTTCAGAGCCTGTCCAATCCAAAGGGGAAATCATGTAGTTTGGTCGATTATCAAGTGAACAGACACAATTTGGCTTATTCCCGCAAAGTGATAACGATCCTGCTTGAATGCCAATGTTTGCAGGCTTTTTAGGAGGAAAATTCCTCGTAAAAAACAACACCAATACAAAGCAAAACAGCACAACAGCAATAATTGAAACAGGCTCAAAAAAAGTTTGTGCGAGTATCATTGATTTTTCCTCAGAGCTTCTCGATTCAGTTCGGTTGATTCCAGAATATATCTTTAACTTATCAATTCTGGGAGGGTGAAAAAAAATGCTGCAAATGTTCACAAAAATAATATTAATTACGGTATCATGATCTATATGGGATAACTTAGGGTACCCCGTAAATTTATGGAGCTGGATTAATGCAAAATCGATTCTTCGCCAAATGTTTGAGTATGCTTCTTATCGTTTGCGTATTCGCAACTTTTTTACAACACTGCATTGCAGCAGAAGCAGATGCCAGCAAACTCGTTTCTGATGCCCATTCCTTGCTTAATGCTGTAAAACCAGAAGACACCAGCTATATTCATAAAAACAACATTATCTCTTGGGGCGCCGACAGTAAGGCTGTGTGCCATGCTGATTGCAGTGGCTTGATCAACGCATTGTTACTTCACAGCAAGTTTTTTTCAGAAGAGCAACTTAACAAAAATATGGGCAGCAATAGGCCTCTTGCTAAACATTATCACGATGCAATCATCCACCAGCGGGGCTTTAAGGAAATCACCAAAATAGATGAGGTGCGACCAGGAGACATTATCGCAATTAAGTATCCGCCTGGTTCAGGAAACTCAGGGCATGTTATGCTGATTGCCTCGTTGCCTATGAAGCGCAACCCTACCGAACCTCTTGTTAAAAACTCTATCCAATACGAAATTGAAATCATCGACAGTAGCTCATCGGGGCATGGCGCAAGCGATTCGCGAAGATTGGACTCGGGCAAATATCGTGAGGGTTTAGGCAAGGGCGTTTATCGAATATTTACCGATGAAAAGGGCCTTTTTGTTGGTCATACCTGGAGTGTTTATCCAACCTCTAAGTACTACGAAATGACTATTCGCAATCTTGTAATAGGTCGAATTTACCCATAATTATTCCAAAATTCATTCTTGTTTTATAAGAGATAACAATATGGCTGGCAAACCTGAAGATGACCAAACCCTTGCGCCCAATAATAACATCAAGGCTGCAACCGATGATGTATCGATTGTATCCGTACCTTCCAACTCTGAACTCTCTATAAGCCCTGAGCTTAAAGAAGGCTTGGCAAAAATCGCTGCGGATTTTGGCGCAGAAACTATTGCGCCCATGCACAAATCGTCCACCGATACTGAGCATGATGTAACCCTTGGGGCTTCCCACCAGCACAAACATATCGATAGCACAATGAATTTGCAGGTCCCGCAATTTGTGACGGGTGCAGGGCCTAAGAACGATCCCAATGCTGCT
>DBCB01000359.1:7911-14247 GCA_002303765.1 Planctomycetaceae bacterium UBA969
TAAGAACGATCCCAATGCTGCTACTTTATCTCCTGATGATCGGGCGCTATTTGATTCCTTCTTTAATTCAAACTCTGCAACCATGCCCCCTGATGGAAAAGCACCTGCATACGATCCGAATGGCGCTACTATGCCTCCTTCGCAAAGCGGAGCATATGACCCTAATGGCGCAACCATGCCTCCTTCGCAAAGCGGAGCATATGATCCTAATGGCGCAACCATGGCCCCTTCGCAAAGCGGAGCATATGATCCTAATGGCGCAACCATGGCTCCTTCGCAGAGCGGAGCATATGACCCCAATGGCGCAACCATGGCGCCCGGGCAGGAAAGTAAGTCAGGTAATACCGCAGTTAATGTTGGTTCTATTAAACCAAACAGCGGGGGCAGCAAGTATCCGAATGTGCCGGGTTACGACATCTTAGGCGAGTTAGGTCGTGGCGGGATGGGCGTTGTTTATCGAGCAAAACAAAGGGGTTTGGGGCGTATGGTCGCTCTAAAAATGATTCTAGGGGGGGCTAATGTAAACCCTGAAGATATTGCTCGATTTGAACTTGAAGCCCGTGCGGTTGGCTCGATGACCCACCCCAACATTGTTCAGGTTTACGAAGTCAGTGAGTTTCAAGGCGCACCGTTTTTCTCTCTCGAATTTGTGGATGGCGGCCCACTCGACTCCAAATTAAAGAGCGAGCCACAACCGGCTGAATGGTGCGCTCAAATGATGCTGCAGCTTTCGCGAGGCATGGCTTATGCCCATAGCATGCAAATCATTCACCGCGATTTAAAGCCTGCTAATGTGCTAATAACCAAGGATGGTATCGGGAAAATCGCAGACTTTGGCCTAGCCAAAAAGATGGATGCAGATGATGGTAAAACCCGTGCTGGTTCTATCATGGGTACACCAAGCTATATGCCTCCCGAGCAAGCGAGTGGCGAAACCGCAGATATCGGGCCTCTCGCAGATATTTATTCACTAGGCGCAATGTTCTACGAATTTCTAACAGGGAAACCGCCTTTCAGGGGCACCACCCTGCTTCAAACACTCGAAGATGTTCGCAATAAGGAACCCGTTGCACCTAATATTTTGGTGCCTAGTGTTCCGCTCGATTTACAAACCATCTGTTTAAAGTGCCTTGAAAAAGATAAAGCCAAGCGCTATCCCACTGCCGATGAGCTTGCTGATGATATCGAACGATTTATCAAGGGCGAACCTATCCTAGCCCGGCCTGTTGGCATTTACACGAAAACTTTGAAGTGGGCAAAACGCAATCAGGCAAAGGCTGCTCTTATAGGTGTTTCCGCAGTGGCCGCAGTCACCATTTTTATAGGTTCCATTACTGCAGCAATTATGATTCGGAATTCAAGCATCAAGGAAATGGCTGCTCGCGATGCAGTTGACGAAAAAAATAAGGCGATTGCACTCGAACTTGATGGAATTCGCAACGAAACCACGCCAGCGCTCATCAGTGCCAAGACTTTATTTGATGAAAAGAAATTTGAGGAGGCCAAAGATATCCTAGGAAAGGTTGTCGCCCAGACTTCAGGTAAAGATTTACTGAAGGAGATTTACGAATCTTCCAATGCACTTCTGATGCAAACAGAGGCGCGAATCAAGGCGACCACCGATATGAGCCTTTTTTCAAAGCATTATGATGATGCTCTTTTCCATTCATCTGATGCCATGGGCAATCGAACGGAAGCAAGAGAAAGCTCAATTTCCGAAGCAGCCAAGGGCCTTACAATTGTAGGAGTTAACTACATTGAAGACAAAGAATATAAGCTTAAACTCCCTGATCACCTTTCTGATGCAGAAAAAAAACAATTGACGGATGAAGCGCTCGAGCTCGCTGTTATTCTCGCTCGCAGAAATGCCATGCCTTTGCCTGATATTTCTGCAGAAGAATTGAAAAAACGATCGTTGGAATCTCTCGAGATTATGGAGAAAACCCTGGGCTTTGCCAAGGAAAATCACATCTTCCATTTGATCAAGGGTGATTTATTTAAAACTCTATCTCGATTACCCGAAGCTCAGGCAGAATTTGAAAAAGCTAAAACCATCGCCCCCGAGCGTGCTTCGGAGTTCTTCTTTCTTGGATTGGGTGCTTTGAATCAAAATGATTACGCCACTGCTCAGGACTTTTTCGAAAAGGCCCTGCGAAAAGACCCCGAAATGTTCTGGGCTAATTTTCTTACCTCAGTCTGTCAGGTTAGGCAGGAACAATTTGCCGCTGCCCGGGCTTCTCTTACCTCTTGCATAGCAACCCGGCCCAACCTCGGCCCCGCTTACCTCGTGCGTGGCATTGTGGATGGAAAACTAATGCGTGGCAAAACCAGTACCACCGATTCTGACTATTCTGAAGCATTTGAAGACTTTAAAAAGGCCGAAAAATACGGTATTCCCAAGTTTGATGTGTTGGTTAATGAAGGGAATTTGTTCTTTGAAATGAACAAATTTAAAGATGCACAGAAGAATTTTGAGGAAGCCGTTAAACTGAAACCTACAGACCCAAGAGGTATTAACAATCTTGCTCTTTGCTACCGCAAGGAAGGCAAAAATGTTGAAGCCATCGAATTGTTCACTAAAAACATCAAGGCCAATCCGATTAGTGGTGATTCTTACCACTGGCGTGGTTTGGCTTACCTCGATTTGCAGCCTAAAGAAATCCAGAAAGCTACAGAGGACTTTATTCAAGCAGGTAATTTGCGATTTCTCAACAAAGATAAAATCGAAGATTACCTAATTGCAGCAGAGCTTTTTTACTCTACCAAGAATTTCGAAAAAGCACTTCCTCTATGCAATCTTGCAGTGCAATTAAATCCCAGCAACAGCTTATCCCATCTTTTGAAAGCGAAGATTTTGCTTGAACTGAATAAGTTTGCAGAAAGCAAAACAGCATTTGATGATTATTTTGCCACGCATGACCCCAAGAAGGATTTACCCCTTGATCCCCTGGCTTATAAAGGACGCGGAATCTGCCAGCGAGCTTTGAATTTGTTGGGGCCCGCATTATCTGATTTAAGTCGAAGTGCAGCCATGCTTCCTGATGACACTCAGTCTCGGGTGCGTAGAGCCATGCTTTTAGTTAGCGCTTGGAAAGATCTTGCCCAAGACGATTTCACCATGGTGCTTGCCAGCAAGGATGCGGAACCTGGCCAGATCATTGAAGCCTTAACCATGAGAGGCTATTTGCGTGCAACCCAGAATAATATCAAAGGCGCAATTGAAGATGCAGACGCTGCACTTGCAAAAAATCCAACCCCTTCCGTGCAAACGGTTTTAAACGCAGCTGGTGTTTATTCCATATCCGGGGGTAAACTTGAGTTAGATTCCGATGCCAAACCTGAACTCAAACCCCAGGCTGATTTGTACAAGAAAAAGGCTGTTGAATTGTTAAAGAAAGCAATTGAGGCCTTTCCAGAGCCCCAAAGACAGGGAATTTGGGGACAAGCAGTTAGTTCAGATGATTCCTTCGATTCCCTGAAAAAAGAATCTGAGTTTAAAGCCTTACAGTCTAAATATGCCCCTGCACCTAAAAAGTAATAGAACCTAAACTCCTAAAGCTATTGTTTTAATTGCTTGTTTTGAATGATTTGTAGCGAAAGAATTCGTTTCTTTGGCACATTTTCTTATTTCTTTGGGCTTATTTTGGCCAGCAACGGTTTATTAGCACATTTTATATTTACTTTTCTGATTGTGGCTATTTTAAGGATTATCATGCTTTTCTTGATCTTTTTTAGGTTTCCATTCGTACGACTCAAATACTGGCCTGGATAATAATTGTTTTGGCTTGACAATTATACGCATTGTAGGCAGTTACTGGAGGATATGGGGTATTTATTCTTGCGCATTATTGCAGGATTATTTACAATCAATGATATTTTATAGCGTGATATTTTTTTCAACAGATAAGAAAGATTCAATTGTATAATATTAAACGTAAAGGTTGGTTCAAATCGCTGTTTGAATCAAAATCTAGGCGGTCAGTGAGCGGCCGCCTTTCGGTTGAGCATTTGGAAGTTAGACTTACCCCCGATGCCAAAACCGTGCCTGCCTTCCACGACTTCGCAATTGGTATTTCTGAAAACACTTGTGCAGCAAACTCCATCACGCTTGTTGATGACATTCGCCTGCAGCAAAACTCAACCAACTACCGTTCCAGTCAGGTTTATTTTTGCTCCAATGATGCCTCTGCTTTTTCAGCTTCAGCTTTTCAATTGGTAAACAAACTTGATGATGTTGCTTTGCAGGCCGCCTCTACAAAAGGTGTTGTCCTTATTGATTCCTCCCTTGTTGCAACCATCCCTGTTGATGAATTAAAAGGCTCGTTGGTTGTTTCAATCGATGGCAACCGCGATGTTGTTAGCCAGATTACCACTGCCCTTGAAGGCCTTGCCAATGTGCCAGTACTTAGGATTATCAGCCATGGAAATGATGGTGTATTGTATTTCGGAAATCAGGCGTTCGATTCCACAGTTTTAACTGCCGGTGCAATACAGGTTGCATCGTGGGGAAGTTCTCTTACTGCCGATGCGGATATTCTTCTTTATGGTTGTTCGATTGCAAACACGGATGCAGGCAAAGCGTTTGTAGAGCAGTTCGCAAGCATTACGCAAGCCGATATTGCAGCAAGTAGCAATTTAACCGGCAAAGGCGGAGATGAAGTTCTTGAATTCCAAGTTGGACAAGTTTCAAATTCTCTTATCGCTAGCGCAATTGATTATGATAGTGCCAATCTTACGCTCCCGCATGATGCCAACCAATATACCGTAACCACTAATGCAGATTCAGGCTCAGGTTCTTTAAGAGAAGCGATTGAAGCTGCCAACTTAACCTCAGCCAACGATGAGATTATTTTCGCTTCCTCGCTGTTTACGAATGGTGCTAGTACTATCACTCTTGGGTCTGCTTTGCCGGATATTGAAACTACTGCGACTGCAGGTACCCTAACTATCACTGGACTAGCTGCTTCCTCGATTATCATCAGTGGTAATAACGGTGATGTTAATCGTGACTTCAACATCTTCAACATCGCCACGGGTGGTAACCTCTCCATCTTAGGCGTGACTGTTTCCGGGGCAAAAACTACCAGCTTTGGCGGGGCCTTTAATAACTCCGGCACCCTTAACATTGCCAATTCTACCCTATCTAACAATTCCGCAACATTTGGTGGGGCTATTGAAAACAATTATGGCGCCATCCTCACCGTCACAAATTCCACCATCTTTGGCAATTCCTCATCATTTGGCGGTGGCATCGACAATTTTGGCAACACTCTCACTGTTATTAATTCCACCTTCTCCAGCAATACTGCTACATATTCGGGTGGCGGTGGTGGCATTTACAGCAGTAGTTCATCCACCATCACCAACACTATCATCGCCAATAGCACCGGGGGCGATTTTGCTGGCACTACACCAACGACGAGCACAAATAACTTTATTACTTCGGGCACTTTGTCAGGCGCAACCACGGTTACCAGTCAACAACTCAATCTCGGCCCTCTACAAAACAACGGCGGCCCTACTTTTACCATTGCCTTAGGTGCTGGCAGTGTTGCCATTGGCGCTGGTAATGCAACCATCAGTAATGCAGCACCTATCAATGGCTTAGATCAGCGCGGCGTTACCCGCTCTTCCACTGCACCTAGCGTCGGTGCTTATGAAGGAATTGCCACTGCACCCACCGTGACATTAAACACAGCTAACCTAGCAAGCAACGCCACTACCCTTACCATTGCTGGTACAGGGTTTAATACCATTGCGGCCAACAATACGGTTACTCTTAGCAGTGGTACTGGCACAGTCACTAATGCAACTGCAACCCAGTTAACTATAACTTTTACTACACTGCCAAGCGCCCCTGGTAGCCTGACCGCAATCATTAACTCCTTTGGTAGTACCAGTGGCAGTCCAGTTCAAGTAGCTACCATTCTTGCCGCGCCACCAGGGTCTTCCTTCGATACAGCAATTCCTCTTAGCGCCATAACGGGTGGATTTGGCGCTGATGGAGATATATCCAATGCTGGTGAGGAAGATTATTACACTTTTACAGCAACCGCAACGGGTGTGCTTCAAGCGTCGTTGGATCAAATTAACGGCAGCAGCATTGACACCTACATACGCATTTATGATTCCAGCAGAACTCTTGTAGCTTTTGATGATGATAGCGGCGATGGGCTAAACAGTTTGGCTAGTGTTTCTGTGGTTGCGGGAAATGTTTACTTTGTCACGGCGGCTACTGCTTATGGATCTGGAACCGGTGCATATCGGGTTACAATAGTTGCACCTATCGTGACATTAAATACAGCTAATTTGGCAAGCAACGCCACTACCCTTACC